>NZ_VTZU01000014.1 GCF_008370685.1 Aquimarina sp. RZ0
TTCCTTCTACACTTTTTTTAAAAGAACGTATGTCTTATCGACCTTGTAAATATAGTAAAATTCCGTCTTTGTATTGCCAGCCACATCACCAAACCTATCTTTACATAATTGGGCATTATGGGTACTTTCTTATGCCAACACTACACCCGCGCCCCATAATACAACTATGTAAAATAGGCGCGCACAGACTGCTAATATTGAAGATTTGATGTTTAAGGCACGATTTTTACGGAAGATATTATAATATTATAGCGGTATAATTGTGTCGTAGACGTGATTTGGACGGTTCTAGTGGCATTTTTAATGGTTTTGAGCTTGTTTACGTGACGTTCAATCGGCACTTTGCCTAACACTTCAAAAGTGGAAGATCACAACCGCATTATCCTTTTCAATCTTCCACTTTTGAAGCGTTTTTCCGTATGAGTAAGAACGATTATTATTAAAGTTGAAGTGCGCAAAGGCAGTTAGTTGCCGAGCTTCAACTTTAATAATAATCATAGCCTAGTGGCGATTGAACGAAGCTGCGTTGCACGCAAAACTGGCGAAGCCGTAGCGGAGAGGAGCAGCCGACACACAAAAGAGAACGTAGTGGTTTTGTGTGCCAGACGATTTTTATGTTTTCCTATTTATCAAAATATAAACTTCAACATAAATAATCGGCTAGGCTGCGACCAAGCGGCGTAGCCAATGAAGTAGCGGTTTTGCTTAAATTAATATTCAGCGTTAGCGTACCTTATTGTTTTTAAGCAAAAAAGTAGCTGCGGGTGATAGAGGAACAGAGCAAGGCTATTTGTTTGTAGTGGAGACTGACGACCGAAGGTGAGGAAGTTGGAGCGGTATGGAACAAATGCTTTTTCTGCATTTGTGGAATAACAAAAAATAGCTTGCGGCGTGACGAAGGAACTCCTTATAACAGCTTATTACAAAAGCCCTTTTCGGGCTGATGTGATAATAGTAAATCGGAGGCGATAGCCGACTCACTTGGCTTTTATCCTATGAAACAAAAATCCCGAACCTTTACGATTCGGGATATGTGCGATTTTTCAAAGAAAGGTTTACCCTTCCCGTAAAATTTTCTCCATTTCAGCTAAAATGGCTTCATCATTACAATCTAGTATAAATTGGATGATTTCTAACTTTAGCTTTATAATCTCTGATTCATTCATTTTCATTATGGTATTTTTTAGCAGCTTCTAATATTTGTTCTAACAATACTTCGTCCTCACAAGTTGATATGAACTCTAGTAATTCTGCTCTCATTTTTTCTGTTTCATCTTCCATATCTTTTAAAACTTTTGTTTTTCTTCTTCTGTTAATGCATTCCACCATTCTGGCTGCACCATTTTCTTTCTATATACCAATATACTTTTAATCACCTTAATGAATAACGGGTCTTTGATAGTACTTATCTCTTCTTGTATTGCTGTTATTTCTTTTTCTATATCCATTTACCTACTATTTCTTATCTATGAACTTCTGTAAATGTTCTACAATTTCTTCTGCTGACGGTAATAGTTCTTGCATGTCTTCTGGTAGTTCTTCTGTAATTCTATAATCTGCAACACCCATTGGAGCATTCACACGTTTTAAAGCATATTCTACAACGGTTCTATTTTTTCCTTTACAAATGATGATTCCTATGGATGGGTTTTCGTCTTCTCCTTTTTCTTGCTCATCTAATGCGGTTAGATAAAATTGCATCTGTCCTGCGTGTTCTGGCTTAAATTTTGTCGTCTTTAATTCGATAACCACTAAACTCTTTAATCTCCTGTGATATAACAACAAGTCAACATAAAAATCATCTTCTCCAACAGTTACTTTATATTGATTACCTATAAAAGCAAAATCAGATCCCATTTCCATTAAAAAAGAACGTATGTTTTTTATAAGTCCGAGTTCCATTTCCCGCTCTCCATAATTTTCACTCATTCCCAAAAAATCAAAGCTATAACTATCCTTGACTGCTAATTTTGCCTGATGTCTATATTTCTCTTCTAAAGTCTTGTCAAAGTTGGTTTGATTCAATAAAAAACGTTCATAAGATTTACTTTCTATTTGATGGATCAATACATTTTTTGTCCAACCATACTTTTTAACCATTTGGATGTAAAATTCACGTTCTAAATCATCTTTACATTTCTCCATTATTAAAATATTATGACTCCATCCTATTTCTTGCACCAATGGTGCAAGTTTTGAGTTTTCAGAATATTTTATGTAAAACTTACGCATCCTCCAAAGGTTATCCGTAGAAAAACCTTTTACTCCAACAAACTCTTTTTGTAAATCTTTTGATAAGGTTTCTACTACTGATTTTCCCCAACCAAATTGTTCTTGCTTTTCAACAATAGATTTACCTATTGCCCAGTATAATTTGATTAATTGCTTGTTTACCTGTTTTAAAGCTTCGTATTGAGATTGATATACCTGTTCTTTAATTTCTTGTAAAAAAGTAGTGTAAGTTGTTTTGTTTATTTTACTCATAATTACAAAGTTATTATTTTATCTTGTTTAGATCGTATTCATTAATAAATCCCGAACCTTACGATTCGAGATTTATTAGTATTAGTTGTCTACATTAATTTAGATGCTGATTGTATTAGTTTTGCTATTCCTTCAAGTTCATCAGAAGGATAACTGGCTAGTAGGATTTTTGATATCCAAAACATACAGTCTTTCATATCCCTGTTAGTTTCTAGATCATCATTTAACTGACTTAATAAATTCAGGTTTTCTAATAAGGTATGTTGCATAAAACTTAGTTCACCCAAGTCAGTTACAGGGATTCTAATATATGTTTCTTGGGTTTTGGTATCGATATGTACCGTATTGGCATACTTTGCCGTAAATTCTTGTAAATTCATTGTTACAGTTTTTAAGGAGTGAAAGAACCCGTTTTAGCCTTCCTTCTGTACTGTAACATACAGCGCAAGGGTTTCCCTACTTGCAGACGTGACGGGCATAATTTTTAAGACACTGTTTTCGTGGTTACAGTTTTAAGGAATAAAAATACTATGTTTTTCCTGTTTAAGGGCTTCTATTTTGTGTTTTCATAATGTATTATTTTATCCTATTGGATGATATTTATCGATATCAGTTTGTAAATCTTCTAAGTCATTGATTAGATACGCTTCCGTAGAACTTACAAAACGGTGTCCTGCCATATATTGGGTTTCCCGTAGGTTGTAATTTTTGAGCCAATGGGTAATAACCGAAGTTCGTATTTGTTTAAGGCTTTCTATTTTTCTGCTTTGCTTACGTAGTTGCTGCATTAGTTTTTGAAGGACATTACCTAGTTGTAAGCTATTTCCTGTACTGACTAAAAATAGATCGGTCTCTTTTTGGGTTTCCGATAATATGGCTTGCCTAGTTTGTAAGGTATATTCCATAATATCTAGTATTTGGTGGGATTCCAGTTTTAGGGTTCTTTCGTTACTTCTTCTTGTCGCTGCGATGTAAATGTTTCCTTCCCGTAGTTTTACATCTTGGATCGTTAGTTTTTTGAGTTCTGTAGTAGTAAGACCTTGATATACCAATAAACTAACGATAATTTCATTACGCTTTTCAGATGGGCTTTGACTTGATAATTCTTTATAATCGTAATATAATTTTTGGAGTTCTTGCTTACTAAGGATATGATATAAGTTTCTACGTTTGATGCCTTTAATATCAATATTTGTGGTTGGATTATCATTTCGTAAGTTTCGTTTCACGACCCATTTATAATAATGGTTTAAGCTGTTGATATAGGATTGTATGGCACGACTACCTACATTTTTGTTTCGTAGATGTTGGATATAACCTAGCAATTCCCTGTAAGTTGCTTGTTCAGATTCTATTTGCTGTGCATCTGTCCAAGTGATAAAGGCGAGTAAGTTCTTTTGATAGGTAGCTGTGGTTTGAGAACTAAAACCTTTTGATAACAAGTAGCTTTTAAAATCATTCATCTTGTTGAGCTATTAAGTGAGTGTAAATTTGTGTGCTTTCTAGGCTGGTATGTCCTAAAAACCTGCTGATATTTTCTAATGGCATTCCATTTTGAAGTAGGTGTGTAGCGATACTATGTCGTAATACGTGCAGGCGTACATTTTTCTCTTGTAATACAATATCATCAGTTCTTTGTTGTAATATTTTTAATCGTATGGCAATGGATTGTGCCGTAAGTTGTTTGCCACGTTCACCTATGAAAAATGCACTTTCTGTTTTGTCTTTTATCAGTATTGGTCTGCCATCGTATACATATTCTTGCAAGTAGTTTAGGTTGGCTTTGTTGATGGGTACAAACCGTTCTTTATTAGCTTTTCCTTTTCTGACGTGGAGTATCTGCCGATCAAAATTAATATCCTCTACTTGTAAATGATACCCTTCATTTCTGCGTAATCCACAACCGTAAAATATGGTTAGTATAGCACAGTCACGCAGCGCAATCGCTTCAAAAAAGTATTGGGGTTTGGTGTGTTTTATATTTCTGGGATAATGTCTTGTAGCTTTGTATAGATGCCTAATTTCTTGTATAGTTAAGGTTTCGATTGTTCCTGTGTCGTCTTGCTCCCAATCAATGGATAATTTAGGTAAGGTTATTCTACCATTTTGGCGTAAATAGTCTGTAAACTTGTAAAGTGCTTGTAAATGTTTGTTCAGACTGCCATTGCTTAGTGCTCCACCTTTTCTATCATTACTACGTAATTTTAGATGGTTATAATATTCTTTGATAATCAGGTTATCTAGTTCTTTGATATGAGGAATATTCTTTTGTTCTAAGTAGTAGAGTAATTCCCGTATATGATTTGGCAGATTATAAACGGTACTTTCTGCATAACCTAAAATATCCAACCATTCCTTAAAAGAAGCTTCTAAGTATTGGTAACTTTCATTTTTTAAGGTTAATTTTCTCATTGCACTTATATCTTTTGAAGGAACACAGGAACAGTTAGTCTAATTGGCTGTTTTTGTTTTGTTTAACCGTTCCATTTTAGATTTGGAACGCTTTGGAACACTGGAACGTAGCGAGTCGCCACAGACAGTATTTTTAATCTTACTTAGACAATCATCTAAAACCGTTTGTATTTGTGCTTCTAACTCTTGGTATTCCTTCTCATTGGTCAGTTTATAGCGATTGGTTTGTTTTCCTTTTTGTTTGATTAGCTGTATTAAATAACTATCTATTAATTGCTTGTGATACCGCCATTGCGTAGTTTTTGGTAATCGTAATTGCTTACGGACTTCTAATGCTGTAAAGTCCTTTTTCTTCTTCGTTTTTAGATACTCTTTTAGATTTTCAAGATAATTTCTACAACTTCCCGTAAGTTCATCACTTTTACGTAGTAATACTTCTTTGAGTAACATATTTGCATTTTCAATATCCTCTAAGGTGGTTTCAATATACATTTCACCCGTTTCCTTATCTGTCTGTTGCTCTCGTTGGTATTGATAGTAAAAGGTAATCGCTTCTATAAATTGTAAATAGTGATTGTTGGTTCTTCGTGGTTTAAATACTGATTGTGGAAGATTGAGTTTATTGGCATATGGATTTCTTACTGTAATAGGTTTAAGTATTCTTTGAGTGTTCTGTAAAAACTCTTGTATTTCTTTTTGTTCGTAAGTATTTATTTCGCCGGCAGATAATTGACGTTGATACCCCATTATTTTCTCATCCTGTATGGTGCTTTCATCGAGATATATTAAAAAACTACGATTTGCATTATCTTCATAAATATGTTCTTTGGTGGTACAACCTGCAACACAAACAGGGCCTTCTACCACAAGATATTTTGTTTGGGTTTCTCCTTTATGATTTTTACTGGCAATGGTTTTTACAATACGTTTTTTAGTTTGTAGCTCTCGTAATGGATAGAGTGCATTTTCTGCACCGTCTAAATCCTCTATTAATATGACTTTGTGTTTGAGTTCTTGTTTACCAAAGTAATAGAATGCGTTTTCTGATAAGGTTGTGATACTTACCCGTTCTTCTTCTGGGATAAGTTCTCCCACAGATGATTGCAAATGTGTTTTCCCTGTTCCTGAACTTCCTAGACTTATGACGTGTAGCGGTTGTTGTCGTTTTCTTGATGTAAAGATTAGATACATTAATAATCTATTGGTTTCTTCTCCGATTACGCCGCTTTTACCGATCAAATCATTAGTCGTTTGTAGTAAGTCTGGTTGTGTTAGGAAGGTTTCTGCGACTTCTTTTTCTGCTATATTTAATTGTTTTACTTTAGGTTTTAGGTTTTCCTCTTTTTGCTTAATCAGGTTTAACTTGTATTTTTCTAGTTCTTCTGTGAGTTCTGATAAGTTGGCTGCAATAACATTTGTACCGATTTCTAGTTTTTCAGCACATTTACGTATGAACTTTTCTAATTGTGTATCATTATATAAATCTAGGTTATGACGAACTGGTGGTCTACTGCTTTCTTGTAATTGTACTTTGACTGTGATACGCATTCTATCCAATCCTTCTAATCGTATACCTCCTAAGACTGTTAGTTCTAGAATGTCATTTTCGTAAATGAGTTGGTCTGTGTTATCAATCTGCAATTTGTTCATAACTCCCTAAATCTTACTATTTAGGTTCAAATATACCTAAAACGTTTTAAAAAACAACTCAATCAATTGTTTTTAAACCTAAATAAGTCCTTTACATTTGTGAAAACACACTATTTAAGGTAGATTTACGATTATGAAGTTTGCAGAACGGTTACAGGAATTACGAAAAAAGAACAAGTTCTCACAAGAAGAACTGGCTAAACAGGTAGATATACACGTTAATGTATTGGGAAGATATGAGCGTGGAGATTCTAACCCTTCTATTGAAGTAGCTACCAAACTGGCTGATGCACTTACCGTATCATTGGATTATTTGGTTGGCAAAACAGAACTACTCGTTGATGAATCAATCACCAACAAAATACTGACCATACAAAAACTACCCGAAAAAGATAGAGAACATATCCTATTTGCTCTTGATGCAATGATCCGTGATGCAAAAGCTCGATTGGCATATTCTTAAAAACAAAAACAGCCACATTCTTTTTATAGATCGTGACTGTTCTTACTTTATTTTCTTACTCTTATCTACCAATCTGATACGGCACGAAGTCACAGACATTCGCGCAGCACTCCTTTTTTTATTTAATCATTCTTCGGAGAGCGAGTTGCAAAAACCTTTGATGTATCTGTAGATTATCTAATTGGTGAAGGACAACTTTCTACTTACAATAAAGATATTTTAAAACGTATTAATGATATCGAGCATCTACCAGAAGAAGACAAACAACATATCTTTTACCTTATCGATAATCTAGTAAAAGCAGCAAAACTAAAAACCCTATAACCCACAAATAAAACAGCCACATCTGATATACAAACGTGACTGCTTTTACTATTTCTTACTCTTATCTGACAATCTGATATGGCACGAGCCAGAGCCATCGCGCTAGCCGTTACTTAATTTCGCTCGCACCAGCTTGGGCGCAGCACACCATACTTCGTAGAGCAGGGTAATTTATAAGACACTTTTTTTATAGTCTTCAAATGATATTTTAGAGTCCCAAAAGTCTAAGTTTCTAGACCAAGGAGGACCTTTAATATCTGCTACAAAATCTACTAAAAAATCATCAAAGTGTCTATTGTAGTCTGTTTCTTTTGAGCAAAACGTTTGATAATACTCATTTATATATTCTTGAATTTCTTCCTTTGATATTCCTTTTTTTCTTATTTCTAATAATAAAGGAACTCCATTCAATAAGCTATCTCGATAGTTATATTCTTGTTTTAATATTGAATTAAAAACGGATTTAAAAAAATCATCAATATTTAATTTATAATTTAACATTTTTTATAATTATTAGTTGGCTCTTTCCCAGTAAGGAGCTGTTGAATGTACACGTGTTCTAAAATTTGTCAAACTGGTATGATTTGATGGGATTACAACTCCATGTGTAGGACCATCTTGAAAAAAGCTTAAACCATGGATTTGTAATTTAACTATATGAATTCTCCATAGTGGCTTATTAGCTGTTGGAGGAGGATAAGTAATAGCTCCGTTCCACGGAGTGACTGACATACCCATAAGTTCACTTGGGAATATATGTGTATTAGGTCCTGCTCCATTAACATCTTTTGTTCTTATACCTAATTGAGCAAGAGATTCATCTCCTATTTCAGGCATGCCATTGGACATTCGCATAGCTCTATAAAGATATAATTTACTTTCATCTTCTGGTTTATCATAATCAGATTTAGGCATATTATATATAGGATTTTCAAATGACGAAAATAAATCAATCATTTGTTTACCCATATATAAAGTAGCAAAAAAACCAGGTAGTGGGCTTGGATTCTGTAATCCACCACCGCCAGGAATCACACGCATTGGTGCTTGTGGTATTAATCTAGGTGCACCTGCTAAGTTAGTATTAGCAGTTATTAAAACTTCCCCTAAATCACCACCATAAAAGGTGTCACCAGAAACAAAACCATCATCACCGATTAAAGTATGAGATCCAGGAGGTAAATTACCACCATTACAAGGAGGATCAGGACAACTAAAACCACCATCAGGATCAACCATTGTTATTGGGTTATTACCCATTCCTAGATAAGGTGAGTTATACTGCCCTGCAGGATCGGTCGTCAACCATCGACCAATTCTACTATCCCATAATCTAAGTTGGAATGCTTCTTTTCCAGTTTCGGGATCTACTTCTTGTCCTTGGTATGCGTATCTGTAATCTCCTTTTAGGTTTCTGTTAGGCATTGGCATGCCAAAGGGATAGTAATCAGTTTGTCCATATTGCTGTAAAGAAATACCTTGTCTATCTCTACCCACTACAGCACGTACATTCCCCAAATGATCGGTAAGCTCATACTTGCTGGAACCATCTACCCTATTATAAATCCCTAATCTGCTAGCTCCGTAGATAGTAAGGTGTATGGGTAGTTGATCTCTATAAATTGCTATAGTTGTACCTCCTGCATCACGTACATAATGTTCTGTATAGCTTAAGTTACCATTTGTAGGATTATAAGACTCTTTGCGAACTCTATGATTTTTATCATTGTAAAAGAACTTCACCAAGGGGTTGTTATTTTTACGCACCTCGGTCACCAATCCACTGGCGTTGTAAAGATAGGTAATCTTTTCTTCTTTGTTTTCTATTAATTGACCTATTTCGTTATATATATAATTATCTCCATCCTGATCTTCGATATCATCTGCATCAGTTATAGTACCTACAGCATCATCTACCCGTAATAATTGATTGGGTTTAGCTGTTTTATACGCATACGATAGCTTATCCATAGCATTGCTACCATGAGCATTATTTTTATTACGATTGAGGGTTTGGATATTTCCATTAGCATCATAGGTAATGCCATATACATTATAATCCTCTTCATCACTTACACTACCGGGATACCTTATTTTTGCTTCAAAGCTAAGAGCGGTTGTCGCTGTAACACTAAACCCCGGAGCTAAGGTGATAGCTTCACTTACTTCTACAGTTTCACTGGTTGTGACCTGCTGGTTTCTGGTTGCTGTGGGTGCTATATTTCCTTCTCCTTCGGTAATCGCTTTATTAAAACTAGCACCTTGTAGCCAGTTATTTTTATTATATTCATAATAATATGTGCTTGGTGTGGTCGCCATATCTGGTCTATTGGTGTTCCAGGTAATGGCTTTGATATTTCCATTATATTGATTTATACCTGCGCTTGTTTTAGGGATAGCATTAGGGCGGGCATAGTCATTATTATAATAGTGTAAGGTCATCCCAAAAAGATCATTGCTGTCATTACCAGGGTCGCCATTGGCATCAAGACTAGGATGGTTGATACTTTTTAAGGCTCCATTAAGGGTATATACATAATCTATCTCTTGCAGCCCTTTTGCAAGGTTTAGGGTTTTTAACTGCCCTGTCTCGGTATACTCATAGCTGGCATGCTCCGTATAGTTGGTTCCACTCGTAGAGGTTTCTACTTTGGTCAGCCTATAATCATCGGGATCATAGGTGTACCTGTGTATAAACTGATCTTCTTTCCCTTTTTGATATAGTACCTGATTTACCTGACTACTCACAGGATCATACACATAATCAATAGTTTTAGCGCCTAATCCGGCGATATCCTGTATGATCCATTGCACCCTGCCATAGATATCATAACTATAATAAGTAGTCGTATTATCGTTCTCTGTTTTAGCCACATTACCTGCTAAAAACGAAGGATTGGCATACCTACTGTGTATCCCTGATAAAAAGTCTTTATCTGTTTCTGATATAAAATCATAGGTGGTTTTATGAACCTCTTTACGAAATCCAATAGGAATAAAATCATCTGGATTTAAGTCATCAAATAATACTCTTTTTGGAGCTCCATAAAAAACACCACTTTCTATAGGCCTGCCTTTATCATCATAATTAGTATATGAAAACTCTTCAGTGCCATTAAATTCACTTACCGTGATCTTTTGTTTACTATTCTGAGAAAAACGTATTTGTCCATCACTGCGATACTTAAACCAGGCATCCCCTTCATCAGGACTGTGTGTATGGGTCAATTGCCCTAGGGCATTATACTCAAAGATACTTTCCAGATGCTGCAAAGGTTGCTTACTGCTTAGTAATCTACCTGCTTTATCATACTCATTAAGGCTGTAGTCATAGTAGTTTTCTGGATAGGTTACAGTTACACTATCCGGGATATAAGATTCTGGATTAGGAAATGCAATGCGATAAAAGCCAGGAGGTAAGTCTTGTTTATTTATAGTTACCAGTTTTTCTGTAATTAAATCAAAAACCTGTGTCCCAGAGGCATATCGCCCAGTAACCGTAATTCCAATACGCCCTACAGGAATGTGTATATCAACATATCCCTGTTCTCCAATTTTTACAGATGCTGTGCGTGTATTATCAGGATTTCCTTGTTCATTACCACTACGAGCTGCTGCCAATGTACGACCATCGGTATCGGTAAAAACGACACTCTCTACCCCGTGTACATCCCTTGCTACGGTTTTGATAACTTTATAATCATTATATGCATTATCCCCAAAAGCTCCGGGTTTTGATAGTTCCTGTCCAGCTGGCATAGAAAACACGTATTCATTTTTCCATTGGTCATCCATTTTATTACCGCCAATGGTTTTTAAGACTGTTCCGGGGTTAAGTTCGCTATAAATTGTTCGGGAGTAGGGTCTGTTGGTTACATCCTGAAAACGATCACTACTATTGTTATTACTATAATACCACCCTAGTGAATTGGCTTGCGCTCCTACTGGAGATGGGTTTTCTATATCTGTTTTTTCGTAGTCAGAGATTAGATAAGGATCTCCGTTTGATTTTTTGATAAAATCATCCTGATAGCCTGGTTCTGGTGTTGTCTCACCTGATAACCAGGGAGATTCTCCAATAGGAGCACTTAGGGTATGGAGTGCAGGTCTTCCCTGATGGTCATAGCGGGTTTCATTAGCCCAGATTTTTTTGCTTTTAAAATCCCAGGAAAAGGTTTGGGTAGCTTTGCCCAGTTCATCAAAATAGGCGTGTGTCTGCCCGATTGCTTTTCCTGTAATATCAAAAGATCGGGTGTTTATCCAGTTTTTGTCATCTGCTGGGATAGAGAAGGGGCAGCCTTTGTTGGGACCAGGAACAGTAGGACAGATGTCTCCTGCTCTGGATACCCATCCTGGGGGAGGTGTGTCAAAATCCGTACCATAAAAAGGTGTTTCACTATAATCTCCCCAGCCATCACCATCAGAATCTACATAGTATGCAACTCCTGCTGCTTGTGTTATGATTACTGTAAAATAGATATCAATTCCACTTCCACCATTATCAGGATTATGATATTTTAGTGTCACGGCAGTTTGCCTGGGAAATAAATTTCTATTGGGATTTACATAAATATGAAGCAACCCTTTTCCAATCTGAGAAAGATGGTCAACTCTTGTTATCCAATCAGAACTAATAGAAATCTCAGCACTTGGTGTTGGAATAGAGCATTGAGATGGATTCAGTATATATCCCACAGTAGAAACTCCACCTGTATTTGTTACATTAAGTTGAAAGGGGGCATTAGACTCAAATGTAATATTATTACAATTATTGATTTGCGTTTCTTTTGGTAGTAAATTTTCTAAATCACAAATAGTCGTTGCTCTATTTTTCTGAATACCTATCAGTAATAAGCAATATATGTATATTTTTAATGTCTTAGTATTCATCTCTCATTATTTATAGTTATAAATAGTACGTTGTGTTTTTTTAAACCCTCCATCAGTAGTCTCATTATCGATAACTTCTGATTGAGTTTCGATCAATCTCCCCGCATCATCATATATATAATGAGTTGCCAGATTGTTTGCTCCTATGATATAGCTCAGTTCATCCCATTGGTTATACACATAAGAGGTCATTGAGGATTCTATAGGGCATATTCTAAAATCATCTACATAAATGCTCCCTCCAGCTGCAGTGATATATACAGTCTCATTTCCTGATCCCAGATCCTCATAATGATTTAATTGTGTCCAATCACCAGCATCTGCACGCTCTCCATTAAAGGTTTTCGTAGTGCCTTTGATATTGATACGTATTTTGCCTAAATCACTTTTGCGAACCCATACCGAAGTTTTATACTTTCCTTCGCGGTGTTTCCCTGAAGGAAGCGTGATTTTGAATCCTTGATTACCAGAATCAAGCAATAGCGATTGTGTTCCTGTATGCGCCACATCTGATTTTTGATATTGCCCTCCCAGCATCTGATCTTCCAGATAATTACCATCTCTGTATTCTGCTCCGGAATAAAACATTTCTTGATATCCAGCATTGGAGACAGCAATAATTTTGGATTGATCATCTGTCATTTTAGTACTGGCTTTATTTCCATTAATATCAATAGCTTCTAATGGCATCGAATAATGATCATATAAACTTACAGTACTTGTATTTATCCATTTAGTATTGGCTTGTGTACCATCATCACTCCAATCAAAATCATCAAGTGCTCCTGTATATCCAATATAGGCGCCATCATCGTCTACTTGCCCTTTCCAGGCAAAGGTTTTGTGTTTTCTCCAGATTTTTTCACTTGCATTTGCTGGAGTTGTCGTAGTACCGTTCTGATTATAATAGGTCCAATTGTTATTCCAGGTAGTAATATCCGCGTTGATGGTTTTCCAATCTCCATTGCTGCCTTTTATCTGTGTGAGATTAGCAGCTGTCTGGGTAAGCATATTTTTATTGGTCGGATTGTCTACCTTGGAGCCCATGCTATAACCGGTAGAAGGACTATAGGAATTAACATCTTTTGCTAAGAATTCTTTTGTTCTAACTAATTGTCCATCACCAAGAGTCTGTTCGGTTTCAATCGTTTTACCTGTTAAATTATCAAAGTTTACAAATTCAACAGTCTGTGAAATACCTCCTCTGGTAGTCTTTGTACTTCTTAATGTTGCAATTTGCATTTCTTTTGTCGAAGTGTTAAGAAAATATTTTTTCTTACCTGATTTTACATTTAGCTTTATAGTTTTAAAAGACTCTTTAGTTGATCCGAGTTTGTTATTTAAGAGATCATATTCATTTTCGACTTTTGATATCAACTGTCCTTTTGAATTAAGATCTGTTATAGAAAGTAAAGCTCCTAATGAAGTGAGGTTATTTGTTAATTTATGTCTAGAAAAATTAATATCTACTCTTTCTATACTTCCAGGTTTGACTTCGATATCAAGGTTAGTAATATTTTGATCTTGTGATTTTGTAAGTGATAGTATATCATCTAAACTAAATCCAGCATTATTATAAGTTATATTATCGAAAGTTTTAAAACGATATATAGTACTACTTTGTAGTAGATCATCATTACCATACTTAGAGACTTTTACCTGTCCATACATTACCTGTGGCGATGGTAATTCATTTATAAAACCAATACTTTTTCTAAAATCAGAAGGAGTGTGTATTGTAACTCCTGAACTCTGGTTTGGAGTTTTATTATAATCATATATAGATTTATATGAATTATTATTCTGTGTAGTTGTTAATTCAGATACTCTAATTCCACCTTGTTTATTATTTTCTAAAGACGCTTTATTAGCAATGAATGTGTATTTGCTTCTAGTCCCATTGCTTGTTGTTCTCGGGTCTCCACAGTTTCCACCATCGATTGATCCAAACCACTGTCCTGTTATACTTTCTAATTGATTGTAATATGACCATTGATTTTTAATACAGTTACTACCTCTTCTTACATTTTGATTCAAATGTGTATTTGGAATCTGAAAAGTAATTTGATCAGCAGTAACATTAATTATAGGATAATATCCCGCAACATCTCCGATCCTATGGGATGTGTTTCCAGGAGGATGTCTCCAATATAGTGCATCTAAAAATGCATTTTTTCCGACTTCAAAATAATTTCTAAAATCAATTTTATCCGTGATTTCTGGATTATTCCTGACCATTACATTTTTATTTCCTGAAATATCTGTGGAAAAAGAAAACTGCAAATCTTGATAAAAAACACGTAGTCCTTTTACTATTTCTTTGCTAATTTCATCTGATTGGTATTTGATATTTATCTTTCCTCCTGTCGGCATTTGAATACTTGATAGACTCCAAGCATCAGGATGTATTTTTTGATATCCCCATGGATCAATTTCATCTTTATTAAAACCTATTTGAGCTTTATTGTAAGAAAAATTATAATCAGGTATTAATTTATTTCCTTGTTTACCTTTTATAGAAAGAGACTTAAGGGTTAGTCTTCCTTTACTACTTGCATCAGAATTAAATGACCCTTTAGCAAGTGGATATGTTTCATCAAAATTAAAATCTATTACCTCAGTTGCTTTTTCTATGATATCAGCACTTAGGGCTTCTATATCATCCTTATCTAGAACATTATTATAAAACTCTCCATTCCAGGATCTCTGATGAATTATTGCTGGTTTATCAATAATTACTCTGCCTGCCGAATCAAAACCCTCTATCCGTTCCCTTATCTCAATATCACCTATGTGTACTGAAGCGGGTTCATTATTATTTGATTTAGATAAGTTCGAAGGGAGGTCTTTGTTTTTTAGTATCACTATTTTATCAAGGCGTAGTGATTTGTGAATTTTAGACTTATACTTATAGCCATGGTAAGTATTTGCGATATTTACATTATGGGCATAATCATTAGTCCCGTAAATTCCGTTCAAATAAATTTCCCCATCATTTCCTTTTACACGCTTACCGTGATGAATGTCCTGTAACCACTTCAAATCATTCGATCCTTTGGGAAAGTCTATTTTAGAAGATTTATCATCCTTTCTATCTTCTTTAATAAAAAGTGCCGTATGTGTTCTTGTTTTTATTTTATCTAAATAATATATGTCTTTGATTCCCCAGGAATATATTTTTGTTTTTTCAGTGACTGATTCTCCATCAGTTGGGTTTCTCCAGCTATATCCATCACTCCACTTACCATAATCAAATGTAACCCAATATCCATAATCGTTTTTGTCAATAAGATTATCCGCATTTTTATCAATATAATCTGGCCCAGTAATGGCAGTTAATAACCAATGTGTTGCATAGGGTTCAAATTGTTGACTTTCATTATAGTTTTCTTCAATATTATACTCTTCATTAGAACTACGTGTAACTTGTTCTCTTTGATATACAGGTATTGTGTAATGATAGGTTTTTCCATCAATTGCAGTTATCTGAAAAGCTCCTATCCCTTTAGAGGGTATTAATTTAGGGTCATTTCTATCAATTTGATTATTTAAAAAAATAAGATTTGGATTAGCACTTATTTGTTCATTCGTATAGGTCTCAACATATTTACCTTTTTTTAATCGATTTTTATTGGCAACATACATGGTTTCACCATTTAAATTAGAAACTACTGTATTATCTAAGATATCATAATCGAAAATATCGGTGGGGAGATTAGATAAGTTTGGTGTCCAATTACCAGTATCCAAATTGAGATAGGAGGAAAGCTCATTTTGAAAATAAAAGTGAATATCATTTCCATTCGAAGCATCAATCCTGTTGTTAAATCTCCTTAAAGATTTAGGATACTGACTCACCATATATGCATCTTCTCCAGAAGCAGAACTGATTACATCTTGCTTTGTATGTAAATATCCAGGTTCTATTACTAAAGGACTCATAGTACCTGAAATACCTTGTCCCGACACATTATAATTGTCATACCCCGTAAAAGAGAAACTACCTCTTTCAGTGTCATCAAGAAAAGGATTTTTTGATTCATAACTGTCAAAATCAACTTTGGTTTCGAAGATTGATTTTTGAAGAACCTCATCCATAGCTCCTGCATATAAAGAACCCTGATTAATTGTATAATCGGCTTCAAAAACCCAAAATTTTCTTTCAGAATAACTGAGACCGAACACAAAGAGGTTTGCTGCTATATTTCTCTTAGTAATATTTGGAGTAATATTTCCACTGATACTATTGTTGAGCCCTATACCTGCTCCAAGATATGTAGCACTTAAGCCTTGCTTAGAGTTTAAAGAAACACCTGTACCATCAGATGAAGATAATGAAGCTGTAGTACTTCCATTTATAAAGGATTGAGATACATTTAAATTGGCACTAACCCCATTACGACCTAAACTTACTCCAGCACTTACAGCATCAGTTCCAATACTTCCGTTAATTGAAATAGGAGAATTTTCTCCTAAACCAACACTTCCTGTTAATCCAAAATCTCTACGATATTCAGTTTCTCCTGTAAAAGCTCGGTTTTCAGTATTACTTATGTAAAAACCTATCGACCCTCCAAAACCATCACCAAAACCAATACCTGCAGAAAAACCAAACCTAGAAGTTTTATTGACTCCAGAAGTAATAATATTATATGTTTTTGCATCATACCAATCATCAGGAGATTTGACAACACTTCTATTAATAGCTCCTGGATTCAAAGACCACCCCAATCCTACCCAGGAAGCTTCCTGATCCATCGCAATCCCTGCATGGTAGGATAATGCTAATGGATATCCTCCTTCTGGGGATGGTACATTGAGTAATGGTAATACGTACGAAAAATCTCCTGTTACTAGATTTACCATGTCCGTAGCATCTACAGGCTCAAAGGCTGCTGCTTCTGGAGCTGTGGGTCCATTGTTGTTTGCCCATAATTGATTATAAGGAATCAATGTTTGTAAAAAAATAATCGTAAAAAACAAGGCAATGATGCGATGCGATGGTTTGTAATCCGAAGTCTGAAGTCCGAGGGCAGAAAGCCGTAGCCGAGAGATCAGAGTTCTTAGTTTTTGATTCAAAACATTTTTGATTCTCTTTACTTTTTTGAGTTCTTTGTTTCTATGTTTATTCCTCATACGTAATTATGTTTTCCGCTTAGAAAAGCTAAGCGTGATAATGGATATTAGGTTCAATAGTTTATTTTTTTAATCTTTATGTCAGATAAAAATTAGAGTTTTTTTAAAGTAGAACTTTAGTACAACCATCTTCTAACTTTTATTCCCTGTCTTGAAACTCTAGTTTCGGTTCATTTTTAAAAATCTTTGTAGGGATCTTAAACTTCACTTCTCCAGTATAAAAACCAAGATCTTCTATAGTTAATGTCATTTCTTCTGCATTTGTTACCTTTTTTTCTTTTGGATATACTAGCAGAAGGGTAGTAGCTCCACTCATACCATACATTCTGGGATAGATATAATCTGCCATAACAATGGTATCTTTTTGCGGTGTATACAAATGTATTTTCTCTTCCATCCCAAAGGCTAATTGATTGACCATCCCTCCAAATTTTTGTTTTTTTCCAGCGACATTGCTTAATAATTCCTGATTATTTCTTGCCATCGATAGGTTGAAATAGAGGTATTGGTCATATTTTTTGCGCAGACTATCAATTTTTGATGCTGTCGCTTTACCACTTAATTCTTGCTCTACTAGCAGATCTGTAGGTTTGTATACAATTGAGAAATCTACTCCGTTTACCGTTTTGGTATGCAGATATCCATTTTCAGGATCATTAAGATAGTCCCATAACTGTTCTGTACTCTCAAAAGTTTTATTGGTGCAGGAGGTGAATAATACTCCAAAAAACAATATAATGACACACATATATATGTTTTTAATTCCTGTTTTAAGTAAACCTCTGATCTCTTTCATGAGAGGAACTACTCTGGGTTGAGGGTTTAGTTTAGTACTTTGCATATAGAATTTACTTTGATACCGTGTTTTATTCTACTATTTTGATTTCAATTGCATCATATGTCTCTGACCTGATTCCTACCAATCCGTATACTGTAGTTTCTTTTGCTATAGTAGCTCCGTGAAGGTCATAGTTGAACAAATCCGTTTTAAATTTTTTATTGGCAGCGCCAGCAGCTATCATATTTCCTCCGGCAATACCGGGCCCTACTATTAGACCTAATGGAAAACTTCTATTTTCAACCCCTTGATTATCTACTGTAGTGGTTTGTAGGTTTAGCGGTGTTAATAACAAATACCATAAGTACGAAGGAACGGATTGCCTTAATTTTTTGAATACCTGTTCTGTTTCCAAAATGTTCAGTGCTGTACCATTTTGATTTTGGAGTATAAGGTCTTTTCCAAATACTAAATCATTCGATGCGTTGTTATTAATTTGTACCGCGACTAGCTTAATTCCTTTTTTATTTTCTTTTTTGGTATATCGCTTGTTTAAAATATTGTATTTGTATTTTATGGATACTGCTTTATTGACACTAGATGAGTTATATCTAACTTGACTAGGTTTAATAGTTCTATAGCCAGAAGCACAGCTCACCATCATAATGTATATGAGTAGTATTCCTAATAATTGTATAACTTTTGTCATGTTTACTTCCTATTTTTTTAATTATTTTATTATTGATTCTATGTCCAATGAATAGATGGAGGATATTTGATTTTTGTTCTTTTATTGTTAAATTCTTTGTAAGGTGAATAGTGGATAAGAGCTTGTTTAAAAACCTTACTTCTTGAAAACAAATGTTTTAAGAACCGTGAGCTTACTTCAAATAATTAAAATATCTCGATATTCTCATCATTTGAAGTGTCCTCAGAACCTCAAACTATTGATTTTCAATTTGTATTCTTTTTAAACATACTCTAAAAGAGACACACACAAAGGGTGTCACTTTAAGTAATTTTTAAATAAAAACCGTATTGAGAAATTTTACATAGTGAAAACTCACTCCCCTTCACTACAATTTCCTATAGAAAATCACTCAGCTTAGTATGATTTTTTTCCTCTATTAGTTATGCTTATTTAATTCCCTTCGAACTCAGCATTTAATTTTTCTAAAACCTTATCTGTTAAATCCGCAGTTTCTTCTCCATACATAATCGTTCCGCTTCCTGTAGCGCCAAAAATCACCTTATATCCATTTTTTTTACCATATTCTTTAACAAAATCATTAATATCATTGATTACGGTCTGGGTTACTTTTTTGTCTTCTTCTTGCAATTGCTTCTGCACCGCTTGCTGATAGTTATTGATCTGTTGTTGTTTATTACTTAATAATTCTTGTTTTAATTCAAGCTCTTTTTTACTTAGACTACTGCGTTCTTTTTCGTACGTTTTTAATTCTTTTTGCCAGTCTGATAAGAGACTATCCACATTAGATTTCATGGTTTTTGCCTTTTCATCAAAATCTGTTTTTACTATTTTGGTTCTTTTATAACCTTCTAATAGTTTATTGACATCTACGTATACCAATTCTGAGGAAGATTGAAAATAGAAAAAGGATCCTACTGAAGCGATAAGGGCAATTAGGGCAATGGGTAATGATAGTTTATTCATTTCTTTTTGTTTATGATGATCAAAGTCAGGAATTGAACATATATGCTTTTACATATTTATTTAAAAATCAAGAGATTAACCTCTTAAAATTAGTTCCAAACTTCATCCTCTGGCTTTAGATAATTCAACGTTTATTATATTTTGTATAAGTAAGTGTCATTGGAGCAGATTATGTTACCCCCGAAAAGCATTTTTTTTTATTTTTATTAGAAGTAAGCCAAGAAAACAGGATCAAAAAGTGTGTGCAAAAACATTTTTATGATAATGACTGTCAAATAAAAGCGAGTTCTTTTTATTTTGACGTATAAACGAAAAGCACTGATTTTCCGGTAGTATCTACCCATTTTTCAGAGATAAAAAAATAGCAATAAACTATCTGTGGGTATGTCCAAGAGGAATTTATAAGAAAAAATAGTTCGATTTCGAGACTAGCCTCGGAGCATTTAAATCTCGACTATCGAATAATCACTTTGTTTTTTGAGAAATCGTACTATACGGCAGTTCCTTAAATAAAAGCTACACAAACTTAATCCCAATAAATGTAAATACCTTTTTCATAGCTTTTATTGCGGAAATTAGCCTTAGTATAGTATCCACTCTAACACATAAAAGCAAAAAAACATAAGAATCAGGGGTAACATAACCCTATGAACCAACACTATATAATAAGGAGGCTTTTTATCCTCTTTTAATTTTAGTATGGTATATAAACTTTTTAATGTTCCTTTTTTTATTCTTACAATCTCAGTCACCATTGGGATATTACTAGGATACTACATACCGTTAGACTTAAATCTAATTCTATCTATAGTATGTATATTAATAATATGCCTGTATGTATCCTGGTGGTATGCAAAAAGAATGTTCAACAAAAGTTATTCATTTAGCATTCTTACGATCCTTGTGTTTATACATTTGGGCATTGGCTTAGTTACAATTTATAATCCCAAAAACGATTTAGGTCATTACTCACAGTTAATACCTACAAAAGAATCTCTCCGGGAACCTCTGGGAATACAGTTTTATATAAAAGAGAGATTAAAACCTACTTCATATTATCATAAATATATTATTTCTGTACAAATCTTAAAAAACAAAATAGCTAGTGGAGATATTTTATTAAGAATACCAAGAGATAGTAGTAATACAAAAAACTTATCCATTGGAGATAGCTACTTAACTTATGCTGTATTAAAACCAATAGCAAAACCACTTAATCCTCATCAATTTGATTATGCAAAATATCTAAGCAAGCAATACATATATCATCAATTAACACTCTCAAAAAATCAATTAACACATCTCAATACTATTAAATGGTCATTATATCGGGTAGCAGACAATATTAGAACAGCTATTCATGACCAACTTACTACCCATGGATTTACTCAAAAACAGTTGTCAATCATCAATGCACTAGTTTTGGGTCAGCGCCAAGATATTGACAAAGATATCATGACCGCCTACAGAAATGCAGGAGCTGCTCACATGCTAGCGGTATCTGGGTTACACGTTGGTATTCTTTTAGGGATATTGAATTTTATTCTTGCACCCTTAAATCGTTTTAGAAAAAAAGGGATTATCATAAAGACAGTTATAATCATATCACTTCTTTGGAGCTTTGCGATCATTGCAGGATTATCTCCATCTGTATTACGAGCCGTAACGATGTTTTCTTTTATTGCAATTGGTCAACAGCTCAGAACCAAAACCAGCATATACAATGCTTTATTTATCTCTTTCTTTATTTTAATCTGTTGCAATCCATTATTACTATTTTCTATTGGATTTCAACTTAGCTACGTCGCTGTTTTCTCAATTATATGGATACAACCTTTTATAACAAAATTCTATAACCCCAGATTCTATATAGATAGAAAACTTTGGGAAACCTTCACAACTACTATGGCTGCACAATTGGGCATATTGCCATTGACATTATTCTATTTTCATCAATTTCCTTTGTTATTCTTTATTGCCAATCTTCTCATCGTACCCTTGTTAGGTATTATTCTTGGTGCTGGAATCTTTTGCATTATTTTGGCAAAACTGAATCTCCTATTCAACTCCATTGTTACGGCTTATGGAAAATGTATTGATACTATGAATAGTATTGTGCAATGGGTTTCACATCAGGAAGCTTTTTTGATTACAAAAATTTCTTTTTCGCGAGAAATCCTTATCATTAGCTATATACTTTTAATTTGTATCGTATTACTCTGCAAAAAATATGCTATTAAAAAACTGATTCTAGTAGGAGTAAGTACTATTGTATTGCTATTAATTATGAATTTTGAAAAATATTATCATATTAAAAATGAAGAATTTATAGTTTTTCATAGTCACCGCAATACGATCATAGGGATTCTACAACAACGCTCTTTTAAAACATACAGTAGCAGTAATTTTTCCGAAATGAACAAAAATTATATACTACAGAACTATATCACAAACAAAAACAGCAATATTATTTCTTCTCAAAAACTAAAAAATGTATATACCTACAAGAAAAAAGTGATACTGATTATTGACAGTACAGGAATATATAATATTGAAAGATTACAGCCAGATATTATTATTCTTTCTAATTCTCCAAAAGTTCATTTAGAAAGAATAATAAAAAAGTTAAAACCGACAAAGGTCATCGCTGATGCAAGCAATTATACCAGTTATTTAGATCAATGGGAAATAAGTTGTCAAAAATTAGAAATCCCTTTTCATCGAACAGACAAAAAGGGAGCTTTTATATTAAAAAACTAATGTTTTATGTATTACAATTGTGCAATCTCATCAGACAACAACTCATCCTCTTTTATATTCATTACCTCTTTAATGATTTTATGAATATCAGGAATCACATTTCTGGCAAGTTTTGTAGGGCTATTAAAAAGTACAGTAATTCCAATATCTTCCTGTGGATATAGAGCAATCTCACTTCTGTAACTATTCACATGACCTCCGTGATGAATCAATTTACTAGACGCTCCTGTGGTACGATCCACAAAATTATGTATTCTCCATCCTAATCCATAATATGAAGATTTATGTCCAGCCCATCTTTGATAATATTTACTCTTACCTTCTACCTTAATTCTTGGGGTAAACACATCATTAATTGAAGCAGATTTCATCACCTCTGGATTGTGACCTAACAAAAACTTCATCCATTTTGCCATATCTACTACACTCGCATTTACTCCGCCCGCAGCAATAGCATTAAAATATTTAGTATTCATCGGTACTTTTCTCCATCTTCCATATCGTTTTTGATGTGGCTGGGCAACATTATCAGCATTTTTTAAAGTTTCATAATCTGTAGATGCAGACACCATTTCTAAAGGGGTAAATATTTTTTCTTGCATTACTTCTCCAAAAGACTTTCCGGTTACTCTCTCTATAACTTCACCACTAAGCGCAAAGGCTGCATTTTGATAACTGTATATTGTTCCAGGTTTTCTTGTAGATTTAATATTTTTGAAACTCCCTGCAATTTCATCCAACGATACTCCGTCTTCAACCAGATTCGTATAACTATGATAGGGCAACCCGGCAGAATGAGAAAGTACGTGTGATAATGTAATCTCATTTGTTCTATTCTTATTCCTCAATTCGAAATTAGGAATATAATCAACAATTTTATCATCCCACGATAACAATCCTTCTTCTACATGGATTCCTGCTAGAATTCCTCCAAATCCTTTGGATACTGACCCAACTCTAAATATTGTCTCTTCTGAAACTCTATCCATCAATCTAGTATTTCTTTTGCCAAAACCTCCAAGATATATAGTAGAATCACACTTTACAATCCCTACAGAAGCTCCTACTATTTTATTTTGCCTAAGCGCTTTATTAAAATAATCTTCTATAGCTTCTGCCAAACGCTCTTTATAAAGATCTCCAATATTGATATCTTCCTGGAATGGCTTTTCTTTGATAATTGTTTGTATTGTTTGTGCTATTTGAGGCTTTTCAATTTGGCTTTCTGAGATAGGTGGAAATAACAATGCGGTTAGTAGCACTAATGGCGCAATAATTATCAAACATTTTTTCATAGTAGGTTTAGGCTTTAAAAAAAGAACAAGCAAGTTGGCATATACTTGTAGTATAATTTGGGTTATAGGTTTATTAATTCTACACAAATATAACGATTATATGCAAATATCTTCGTTATAATACATAATTTTACTTTTAAACTATCGTTTAAATTTCATAAATATGAAATTCTACTGTAATACTAACGTTATTTCACGATAAAATTGTATATAATTTAATTTTAATTCTAAAAAAATATTGATGATTTGATAGTATATTCTAGACAATTTTATTAATTTCATAAAATAGTAAGTTTTTACTTACTTTTACGACGATTAATACAAAAACTATGCGCCAAAGTATTTTTTTAATAGCATTAATCATAGGAGGTATATTTTTTTGTCCTGCTCAACAAATAAGGTTAGTTCCTGTTAATAAAGTCAACAAACTCAATGATGGTTGGCATAAACTTTCTTCTCAAGGAGCACTTCTGGATGTTGAGATACGTGATGGTGTTTTAGTAAAAGGAAATGTCACCTGGTTTGACGGAGCCAAGTATTCAGGTACGTTTTATGGTAATAAGATTGGTGGTAAAGGTACCTTTACCTGGATCAATGGAGAATATTACGAAGGTAATTTTAAAAACAATCAGCGTCACGGAAAAGGATCTATGCACTATAAAGATGGAACAAAATATTCTGGAAAATGGAAAAATAATCAAAAAAATGGTAAAGGAAAACTATATGACGATACTGGTAAAATAATTAAACAAGGGCTCTGGAAGCAAAATGTTTTCATCGATCAAAAGGATAAATAATATTATTTTCAAGTTACATTCATCTAGTTAAGATTGTCTTTTAACCTAAGCATTCAGATTAAAGCTCACCAGTAAATCACCTATTGGATATACTTAATTTTTGTTTTTTATACAAAACAGAAAAATTTTCTTTTCTGATGTTCTAATCCAAATCAGAATTGGCATACCAGATTCTGCTTATTACCACTATACAAGTTTAATATCTTCCTTAAACAAGGTGTGAATATATTCTGCGTGTTGCTTGGCATCTTCTTTACTTTCTAAGCAATGAAAAAGTAAATGAATTAAGCCATAATCTCCCAGACTATCACGATACTCGTGACGTTCTTTATTTTTTACCCATAAAATAAACGAACATAAGTGTCCTATTTCTCCCAACTTAACAGGATTCATTAAACATTTCTTAAACTCATCTAATTCCATAAACGCATACTCATTATATTTCATCTTACAAAAGTTATAATCAAACGTATGCTTATATGATCTACGTTTACGACTCTGTATTTCATAATTAATTCCACTCATAAGGCAGCTGATATTAAATTAACCCATGTTTTCGATACCGTTTTCTTCTCTTATCTAACTATAGACTCGATAAACATTTAGAAAAATCAACTCAGTATGATGCTATTTTCTAAGTATTTTTACTAGGACGAACTCATGTTTCATTTGGTATTCATATGTTCACTTTATAGGTTTGGGTTTGCTAAATAATTATATAATACCATTTCTGATCTAAAATGGTATCATTGGTTTAGATTTTAATTAGTAAATGTCAAAAAGCTCTCCAAAAGTATTTTTTTAAGATTCTTTTAATGGAGTTTAACTTTATTATAATATTGGAATAATTCCAATACAAAGATATAAAAAATGGAATAATTCCAAGTTGTTTTACATTATTATTTCCCTAAAAATTTATCTAATACCATATTAAACTCCGATTTTATCTATCTATATAAAATCGGAGTTTAATATGGTATTTAATATAATATGACTGTTCTTATGAGTTGTCTCTTAACAAGATATAGGTTTATAACTTGTCGTATACACCTATTTTAGAATAAGATAATTTTAAAAAATGGTACTACATTGTATATCATAATGCTCACAGACTACCACCTTGATTAATAATAACAGTATTATTCATTCCATTCTGTAATGCTATAGCAGTATTATTTGTTCCGTTTTGTAAAATTGTACTCGTATTTAATTGGTTAGTTTGTTTTACTAGTGTATAATTTCCTGTTCCTGTTTGAGTATTCAGTACAGTATTTAGATTTCCTTCTTGTAAAATATCACTCAGGTTTTCAGCTCCGTTTTGAGAAGAGCTTATTTCATTTCCATCCCCAATTTGTTGTTGAATCATAGCATTATTTCCCTCTAAAACTCCAACAATTCCTTCTTGAGTAGCTTTGGCATTATTATCAAACCCTAATTGTCGTTGATTTATTATATTTTCTCCTCCTTCAGACAGTATATTCTGCTCGGCAGAAGCACTGTTAGAATGTCCTTCTTGAATCTGACTGATAAAACTACCACTTGAGTTAAAAGAACTACTTCCTTGAAGCGCTACAAGGTCATTAACACTACGTGATTGTTCTTGTAGCACTGTATTGTTATCCCCCCATTGTCTTATAACTGCATAATTAAAATCACCTTGTATTTGATGTGCACTATTACTGTTTCCAAACTGAGTTATAGATCCTGTGATAAAAGCTCCTGATTGAGACGAGGATGCTGTATTAAAAGAACCTGTCTGCGTTATTGAAATAATATTTTCTTCACCTTTTTGAGAAGCAGTAGCGTTATTATAATCTCCAAACTGTTTTTGCCTAACATAATTAAATGGATCGTTTCCGTCCCATTGAGAACTAGTAGCATAATTATTATTTCCTTCCTGAAGCTGCATTGATCGTTGATAAGATCCATGATCTATTGTGTTCTGAGATGAAGAAGCGAAATTTTTATTTCCTCTCTGCACCTGATCTATTTTGCTGTCAAATCCTGGTCCTTGATGCGCAAAAACTGAATTATAATCTCCTTTTTGCGTTTGGGTAATTGTCCCGGTTGCTGGTCCATAGATATAAGGAAAATCTGGATCGTTTCCTTGAGCAAGTTCCAGTTCTTGAATAACTTCAGCGTTATTTCCTGTTCCTACTTGTACTGTAGTACTTGTAAACCGCCCCTCTTGTGTGATGTTGGCAATATTCAGATCCCCAGATTGATCAAGATTAGCTGTGCTAGATTGTGCAACCATGATTGCTGCACTTAATAAAGTTCCTAAACTAAAAACGACTTTTTTCATATGTGATATAATTGGTTATTATCTATCTTTAAAAAAATGAGGCAATTCTAAAGTAACTAAATAAATTGAATTTCTCTGATGCTAGAGTATTAAATTAATATGACTATCTGATGTCTTATACGATTTATAACTAAAAATTTCGCATATTCATCGTTTCTTTTTCCTTTCTACTTCGTTTAAAAAATAAACCGTAGCTATAGCTATGCTTGATTTTTTTGCCTTGCATAAAGAAAAAATAATTCAATGAATTTATACGAATTTTTTAATCACAAATCGTATTACATAAAGCCATTAATTATTGTATGTCTTTGTTTGAAAGATGGTTACACTCTAAAAAAAGTCTACAGGTTTTTTCAAAAAATTCACAGATAGGGAGAGTTACAAACCTCATTTTAAAGCAGAAAGAGATAAACAAGGTGTTATTCAAGTATAGAACGTTATTGGATCTCTACACAGAACCAATATCAATATAAAAACCTTAGGTTCAGAAACATTGTATGTAGTGGAAACTTATTATACGACCATAATTACCCTATTACTGTTCGTATTTTTTTAGTATGTTACTTATACCATTTACCATTTGAATTTACTAGAATAACAACAGATCAAAGATATCATCGATACAGAAGCATCTGTTACCTACAGACAGAGCTAATAATTATAATGATATCAAGGAGTATTTAGAAGACCATAAAGTGTCTTACTAAAAGATAAAACCAAAACCTCAGAAATACGCTGACTTGAGCACATATTGCTATCAGTAATACTAAAAGATTATTGTTGGACACATCATTCTACTGGTATTGATATTCACAAAGCTATCTGGATGAATATTACTACAAATTCAATAGAAGATTCCTTGAATCAATATTCAATAAAGCTATCAGAACAGTAGTAGCAAGTAAAAAAAACATTATACCAACTACCTGATAGTATATAAAAAATAATAGTTAATTCTCGAATGTACTTACAAAAGATTGTTCATAATTTTTCCAGGCATCTGCGGTAGTTAACTTTTTATAATCATCATTAACAATCATTTTGAGAAAAATTTCTAATTGTTGCGGCGTTTTATATCCTACAACAGGCGTAATCACCTTACCAGTTTCATCAAAGAAAACGATACTTGGGTAGCCACTTATCTTCAATGCATTTGCAAAAAAATGCTGACTGTTTCTACCTTTTCTATTTGGGTTATAATTAGGGTTGGTATACGTAAAATCATTATATTTAATCTCCTCGGTCCCTTCTGCATTAAATTTTACGGCATAATAATTAGTGTTTACATAATTTACCACATCTGTATTATGAAACGTTTTTTTATCAAGCAATTTGCATGGACCGCACCAATCTGTATATGCATCCATGAATATTTTCTTTGGGTTCTTTTTTTGAGCTTCTAGCGCTTCATTCATGGACATCCAATTGATTTCTTGTGCCTGCAAAGGCAAAATGAATAGAAATCCAAGTAGAAAAAGTAGGTTTTTCATATGTTCAATATTTACATTTTTATATTAGTCGGAGCAAAAACTGTTCCTTAATTAAAAATTCCATTGATCTGGGTAACGGGTAAAACTATATTTTTAGTATTAGCGAATTCCGTGCATTAGTTTTTTGAGCAAGGGGTTCAAAAATATGATTACCACTCCTGCTACTATCGGAACTATTGTAAATATCAGAAAAAATGTTGACAAATTATAATTCGCTGTTACTTCATCAATCATTCCCCCCAATGTTCCAGCTGCCTTTTGTCCAATAGCTATAGCCAGATACCAGATTCCAAACATAAAAGCAATCATTCGTCCCGGAACTAATTTACTCAAATAAGACAATCCTACAGGTGACAAACACAACTCTCCAAGTGTATGGAATAAATACGCTAGAATTAACCAGATCATACTTACAGAAGCCGTTTTGGCTCCTTGCGGAATTCCGGAAGACCCATAAGCTAATAAAGCAAATCCTAAACCTAATAAAACGAGTCCAAAACCATATTTGAATGCAGCACTTGGATTATATTTACTCTCCCACCATTTAGAAAACAGTGGCGCCAAAGCAATAATAAAAAATGAATTTAAAATCCCAAACCAGGTTGCTCCAACCTCGGTAGTATCTTTGCTAAATTCATTATTAAGTTTCCAGATAACTATCCCCCAAATAATTAAAAAAGATATAGATAAAACGACATTAGACATGCCTATTTTAGAGAATGTTTTTTTGAACAATAAATACAGCACCCAGGTAATAATCAATAAAGGAACGACCGTAAGGATTGCATCAATACTCTTAAAAATTAATGCCGATGATCCAGATAAATCTCTGGCAGTATAATCTCTTGCAAAAATATTCAAGGATCCAGCCGCCTGCTCAAACGCTGCCCAAAAAAATATGGTAAAGAACGCAAAAATAGAAACAGCAATCATTCTATCTCTTACTTTAGCACTATATCGCGCAATACGAGCTATAATAAGAAACAAAAACAAGATAACAGCAAAGACTATAACTACCGTAGCTCCCTCATAATTACCCAAGGTAAAATCAAAAAGATTAACATCTCTAATTTTAGACATTGGATCATTAATCAACCAAGTGAATCCTACTAGTGAAGTTATTACAATAAGTATCTTGTCAATACCTGTAAAGGGATTCAGTTTATCTCCTTCTTCAAGCACAATTTCTTTTTTTATTTTCACATTAGGTTTTGCTCCTATTTCTCCAAATAGATTTTTGGCTAGCCAAAATTGGATCATTCCTAAAAACATAAAAATTCCTGCTAATCCAAAACCTAAAGCCCAGCTATAATTTTCTCCCAAATATCCACAAAGCATAATACCAAAGAAAGCTCCTGCATTCACTCCCATGTAAAAAATGGTATACGCTCCATCCTTTTTAGCATCATTCCCTTTGTACATTTCAGAAATAATAGAAGTGATATTGGGTTTAAATAATCCAGTACCTATTACTAATAATCCTAAACCAATATATAGTGTAGTTTCTGTCTCAAAAGCCATAGAAACATGTCCTAGTGTCATAAATAAACACCCTATTACAATAGCCCATCTATACCCTATGATCTTATCAGCTATATATCCTCCAAGAATCGGAGTTAAATATAATAGAGAAGCATAGGTTCCAAACAAAGCTAATGCATGTTCTCTTGGCCAGTTTGCCCAGCCGGGATTATCCCCAAATAAAGGTGCTGTAAGGAAAATGACTAAAAGAACTCTCATTCCATAAAACGAGAATCGTTCCCACATCTCAGTAAAGAAAAGTACAAATAATCCTCCGGGATGTCCTAAAACCTTATCTTTAAATAAATTTTCTATATCTGCATTCATAGAATGTTTTAGTTATCTGCTAATTCAAAACCTTCTGCTTCATCATGGATAGTTCCTTCTTTATCTTCGACTCCATGGGTTAGTACTTCTAATTTTTTCCTAAATAACATGACCAAAAGTCCAAAAACAACACAAAATACGGCAATACCAGTAAAAATGGTAAACTCTCCTAAACTTTCTGCAGATTCACCCAATAAGCCTGCTAATTTGTTACCAAATCCTGTCATTGCAAAATAGATTCCCATCATCAAAGCTCCATATTTTACAGGTGCTAATTTTGTGATAAATGATAATGCGACCGGAGAAATACAGAGCTCACCAATTGTATGAAATAAATATGCCAATACCAGCCAATACATAGCAGAAGAACCATTTGTATTAAACTCCATAGAAGCTGCTGTCATAAAAAAGAATCCAGCCCCCATAATGACAAGACCTATAATCATTTTAAACAATGAGGTCGAAACTTTACCATTCAACTTTCTTTTTGCCCAATACCAGGCTACAGAAGTCCCAAGGAAAATTATAAACATTGCATTTAACGATTGGAACCAAGAAGCTGGAACCTCCCACCCCATCAACAGGCGATTTGTTTTTTCCTTTGCATAAATATTCATTAATCCGCCCGCTTGTTCAAAAGCTCCCCAAAATACGATCACCAGTAAAAACGAAATTAATAAAACAACAATTCTGTCTTTTTCTATTTTAGTTAAGGGTTTCTCCATTGTTTCTTTATCCTCTTCTTTTTCTGAAGTTCCTAAAAAATTACCTACATTTTTCAGATACTTCTGACCCAGGATATATTGTATCAACCCAAGAGTCATCCCTATTCCTGCCAGCCCAAAACCGTAATGCCATCCATGAACTTCACCAACATATCCTACTATTAAACTAGAAAGAAATGCCCCTAAATTAATTCCAATATAGAAAATAGTGAATCCTTTATCTCTGCGTATATCTCCTTGTTTATACAATCCACCAACCATCGTAGAGATATTTGGTTTTAACATTCCAACACCAGCTATGATTAAACCAAGTCCTGAGTACCAGGCCCACATTTCTTCTATCGCCAGAATGCTATGACCTGCAACTAATAAAATCCCTCCAACCAGTACTGATTTTTTTTGTCCTAAAAACTTATCGGCGATCCAACCTCCGGGGATAGATGCTACATAAACTAACATAGTGTACCAACCATATAATGCTAACGCCTCTCCTGATGACCATCCTAAACCTGGATTTCCATCTACAGTCTTGGTGGTAAGGTATAATACAAAAAGAGCTCGCATTCCATAATAAGAAAAACGTTCCCACATTTCTGTAAAAAATAGTATATACAATCCTACCGGATGCCCAAAAAGCTCTTTTTGATGAGCTGCTTTAACTGAATTTGTCATTATGTTCGTTTGATTATTATAAATTCGTTTTAATAAAATTAGTCATCTTATTATACAGATGTAATCGGGTATTACCTCCATAAATCCCGTGGTTCTTATCAGGATATATAGCCCAATCAAAATCCTTATTGGCTTGCACTAGCGCTTCTATTAATCGCATCGTATTCTGTACGTGTACATTATCATCTGCACTACCATGTACCAATAAAAATTTACCTTTTAATCCATCTACATAATTAATTGGAGAATTATCATCATATCCTTTTGCATTCTCCTGAGGGGTCTTTAAATATCGTTCTGTATAAATGGTATCATAGAATCTCCAACTCGTTACCGGAGCTACTGCAATTCCCATTTTAAAGGTATCCCCTCCTTTAAATAAACAGTTACTAGACATAAAACCCCCATAACTCCATCCCCAAATCCCAATTCTTGAAGCATCTATATAGGGTAAAGTTCCTAATTTTTTGGCAGCGGATATCTGATCCTGCACCTCCAGATTACCCAGATCATTTTGTGTTGCCTTTTTGAATTTAGCTCCTTTAAAACCTGTGCCTCTTCCATCTACACAGACCACAATATATCCTTGTTGTGCTAACATCATATACCAGTAATCATTCGCACTATTCCAGGAATTTTTAACCATCTGCGATCCAGGACCAGAATACTGGAACATAAACAGCGGATATTTTTTGCCAGCATCAAAATCTTTTGGTTTAATCGTCCACATATTTAATGATTCACCATTAATATCAATAGTAGAAAACTCTTTAGGTCTCACATCATATTTGCTTAGTTTATCAACCAACGTTTTATTATTTTTTATTTCACGAATCACAGCTCCAGTAGTCGCAGTATTCAGTGTAGATTCATAAGGGGTCGCAGTACTTGAAAAATAGTTGATATACTGGCTGAAATCCGCACTAAACTCAGCATCGTTTGTCCCTTCTTTAGAACTTAATCTTTTTTTATTCTTTCCATCTAATCCAATAGAATAGATGTCTCTATTAATATTTTTATATTCAACACTTTGGTAAAAAATAGTCCTGTTTTTAGCATCATATCCATAATAATCCGTTATTTCCCAATCACCTGATGTTATTTGATTTATCAATTCTCCTGTTTCCTTGTAATGATAGATATGATTATAACCATCTTTTTCACTAGTCCAGATAAAGCTATTGTCCTCCAGAAACGTTAGATTGTCTGTTATATCAATATACGCTTCATCTTTTTCATTTAATACAACTTTTGACTTCTTTGTTTTAGCGTCTACAAAAATCAAGTCCAGATTATTTTGATGTCTATTTAATACCTGTACACTCAGGATATCCGGATTCTTGGTCCATTGTATTCTGGGTATGTAATAATCCTTATAATCTCCAAGATTCACTTTATCCAATGCCATAGATCCGAGATCTGCAATATGTAGTGAAACTTCTGCATTCTTCTCTCCCGCTTTTGGGTACTTAAAAACTTCTTGCTTTTGATATAAGGCATTACCATAGATATCCATAGAAAATTCCGGAACATTTTTTTCATCAAACCTTATAAAAGCTACCTTATTACTATCAGCACTCCAATCAAAGGCTCTTACAAAAGAAAACTCCTCCTCGTATACCCAATCAGTAATCCCATTGATTATTTCGTTCTTTTTCCCATCATTGGTTAATTGAACTTCTTCTCCAGTCGCAAAATTCAACACATATATATTATTATCTAATACATAAGCTACCTTATTTCCATCTGGAGATAAGGTGGGCGATTGTATTTTCTTATCACTGATTTTAAAACTGCTATTAGAAGGAACATCAAAAATATGATAAATCCCTCTGGATGAGCGGCGGTAGATCTGTTCTACTTCACTGGATAACAAAATTCTTTTTTCATCTTTACTAAAGGTATACCCCTGAAAAGAATTGAGATCCGCAAGAAAAGAAGAACTAATAATACTTCTCTCTCTTTTTCCGTCGGCATAATTATAAACTTCGATAGATGTATGACCAGAAAGATCCTCTCGCTCCAAAACAGAATATTGAGTGCCATTATTCATAGAATGTAAGGATTGCAACCTTTCTGTTCCAAAAGCACCTCCCCATATTTCATTAAGTGTAAAAATTTGATTTTGTGCAACGGTTACAGCTCCCAGAAAAAGTGCTATAACAAACGATACGTAGGTAAGTTTCATGTATAGTGATTTATTTATTTTTTTTTATTGGATAGAGAATTATCAAACAATACTTTCTATTCGCATAAAAATGATTGTTTTAGTATCTTATACCTCTTTAACATATGTAATTGTCACGGCCAAGAATACTAAAAAATCTTCGAAAAATACAACAAATGATGTTAAATACCATATCAAAGAGCGTAATCATTGAGAATTTTTCATCAAAACCAATGATATAACATATAAAATTACAGATTCTATTCTTTACTTTTAATACGATTTGTGATTAAAAAATTCGTATAAATTCATTGAATTATTTTTTCTTTATGCAAGGCAAAAAAATCAAGCATAGCTATAGCTACGGTTTATTTTTTAAACGAAGTAGAAAGGAAAAAGAAACGATGAATATGCAAAATTTTTAGTTATAAATCGTATAAGTTACTCTTTACTTCCCCAGATTCGTTTATTTTCAATTTAAAGCCTGTTTTATAGACCTATATGATTGCTTTGCTCATAGGAATAGCTTCCTTGCATAAGTTTTGTTTTTCAAACATCAAAATGATCAACTAAAATCATAGCAGGCTTATCATATAAATCATCTTGATTTTTTATTTTTAACTGAAAATGAATTGAAATTTGACCAGATGAGCCATTTTTTGTAGTCAATAGCAGCACTACAGGTGAAAAAAATAACGAAATACAGATGAATTTCAGCCATTTTTTAGGAAATAGAAAAAGTCAAGATGAGTTCATCATAAAAACAGAATAGTATCTTTGCCCTCTGATAGTAAAAAAACAATATGACACCAATTGTATCCGGATTCTCTAAACTTTCTAAATCCGATAAAATAAAATGGCTGATTAAGCACCATTTTCAGAACGATCAAAATGCAATCAACACGCTTACAACATACTGGAATTCTGACAATAAACTACAACAATTACACGATGAGTTTACAGAAAATACAATTTCTAATTACTATTTACCTTTCTCTGTTGCTCCGAATTTTTTGATTAATAACCTACGATACACCATTCCTATGGCAATCGAAGAAAGTTCTGTAGTAGCTGCTGCAAGTAAAGCTGCAAAATTTTGGCAAACCCGTGGTGGATTCAAAACTCAAGTAATTTCTACGCTTAAGGTAGGACAGGTGCATTTTAATTATAGAGGAAAAAAGGAAAACTTAGAAAGTTTCTTTAAAGACATTAAATCAGAACTCATTGCTTCTGCATCTCAGATAACCAAAAATATGGAAAAACGAGGTGGTGGAATTGTCGATATAGAATTGCGTGATAAAACCACTGAAATTGATCACTATTATCAATTGCACTGTACTTTTCAAACAGTTGATGCTATGGGTGCTAATTTTATTAACTCTTGTTTAGAACAATTTGCATCATTTTTTAAGTCCAAAGCAGTTTCTTACCAGGATTTTTCTAAAGAGGAGCAAAATATTGATATCATTATGAGTATCCTTTCCAATTATGTTCCTGACTGCCTGGTTACTGCCTCAGTATCTTGCCCGATAAAAGATCTTCCGAATACGTCTGAATTATCTTCTATCGAATATGCAGAAAAATTTGTAAGAGCAGTTCAAATTGCTAAAGCAGAACCCTATAGAGCTGTTACTCATAATAAAGGAATTATGAATGGAATTGATGCGGTAGTGCTGGCAACTGGAAATGATTTTAGAGCTGTTGAATCGGGAGCACATGCATATGCTTCAAAGGACGGAAAATATACAAGCCTTACAGATGCTACCATCAAAAATGACGTTTTTTCTTTTTCTATCAAACTACCATTAGCCCTGGGAACTGTAGGAGGGCTAACCACATTACATCCGCTTGTAAAACTAGCCCTACAATTACTAGGAAACCCTAGTGCCAAAAAACTAATGGAAATAACTGCTGTTGCGGGTCTTGCACAAAACTTCGCTGCAATTAACTCCCTAATTACAACAGGAATACAACAAGGGCATATGAAAATGCATTTAATGAATATTCTTAATCAATTTAATGCAACAGAAGATGAAAAAAAGGAACTAATAACCTACTTTAAAACCAATACAGCAACCCATAATAAAGTGGTAGAGCAAATAGAAAAGCTTAGAAAATAAAATATCACACAACTATTCAATAATAAAAATCGCTCATAAAAATATACTGACAATTGCTATTTTGAAGTAACACCAGTTCTTAGATGAAATCATCGTAAACTGAACCATTTTATTTTTTAATTCAGACGAGAAAGAAAATTCATAGATAGCGGTGCTTTAGATGCTTTTTATTTCGAAGTCTAAAACAAAAAGAAATGACTTTAACAGTTAATTTCATCTAAGAAATGGCATGATTCAAATTTTATTTTTATACTGCTATACATTACCCTATTATTATTTTTGATTTTTTTTATAAAAAAACGGCTTTAATATTTTAAAAAATTAAAGTTTTTTTAGCATAATATAATTATTTATTGTTTTTTTTCAAACAAAATCATATAATCAATTTCTCTTTATAATTTATACGTAAATTTTACGTTTATTGCATAACTAAATTGCCTAAACACCAACGCAAAATCGTCACCACAATGAAGCTCCTTTACTTCTCAGTATTACTCATTTTATCTCCAATTCTTATATATTCACAAGTAGGTGTAGATATTAATTCTGGAGATCCGGATTTTCCCTTTCCTCAATTTTTAGCATATGAATATGATGGAGGTCATATATTAGAGAATTTAGCCAATCAAAATGCTGATGGATTGGTTCATGCCGAAATGGAAAAAAGAATACGAGAAGCCTGGTTAATTATGTCTAATCGATTTGCCTATGATGGAGACTCTCATGCTGGGGTACAATATATACAAAGTAATTTAGGATGTCCTTATGATTGTAGTGAAGGTGCTGGATATGCTATGATAGCCGCGGCCTATATGGCAGATAAAACATCATTTGATGGGATTTGGTTTCGTGAGCATGATATCCGATTAGTAAAACATCCCAGGTATAGAGACGGTGTCGTACCAAGACCTGGATATTTATATGGTGAAAATGCACTGGCAGAACCAGGAGGAGACTCTGCTACAGATGGAGATGTTGATATTGCTTTGGGTCTATTAATGGCGTGGAAACAGTGGGGAGATGATTCTGGCTATCTGGATTCCAGCGGAAATATGATTAGTTATAAGCAAGAAGCCCTTAATGTAATCAGAGGGCTTGTAGAATTTCAGAATCAGGGATTTGGTGATTGTCGAAGTGTATCAGGCGTGGTTGGTCTTGATGGTTACTTTAAAAACGGAAATACCTGGACAGAAGTCACAAATTGGGCAAGCGGCATGGATCCCTGTCCAGAATTTGCAGGACCTCAGCAATTACACGTAGATTATGTAGCTCCCGCCTATTGTAAAGCGTTTGCTGATTTTCTGGAAACCGAAGGAGATGCTACCGATGTTGCCTGGAATATACCTCAATTGCGCAGAGCTGAAGCTTCTTCGGATTGGTTTATGGGAGAATTATATAATCAAGGACCGAATACGATACCTGTGGCTGGTTGGGTAGGACTGGATAGTGCTAATAACGCAACTTTTACAAATTTTAATGAAGGAGAAGATTTTAGATACGCCTGGAGAACTATTCTCAATCATACCTGGCATGGAGATCCTGAGAATTCTTGGAACCCGACAACACATCAGGTAATCCCTGGAGGAAACACATTTAACAAAGATATGGGTGTGCGCTTTAGCAAATTTCTTGCCGACCCCACGATCGCCGGGAATACTTGTGTAAAACCAGGTAGTATTGCACTAACGTTTCAGGGGCCTTCTCAGATAGTACAACAATATAACCCTATTACAGCTCAACCACTTGGAGCATTTCCTATCAACTGGTTAGTAGGAACTGGAACACCATCAGCGGTATCTGCACAGGATTTTGACTTAATGGGAAAACTCTATCGTCAATGCGCAATAGAGTGGGATCAGGCAACAGGACAAAATCTGGATTCTAATCCAAGATATTTTCATGGTTTTTTTAGATTATTAGGAATGCTGGTAAGTACCGGTAACTTTCAATCTCCAATGAATATCGAACCCGAAGCAAATATAAAAGTATATACATCTGTTGATAAAACGGCTGCTTTTACAGGTGATGAAGTGACCTTTACGATTTCCTATAGAAATTATGGATCAGTAGCGGCTCAAAACGTAATAATAACTGATGTGATTCCGGCAGAATTAGAATTTGTATCTGCTACAGATGGAGGTGTTAATGCAGGAGGTACTGTAACCTGGGATATAGGAACGGTATCTGGTTTTACATCTTCTGGCGGTATTCCTCCAACTACAGGTGAAGTAAAAGTAACCTGCAAAGTAAAACCAGGGGTCTCTGGTCGTGTCTGTAATCCAGTAACCATTGCGACTAGCAGTGGTAAAGGGTGGACTTCAAATGACTTTCCAAATGAAGTATCCCCGGTAATGCAACGTAATTGTGTAGATATCATTGAAAAAGCTTTGGAAATCGAAAAAACTGTTGATTTCGACACGGTAAATCCTGGCGATATTGTTACCTATTCTATTGATTTTAAAAATTCTTCAAGAGGAGGTTATATAAACGGTGGTCGCTCAGGAATCAATGTTGCCTATGCGCGTTCCGCGAATGCTGCTAATGGAACTACTCAGGGAATCAAAGTAAGACTATATCATGGAGCCGCAGAACCTTATATTAATTATGAAAATTACCGAATTTCATTGTTTCTTAATGATAATACGTATACCTGTCTCTCCGGCGAACCTGGTTGTGGTATTGGCTGGGGAATAAGAAATAATATCTATGAAGGAGGAGCTGCCGGTGGTGTCCAGGTTTCTCATGAAAGTATTGTTCCCGGATCAGATGCCAATGGTGCCTGGAACCAAAGAGTTATATTACAGTTTTCGGATCAACTATGCGGACCAACACCTCATCTATTACGTTACTTCGGGCTCCCTAGAATTCACGAAGGAGGTGATCAACCACTGAGAGCTGTATGGGATTTATTCACGAGTAATTTTGGAAATGCAGATTGGTCTGATGATTGGTCCTGGGATGCAAATGCTACTGATGGAGATGATGGTTTGTTTTATCCAATTACTGATGACTGGACAGATCCCGATAACCCCATAATTGTGGATAGATACCACAATGAAGCTTGTGAAACACCTACAAAGACAGTAAATAATATTTTAGTCGAAGAATGGGACGGATATGTATGGAGAAGAGTGTTTGGTACAGGTCCTGTACCTGGACGAGATGTAGAAAATGTGGTCATCACGGATATTCTACCTCTTGGATTCACCTTTGTTGATTTTGTAGGTACTGATCCACTTGGTATTGCCCCTACAACCTCTACCCTTCCTGACGGGCGAACAGAAATCAGATGGGAAGTTCCTAGATTACAAATTAGTCAAGGTGGCATCATTAGCTATCGGGCGCGAGCAGATTTTAGCAGTGGTACGTGTGAGAGAACTGATGAGATTCAAACCAATTTAGCCTCTATAGAAGCTCTAAACGAATCTCCTATTATCAGTTCTGTTGATGTTACGGTTACCTGTGACCCTATAATTTTACCACCACCACCATCTTCAATGACAAAAATTGCTACTCCCGCATCTGGTGATGTAGGAGATCAGGTTATCTATACCTTATCTTACGAGAATACAGATGGCTCTCCTATAGAAGTAGGACTCACAAATGCCAGTGACTGGACTTCACAAAGCGGTACAGCCATGCCTGTTACTGGAGGATCTCTGACTTCGGTTTCTAATAATTCAAGTGTGTCTACTTATAATTTCTCTCACGGTACAAACGGGACTCTAGAAGCAACTATAGATTTTACTCCAAGTGCTGCCTTTGGATTCGCATTGCGTCATACAGGAGGAAATATTGGAAATGGATTATACATTGTTTTTAAACCTAATCCGGGAGGTGGATCTGTTGATACCAGAGTATTTGATGGAACTACACAGATAGATCAAACTATTTTAGGTTTTCCCGGAAACCCAATGGATATTAAACTATTATTAAATGGTGATCAGCTAAACGTCTGGTTGGGCAATACGACAAATCCAACACCTACGTGGTCAGTAACCGGATTACCAGTACGAGTTGGCAATTACGGTTTTATAAATGCATTCCCTGATGGTAGTGATTCTTTTGGAACACATACCGTATCACGATTTAAAACCAGTATGGATTCTGCATTCAATTTGCAAATTACAGATCCAATACCTACAGAAGTCTCTTTTGTTTCGGCTTCTGATTCTGGCGTTGATACTTCTGGAATTGTTACCTACCCTTTAATTCCCGGACCAGTTTTGGCAGGAGAAATTATAACGTATTCCTGGACCGCGACAATCGATAGTTGCCCGGCAAGTACTTCTCAAATTGTGAATATAGGCTATACCAATATTCTGGGAGTTCCTACGAATAGTATTGCTGCACAAGCACTTTTTGATTGTTCTGGAGTAGATATTTGTGCGACAATAACAATTGCAGATCCTGTAGCTACTGATGCGACCTTCTGCTTAAATGATACTGCAACAGATCTGGACACCTTTATTACCGCAACAGAAACTATTGTATGGTATGCAGGTAACACCTCGGTAATACCTATTACAAAACCGATTGTAGACACGACTGTAGCATCCAATACTACATATTATATAACTCAACAAGATAGTAATGGATGCGAAAGTAACCGTATCCCCATCATAGTAGAAGTTATTGAAACACTACCTCCTTCTTCGACAAATGCATCTTTTTGTTTGAATGATCCTACCGTAATAGACCTGGACACTTTTATCACTGCTACGGAGACCGTTATATGGTACATGAGTGATACCCCTACCAGTCCTCCAATTATAAAACCTACAGTTGACACCTCTGTATCTTCCAGTACTACCTATTATATAAGTCAGGAAGATGGTAATGGATGCGAGAGCATACGCATTCCCTTCCTTGTGGAGGTAATTGACTCCAGTACGGCGATCACTGATGCTATTACCATCCTAAGTAGCGAATCTGTACAATATGATATTCCGCTCGGTTTTGGATTAACAGCAGGTGATTTTATATGGTCGGCTCTGGCAAACAATATAGTAGACGGAGAAACGACTACAGATACTGCAACTTCTGTTATTGATGATATACTAATAAACACTACTGATGTGCCACAGGTAGTAACCTATATTATTACTCCAACTACTACAAGTACCTGTAGTAATAATCGTTTTGAACTATCCGTCACAGTAAATCCTCTTCCTTCTGTCCAAATTGATGCTACTTCTGTAGTAGAAGGAGATCGCATAGAGATAACTCTTACCTTAAGTGAACCTTTTGTCACTAATATTGAGCTTATTATTGACTTTACAGGGATTAGTGCTGATGAAAATGATCTAAGCCTTGCTACTCAAAACATTACAATACTTGCAGGAGATACAACAGTTAGCTTTTTTAGAGATACAACCGAAGATGTTATTATGGAAAATAGTGAAACTGTCGAAGTTTCAATAGCTGGCATAGTATCAGGTACTATAGGAGACATTTCTGATACAGCGATCGCAACCATTTTTGATGATGATGGATTACCAGGCATTATTATTGGAGATGCCACAATAGAAGAAGGAGGAATTTTAGAAGTCCCTGTTACCTTAACCTCTCCTGCCATAGATGATATCACACTTACTATGGTATACACTAATGTAGACACAGACAACACTGATTATGATTCAGTTGTTCAGACTGTTACTTTTGCTACAGGAAACATCAATGCCATACTTTCTATCCAAACAACGGATGATGCGTTAATAGAAAATGACGAAACCTTCCGTATAGGAGTTGCTTCAGTCGATACCGGAACTGTTGGTGTAAGTGCAGATGAAGGGATCGCTACAATCACTGATAATGATGCAGGTCCAAGCATTATAATCGATGATGCATCTATTACAGAAGGCGGAATATTACAAATACCAATATCCCTCAGTCGTCCTGCAATTGATGACATTACCTTATCTATTGGATATACAAATGTAGAAACAGATGATACCGACTATGATACCACAAATCAAACTATCACTATCCTGGCAGGAACTACAGACACAATACTCTCTATACAAACTACAGATGACTTGCTATTAGAAAATCCTGAAACCTTTGTCGTAAGCGTTATATCTGTTGACAATGGGACTGTTAGTGATAGTACAGATGAAGGAATTGCAACCATCATTGATAATGACTCTATAGAAATTTTTATATCAGATGAAAGTGCAGAAGAAGGTACTGATTTAGAATTTTCTATTACATTATCAAGACCGTCATCAGAAGATATTACAATATCTTTTTCATACATTAATGAAACGACTACCGCTCTGGATTATGAAATTATACTTACAGAAATTACGATTCCTGCGGGTGAAGTAACTGTTTTTGTTCCAATTACCACCCGTGATGATGATCAGGAAGAATCTGATGAAACTTTTAGATTAGAAGTGGCAGAGGTTCTATCAGGTACAGTAGCGACACACTCTGATGCTGGGATTGGTACTATTTTCGATAATGATTCTGCAGGAAATACACCTCCGCTATTTCCTCCATATTTTACTCCAAATGGAGATAGCTTTCATGACGATTGGCACGCAAATGCCAACTTCAGGGATCAGATATTATCTATTTGGATATTTGATCGTCAGGGAAAATTATTAAAACAATTATCCCCCCAAGGTACTGGTTGGAATGGCGAATTTAATGGAAAATTATTACCATCTACTGAGTATTGGTTTAAAGCTGAATTACAGGACGGAACCTACCAACAGGGACATTTTAGTCTGATACGATAATACCTCAGACTTTGATATCTCTTTTCCAACGTAAGTTTACTTGATAAAACTGGATTTTTTGCAATAGACGAAAACATTTTGCTTTCTTAAAAAGTAAACTACTTCGGAGGCAAGTCCACCTTTAGTATTTAAATCTCGATTATCGAGTAAACAAACTACCTCGGGGCAAGTCCGCGAGGCATTTATTGAAAAAAACATTTTGATTTAGAGGCATGCCCTCCTTTAGCATTTAAATCTCGATTATCGAGTAAATTCAGGTTGGGATTTATATTAAAAAGACACAATACATTTGTAGAAAAGGCTAATATTCTTTAATTTATACTACCATTAGTTTACACTTTTTTGATTGAAGTAAAAAGATAGGCGAATTTTGCAGGCAAAAGCACTACTTTAGATAAGTTCTTAATAGAATTAACAGAAAATAATTACTTTTATCATAGTTTTATTATACAACATATGCCAAAAAAAACTTTCTACAGTCATGGTAAACTTTTAATTACTGGCGAATACCTCGTTCTTGATGGTGTAACTGCTTTGGCTATACCTACCAGAAAAGGACAATATTTAACAGTTGAAGAGAACAATAGCAATATGATTAGCTGGAGAAGTCTGGATGCACACGGAAATTGCTGGTTTCAATCAAATTTTGAAATAAACGACAAAGAATTTCATCCCCTTTCAGAAAATAACACACAAACTTCACCAGAAGTTACAAAAACATTGCTAAAAATATTCTCTTCTGCCAGAGCATTAAACTCAAAATTCTTATCGCATCAAGGATATACTATTGAGACCCGATTAGAGTTTGATCAACAATGGGGTTTGGGATCATCATCTACATTAATTAACAACATTGCTCAATGGGCAGAAGTAAACCCTTTTACACTATTAGAAAAAAGTTTTGGTGGTAGCGGATATGATATTGCGTGTGCTCAACATGAAACTCCAATACGATACACCCGAAACGGAAATACTCCTATTATAAATAAAGCTTTATTTAATCCTCCATTTAAGAATGACATATTCTTCATATATCTTAATCAGAAACAAAACAGTAAAGAATCAATTAAGCATTATCAATCTCTATCATTAAAAGATTTTGATAAAGCCGAAAAATCAATTAACGCGATCACAGAAAAAATAATAGTCAGTCAAGAATTAAATGAATTCGAAAAATTAATTGACAGTCACGAACAAATTATATCTGACATTATTAAAACTCCCACTGTAAAATCCAGATTATTTGAAGATTATACAAATAGTATCAAAAGTCTTGGTGGTTGGGGTGGTGATTTTATTTTAGCTACAGGAACTTTTACAGATATGAATTATTTTAGGAACAAGGGGTACACTACCATTATCCCGTACTCAGAAATGGCTTTTTCATAGCGTTTTCTAAAAATTTCACAAAGAATAAACGCAAGTTATATCCCAAATCAAGTTGCAAAAACAGGCTATATCTGTTATATATATAATCTATACAATATGGTTTTCTAAAGAATATTTCTAAAAAATCTTAATATATTTATTTTCAGGTATTTAATAATAATTTTTGCCTTTTTAAAATTTCAATATTCCACAGTATATATAATGTTAAGGTTCAGGCATAAAATATACCTGTATAACCCCAGTTATCTATTTATTAAACCCTTAATACTTTATTAAAACTATTCTTAATGAAAACATTATTATCATTCTTATCTTTAGCTTTGCTAGCTGGATCAAGCATCAAAGCCCAAATCACATATAGTGATGACTTTGACAAGGGCATATTAAGCATTAATTCCTCTCCTGGATATACTCCATCTTTATCAAATAACATGTTATTACTAACAGCAAATGGATCAGCTGATCTATGGGAATCTCTATCCTACAAAATACATATGGATGGTGTTGATTCGAATACTGATGCTTCTGCAGTTCCTAAATTATATATAAAAGCAAAAGGCACTGACCTTCCTAACCTAAGAATTGATCTAAGAGATGCTAATGGATATGTTACAAATTTCTCTGGACAGTCTACGGTTCTTATTGATGAATTCAAAATTTATGAATTAAACTATGAAGGTAAGCTACTGGATGGTGGATATGGAGGACCTTGCCTTCCAGCAGATGCTCCTTGCCCTGTAGATGCAACACAAATTTCTAATTTGGAAATGTTTATAAACCCGGGAGTAGGTGGATATAATGGAACCATAGAAATAGAATGGATTTCTCTTGGAGCACCGCTGGAAGATATCCCTTCTGCTCCAGAATTTGATATAAGATACAACCAGGTATCTTATCTAAAAGGACGGGATAAATTGATCAATATCGTCAGTATTAATAGTTTTTCCAGCAAATCTTACACTGTTTACGACAGTGCTGATAATGCTATCATTTCTGGTACAACAGATACATCAGTACTCTGGAGTGATTCTGGAGAATATGTTGCTACAGTTGATGTATCCTCAATTGACACAGAAGGAACTTATAGATTTGTTATTGATGAGCTTGAGATCAACTTTACTATAAACAACGATGGATATCAGGAAATCAGAGAGCAAGCTTTTAAGTATTATTATTACAATAGAGCGTCAACCTCATTGACTGCTGACTATGCAGGTATATATGCCAGAAATGCCGGTCATCCAGACACAGATGTAATTATACACGCATCTGCTGCTTCTCCAGCAAGACCTGCAGGAACCAAAATAGCTGCTCCAAAAGGCTGGTATGATGCGGGAGATTATAATAAATATATAGTGAATAGCGGGATTAGCACTTACACATTATTGGCAGCTTATGAACATTATGACACCTATTATAAAAACTTAGAATTTAATATCCCGGAAAAAGGAAATGCCATTCCCGATATTCTGGACGAAACCATTTGGAATCTGGATTGGATGCTAGCTATGCAAGATCCTAATGACGGTGGAGTCTATCATAAATTGACAGGACTGAATTTTTCTGGAAATATAATGCCTGATCAATATACCTTTGATCGCTATGTCGTTCAGAAGACCACAGCTGCCGCTCTAAATTTTGCCGCGGTAACAGCAGTAGCTTCTAGAATATTTGCAGATTTTGAAGCAGAAAAACCTGGATATAGTGCAACACTACTTCAGGCTTCAAAAGATGCATATTCCTGGGCAAAAGCAAATCCTACTGTGTATTATGTACAACCATCGGATGTTAAAACTGGGGAATATGGAGATAACAATGTAACAGATGAGTTTCAGTGGGCGGCGGTAGAATTATTTATCTCTACTAAAGATATTCAATATAAAAATGATATTAATATTGCCAATATTAACGCTCAAGTACCTACCTGGTCAAGTTCATCCATGCTTGCTCTGTTTTCTATAGCGCATCATGCTTCAGAACTATCGGGTGATATTAATGTCTCAGCAGCTAATAACAAGCTTTTAGAAACCGCCAATGTATTAAAAAACAATGTTGACAGCTCTCCTATGAATATTACGATGACTACCCCAGATTATGTTTGGGGAAGTAATGGGCAGATAGGAAATCAATTATTTGTTTTAATAAGAGCATATGAATTGACAGGTGATGAATCTTATCTAAGTGCTACTTATAAATCTATGGATTATATCTTTGGTCGTAACGGCACAGGATATTGCTATGTGACCGGTTTTGGAAATAGAAAAGTAATTGATCCACACCATAGAATATCTGTTTCTGATGGTATTGCTCAACCAGTACCAGGAATGATTGTAGGAGGACCTCATCCTGGTCAACAAGATTCTTGTAGTGGATATCCTAATGCAAATCCAGCTTCTTCTTTTGTTGATAATTACTGCTCTTATTCTACAAACGAAATAACCATTAACTGGAATGCTCCATTAGTATACTCAATACATGCTTTATACAACTATCAAAATGAATCATCTGTACTATCTGTTACTGATAATTTTGACGAAACTTTAGAAAATATATTTGAAGTTTATCCCAATCCTGCAAATAAAGTATTACATATAAAAACAGCTATTACTAATACTTCTCCAAATATTGAATTGTATTCTATACTGGGTAAAAAAATATTTTCAAAACAGCTTAAGGATACTGATTCTGCAATAGACATTACCAATCTGTCACCAGGACTCTATTTAGCAAAAATAACTACTAAAACCCATAAGTATACAGCAAAAATCTTAAAGAAATAAGTATCTATTCGCTTTAACAATTCAAGAACCTTTAAGCTTAATTCTGAAAAATAACACAGTGTAAGCTTAGAGGTTTTATATTTTAATTTACTACTGCTGATTTAAAATTATAATTCAAATTGGTTCTTTTCATTTATACTTAAAAACAAAAAGAGGTCTTAGCTATAGATATGCCTTATTCATCTTTTGAATTTACTGGAATAAAATATCCTTTTTTTCACCCAGTTTCAGAATAAAAAATATCAATAGCGCTCGCTGCTATTGCTGAATTTTCTTTGGCGTCTGAATCAAAAAACATCTAATTTAAAAGAAGACATATTATCTACCAAGCTTACGCAAAGCCACCCATTGCTTAAGCATATCTCTGGAATCGCAAGCAGGATATCCTAGAACTGTTTTTCCTGCCGGAACATCATTCATAACACCTGACCCTGCTCCGACCACAGCACCCGAATGAATTGTTGTATGATCTTTTATAGAAGCACTGCCTCCAATAACAACTCCATCACCCAGGGTAACCGAACCTGCTAAACCGCTGCTACCTGCCATAATACAAAAACGTCCCAACACAGAATTATGACCGATCTGTACCAAATTATCAATTTTACAACCATCACCTAATATAGTAGAACTAAATTTAGCGCGATCCACACAAGAATTTGCTCCTATTTCAACACCATTTCCAATAACGACATTTCCGATATGCGGTATTTTCACAAGTCCTCGGCCGTCTTCGCTAGGACGATAGCCAAAACCATCAGCTCCAATACTCACATTATTATGAAAAATACAATGACTCCCAATTTTAGAACGTTCTCGAATTACTGTCCCCGACCAAATAACACTATGATTCCCTACTACAGAATCGTCAAAAACAGTTACATTGGGATAAAACACAACACCTTCTCCTAAAACAACATCTTTTCCAATATAACAACCTGCTCCAATTTTGCACCCAACTCCGATAACTGCTGATTTATGAATTACGGCCGTAGGATGAATATCTGTATCAAAAACCGGGTCTTCAGGACGAAATAATTCTAACAATTTGGACATTGCTAAATCTGCATTTTTTACCATAATAAATGCTCGGTCAGCACCAGGCTCAATAGTTAAGTTTTCATTAACAATGGCAGCACAGGCGCCAGAGGTTTCCCATAAACGTGCATATTTTGAACTTCCAATAAAGGTGACCTGATCATTTTTAGCATTCTTCAATTGATCTAGACCTGTTATTTTTTTATTAGTACTACCTACTAACTTTCCTTTCAAAATAGTATTGATTTCTTCTATAGTAAACGATTTCATTATTTTTTATTAAGTAATTATTGAATATATTTGATCTATCATTTTTTTTTGCAAAACTTACACAGTCATTGTAAATAATAATGCTATAAGAAGTAATGAAGTATTAAAAACTATACAAAAGAATCAATCTAGTTAATTTTTAACAAATCCTCTTTTATTATTATTAGATGTTGTCAATTAATATCATTCTTTATCTAAAATCAAAATAATTCAATTTTATATCATAGCCGTTTCATATAAGCACTGACATAACGCAGTTTTTGATCTGTTATACAAGGCATCAACGTTATTTTTCCCAGAAAGTTGCTTGTCTAACAAATATTTTAAAAAGTTTCGTAAAAAATAAAACCTCAACTCACAAGGAATTGAGGTTTTGTTAGCACTTTAAAGAAAGTACGTATTACATCTCTAATGCTTTATTTATATTATTATTCATTAGTAGTTCTTCCGGGTTTTCCAACGCTTCTTTAACAGCAACCAAAAATCCTACTGATTCTTTACCATCAATAATTCTATGATCATATGATAATGCCACATACATAATAGGAGCGACAACAATCTGACCTTCTCTTACTATTGGTCGTTCTACAATATTATGCATCCCCAAAATTGCACTTTGAGGAGGGTTGATAATAGGGGTTGATAACATACTTCCAAAAACCCCTCCATTAGTAATTGTAAAAGTTCCTCCTGTCATTTCATCAACTGTAATCTGACCTTCACGAGCTCTTATTGCTAATCTTTTCACTTCGGATTCTACACCTCTGAAACTTAGATTCTCAGCATTTCGTATAACTGGCACCATCAAACCTTTAGGCCCGGAAACTGCAATACTAATATCCTGAAAATCATAAGAAATCATTTCTTTACCATCAATCATAGAATTTACAGAAGGGTACATTTTTAATGCTCTCACACAAGCCAATGTAAAGAAAGACATAAATCCAAGACCTACCCCATGCTTACTTTTAAAGTTTTCTTTATACTGCTTTCTAAGATCAAAAATTGGTTGCATATCTACTTCATTAAAAGTAGTTAACATTGCCGTTTCATTTTTAACCGAAACTAAGCGTTCTGCTACTTTACGGCGAAGCATTGATAATTTAGAACGTGATTCTCCTCTCTGTCCGGGACCAGGAGTCCCCATAGAAGGAGTAGCTTTTATTGCATCTTCTTTAGTAATACGTCCGTCTCGACCAGTACCTTGCACCTGAGAAGTATTGATTCCTTTTTCTGCCAACACCTTTTTTGCAGCCGGCGAAGCCGTTCCGGTAGCATATGTTTCTGTCTTGGCAGGTGTAGCTGGTGTAGCTACTACAGCTTTCTTTTCTTCTACCTTAGGAGTTTTTTCTACCGGTTCATCACCTCCTCCTTCTGGCTTAGCTGCATCTGTATCAATAAGGCATACTACCTGACCAACAGCTACAGCATCCCCTTCTTCAGCTTTTAAGGTAATAATACCGCTTTCTTCTGCGGGTAATTCTAATGTTGCTTTATCACTATCTACTTCTGCAATAGCCTGATCTTTTGTTACATAATCACCATCTTCTACGAGCCATTGAGCAATTTCTACTTCTGTAATGGATTCTCCCGGAGAAGGGACTTTCATTTCTAAAGCCATAATTCTAATTTTATATATATATCACACTTTCGTGAAAATCTTCTATTTATACTTACTTTACTATTTCTTTTTACGTCTTTGATTATCTTTTGTTTTATCAAACACATAGTCAATTACCTCCTGATGCCTTCTTTTAGACCTGGTAGCACTACCTGCAGCAGGGGCACCGTATGGTCTCCTACTTGCAAATCTAAATGTTTTAGCATTATCATAATGCATTAGAATATGACTTAATGCACCCATATTCCTAGGTTCTTCCTGAGCCCAAACAACTTCATCAGCCTTATACTTCTTAATCAATGTATCCATCTCTCGAGCAGGCAGCGGGAACAATTGCTCTATACGTACCAAAGCAACATCTTTTCGTTCAGTTTTTCTTCTTTCTTTTAATAAATCATAATAAAACTTACCTGTACAAAAAACTAAAGTTTTGACATCTGCTTTTTTTACGTTAGTATCATCAATTATGGTTTGAAAACTACCATTAGCAAACTCTTCTACCGTAGAAACCACTTCTTCATCTCTCAATAAACTTTTGGGAGTAAAAACAACCAATGGTTTACGGTACGATGCTTTCATTTGTCTACGGAGCAGGTGAAACATATTAGCAGGAGTAGTGACATCTGCCACAAACATGTTATCCTTTGCACATAGTTGCAGATAACGCTCCATACGAGCTGACGAATGTTCTGCCCCCTGTCCTTCATACCCATGAGGTAATAACATCACCAGTCCATTTTGTAATTTCCACTTATCCTCTGCAGAAGATATATACTGATCAATCATAATTTGAGCACCATTACTAAAATCTCCAAATTGTGCTTCCCATATAGCCAATGTCTGAGGACTTGCCATGGCATATCCATAATCAAAACCAACGACTGCATACTCAGAAAGTAATGAATTATAAATATAAAAATCCCCTTGATCTCCTTTTAGATTATTAAGTAATAAAACTTCTTCTTCGCTATCTTCTACTTTTATAACAGCATGCCTGTGGGAGAAAGTCCCTCTTTCCACATCTTGCCCAGACATCCTTACATCATATCCTTCTTTAAGCAAAGAACCATACGCCAGTAATTCTCCCATCGACCAATCTAATTTATCAGTCTCAAAAAACATTTCATGTCGTTTCTCTACAATTTTTTGTATTTTTCGTAGAAATTTTTTCTCTTCCGGAAGTTTCGTTATGACTTTTGCAATTTCTGTAAGTCCTTCTTTTGAATAGGTAGTATCTACCACTTCCATCATTTCATCTTCCTGTACTCTAACAAAACCTGCCCATTCATCCTGCATAAACGGGGTTATAACAGTCTTCTCTTGCTTACGAGAATCTTCTAGTTCCTCTTCAAGAGAAGCTTTGTATTCTTGCTCTAAGGTAGCTACATAATTTTTATCTATAATTCCTTCTGCAATTAATTTCTCTGCATAAATATCTCTCGGGTTTTTATGTTTAGCAATTGCTTTATATAATTTCGGTTGTGTAAAACGAGGTTCATCTCCTTCATTATGACCATATTTGCGATACCCTAAGAGATCAATAAATACATCTCTCCCAAAATTCATTCTAAAATCTAAGGCAAAATTAGCTGCATGTACTACTGCTTCTGCATCATCTGCATTAACATGTAATACAGGAGACAATGTTACTTTACCAACATCTGTACAATAGGTAGACGAACGTGCATCCAGATAATTAGTAGTAAAACCAATTTGATTATTTACTACTATATGTATGGTCCCTCCGGTTTTATATCCATCTAATTGAGCCATCTGTACAATTTCATAGACTAAACCTTGCCCAGCAACTGCAGCATCTCCATGCACAACTATTGGTAAAACCTGAGAAATATTATCTTTATAATGCGTATCTTGTTTTGCCCTGGTGATTCCTTCTACAACAGCTCCTACTGTTTCTAAATGAGAGGGATTGGGTGCAATGTTCATATTAATCGCTTTCCCAGAATCTGTCTCTCTTTTTGAGGTCCACCCCAAATGATATTTCACATCCCCATCAAATACCGTTTCTTCATAATCTTTACCATCAAATTCGTTAAAGATATCTTTTGGGCTTTTACCAAATATATTTGTTAATGTACTGAGACGACCCCGATGCGCCATCCCCATGACAAATTCTTTAACGCCCATTGTAGCAGCTTTTTCTACCAAAGCATCCAAAGCTGGAATTAATGATTCTCCTCCTTCCAGAGAAAAACGTTTTTGTCCTACGTATTTGGTATGTAAAAAACTCTCAAAAGCAACTGCCTGATTTAGTTTTTTAAGAATATGTTTTTTCTGCTCTCCAGAAAACTTAGTTTTATTAGTATTAAAATTTATACGCCCCTGTATCCATTTTCTTTCTTCAGGATTACGGATATACATATATTCTATACCTGTAGCATCACAATATATATGTTCCAGATGAACAATAATATTACTCAATGTATCTGGTCCTAACCCAATAATTTCACCAGCATTAAAAATAGTATTGAGATCTGCCTGACTCAGCCCAAAATTCTCTAATGATAAGGTAGGATTATATTTTCTTCGATCCCTAACCGGGTTTGTCTTCGTAAATAAATGTCCTCGTGTTCTATATGCATCGATAAGTCTTACTACCTGAAATTCTTTTTGTACATTCTCTGGAACAGCAACTGTTTCTCCTGATGATTTTTCAACGTAGACTGTTTCTATTGAGCCATCGGTATTTTCTATACCGAAATCAAACCCTTGAAAAAATGCTCTCCAACTTGGTTCTACACCATCGGGATTTTGCAAATATTGGTCGTATAAATCTGCAAAAAATGCGGTATTAGCCGCATTTAAAAATGAATATTTATCCATATATATGTCCTCAATCGTTTTTTTATTGACAAAACGATACAAAAATACAACAATTACAGTATATTGAGTATCGAATTATATATATTTATTATGACGTTTTTTTAGAAATTTAACAATGAAAATGATTCTTATTCAGAATATCAAATCACTCATCTTAGTTTCTATAATTTTATGTTCCTTACAAAAAAATTATAGTCAAGATGAAAATTTTTGGTCGCACATTAGTATTGGGGGAAATATCGGAATTGGATTTTCTAATAACTCCTTTAGTGCTGTAGTTGCTCCTGCGGCTATCTATAATTTTAGTAATCAATTCAGTGCAGGTTTAGGACTTAATTTTGGATATACAGATGGTCAAAACTTCACTGCGACCAATTATGGAGCTAGTATCATTACTTTATACAACCCTTTTCCGAGCTTACAGCTCTCGGCAGAGTTTGAAGAGATGGGAGTGAGTAGAAGTTTTGATCTTAATGGATCTGATTTTAATGAAGATTATTGGTATCCCGCATTGTTCATCGGTGTTGGTTACAGAGTAGGCTTTATAAGTGTAGGGCTTAGATATGACACATTGTATGATGAGAATACGAGTATATATACTAGTGCTTATGCCCCTTTTGTAAGGATATTTTTTTAATAGTATTACTTCTTGACAGGACTTTTTTAATGTTATTATCGTTTTTAGAACAATTAAGTGTCGAGTTAAAAACCGTAAAAAAATAAAGCATAAAAAGTAATTTAAGAGGATAAAAGCTATATTTGGGATAAATTTATATAATAAAAGGTAGGGAGGTTCGTTATATACGTTTAGAAACACACAAATTAACTTTTATTTAGATAAACCTATATAGTTACTAAATATACATCCATTTCTACCCTAATGATTATTTAAGAAAAGTTCTATAAATAATGGATATTCTAAGTTCCAGCTGTAAAGGAAAAAGAGTGTTTGGTTATTTTTTTGATTAAATAATACAATGGAAACACATAAAAGTATATACTATGAAAAACTTTACACTCTTAGCTTATTTAGGAATTTTTACTTGCACTATTTGCTTCTACTCCTGTTCTGGATCAAAAGAGATTCCTTCGGCAGATGCGGATGCCACTTATAAGTATTATAAGGTCAAAAAAAAGAATCAAAAAGCTGTTACTGGACATGTCAACTCTAAAGAGATTGTATTAAAAGCATATAATGTTATCCAAAAACATACAACAAGTGATATGAATGACATTGCTTTATCTAAGATTACAAAAACCAAAAGTGGCTATCATTGGAGGTTTGCGAATGTCAAAACTGGTAAAAATTATATTGCCACTGCAAATCACAAATTTGAAGCCGTAAACATTTATGAAAAACCAAAAGAAAGCAAGAAAATAATTACGAATTTATGATTGATATAATAGAGCTATAGAAATCTCTATTTGTTAATTACTGTGTATTGAATTTTAATAGAAATCTTATCTGTTCTATTCATTAATTGTTTTCAAAGATCTTGTAAAACTCTTTTAATTTTTTGCTTGCTATTCTTATGCGTTAAAAAATACATGTATCATTACATATAAACCATTTGATCTATTGGCTATCAATAGATCAAATGGTTTTTTTATTTTAAAGAAAAAGAGGAAATCTAAAAAATCAGATATCCTCTTTTTTAGGACTAGATAATACCATTTCTACCTTAAAATCACCCACCAAAACTTGTTCTTTTCCCCTTATGCTTCAAAATAAAAATTAACCATAGACTAGGTTATACTGAACTTTTCTTTTTTGCCTAAAGAAAAACAACTGTATTTTATTTGGGTAATTTTAAAGCTAAAATGGTATAATTTGATATACCTCTCTAAATTTTACAACAACTGAAAGTTAATAGTATTGCCACTTCTACTATTAGTAAATGTCGACTCATCAGGATCATTAGTACGAACCAAAGCAGATGGATGTACTCTCATCTCTTCTGTACTAGGTATTGGAGTGTCAAATACACGAGACACCCCATAGACTGTCCCTAACCAACTCGATCTTGTTTCAGGAGAATATATCGCGGTAATATCTCCATTAGCATTTCTTATAAACTCAAAAGTTACTTCTGTATTATCACCATCAGCATATCCTAAACGAATATTGGTACTACCAGAAAGATAACGAAATTCAAATCTTTCAATTTCGTTTACTGTAGGCGAGTTTGTTACTTCTGGAATATTATAACCTAGTGTTACACTATGTTGTGTTACTTCTACTAATCGAACTTCAAATTTAGATATTAACGTCCTTGTATCTGTTTTTATACTAAAGTTTTTTATTCGTAAACCTGCATCACTTCTTTGACTCTTTGCTATAACTTTAATATCATAATTAGTATCTGGTTCTAGTCCCGACACAATGTGATTTCTATAACTAGTATATGTTAAATTTTCTACTACTTTTTCGTTATCTACAAATATATCATACCGATAATCATCATAAAACTCCCGAGAGTTTACAAACCAGGCAAAATTGATATGAGATGAAGGTATATTTATAATATTAATAACAAAATCTGAGCTTGAAGCATAGCGCGTATACCGTACTTCTTTACTTCTTATCCATCTACTCTCTGTAAAATTATATACAAATGAAAACCTCAACGTATTGATATCCCATTTTGGCAATGCTACATTTTCGCCATCTGCATCCTTTATAACATAGATATAATTGGCATCTTCGAACCATATACTGTATGTTTCACCAACTCCTGTATCAGGATTACCGTTAATAGTATTGCCAAATCTTTCATAATAAAAGCCATCAACACTTGCCCAGGTAATCACAGTATCAGAAGCGGTCTTGGTCTCTATCCATTCTTTTGCACCAAGTGCCTTACGTTCTAATTCATCAAAGGAGATCGGAGCTGGTATTATTGTGGATTGAGAGGCATCAAGAGTTTCTGTTTGAAATTCTTCTTTTTCGCAAGAAAAAATAAATAGACCAGTAATGAGTCCTAAACACAATCTGGTTATTGTTTTAGAAATAGTCATAATTAAAATAATTTTGAATTAATAATAACTCAAAATTAGATGTAGAAGAGGAGAAATATCACCCTGCTTTCAGTGAATTTGTATCCCCTGATTTCTGATATAACAGCGTATCAAATTTACCATAAATCACTATACATCTCTATTCATTAATTGATTTCCAAAATCTTGTAAAACTTTCTTTTTCTCTTCTGAGATAGATAAATTATCCAGAACCTTAAAAGCTTGTTCTGTATATTTTTTGATCTCTGACCTGGTTCTTTCTTTTGCTCCTGTAGTTTCAAAAATATGCTTTACTGTATTTATTTTCTCTGATGGATTCTCTGGATTCAGAGAGAAAAGACTTTCTAGTTGCTTTTTATGATCCGTGTCAGTATACTCTAAAGCTTTAAGATATAAAAAGGTTTTTTTATTCTCTATAATATCACCTCCTAGTTGTTTTCCAAAAGTTTCCGGATTTCCAAAAGCATCCAAATAATCATCCTGTAATTGAAAAGCAATACCAAGCAATCTACCAAAATCATAAATAGAAGATTTACAAGTTTCTGATGCCCCGGCTACAATTGCCCCCATTTGCATAGCAGCTCCTACCAGTACAGCTGTTTTATACTCTATCATTTTCAGGTATTCCGGAATTGTTACATTATCTCTAGTTTCAAAATCAATATCATATTGTTGCCCCTCGCATACCTCAATCGCAGTTTTAGTGAATAATTTTGCCAATTCCTTAAAAATGCTTCCGTCATAATTTTCAAACAACTGATAGGCATTAATCAACATGGCATCTCCAGAAAGTATACCTGTATTAACATCCCATTTCTCATGAACGGTTTCGCTTCCTCTTCGCAATGGTGCATCATCCATAATATCATCATGAACTAAAGAGAAATTATGAAAAACCTCTATCGCCAGCGCGGCATCAAGTGCCTCTTTATGAGAAGTTCCAAAAATCTCTGAAGTCATTAAAACCAATACAGGTCTTAATCGTTTCCCTCCCAGATGTAATATATACGAAATAGGCTCATATAAATTTCTCGGTTCTTTTACTATTGCTTTTTCTGAAAGATATTCTAAAAAATAATTTTGATAATCTGAAACTGTATGCACTGTCAATTTTTTTTTGCTAAGGTAAAATAAAATTTACGAAGCATACCTCTTCTAATATGTCCTAATAAAGAATCCATATTCGTCTCACCATAGACAATTATAATTTTACGCACTAAGAAATAATGCTATCAGCCTGATATAAAATAACGGCTTCTATTTTTTTATGAATCTAAAAACAATGTTAAATAATTGTGAAACTTGGGAAACTTTTAATGTTTTTATAGTTTCCTGCTATACATTTGCACTCGAAAATTAACTTCGTTAAATGAAAGAGAAAATTATTGAAAAAGCGAATGATATGTTTTTAAACTTTGGTTTCAAAAGTGTGACCATGGATGACCTTGCTTCAGAAATGGGAATTTCAAAAAAAACAATCTATACGCATTTTCAGAATAAAACAAAATTAGTTGAAGCAACTACAGATTTTTTATTTTGCTGTGTGTGTGATGGAATTGATTCAATTCTAGAAGAGAACAAAGAACCTATTGAAGAATTATATGCTATAAAAGCCTTCTTGATGTATCACCTAAAAGATGAAAAAACCTCTCCTCAATATCAGCTTCAAAAATACTATCCAAAAATACATAACACTCTTAAAGTAAAGCAATTTGAAGCTATGCAGGAATGTGTGATCGAAAATCTGGTAAGGGGCATAAAAAAAGGAGTTTTTAGAGCAGATATTAATATCGAAATCATATCAAGAATATACTTTATAGGAATGATGGGAATCAAAGATCAGGAAATGTTTCCTAGGCAATCATTCCCTGTTTCAAAATTAATGACTGAATATCTCGAATATCATGTTAGAGGTATTGTCACTGAAAAAGGACAAACCATTTTAAACAATTTAATCAAAGAACAATAATTATGAGAAACAACTTTTGCTCTTTATGTTTCTGTTGCTTATTCAGCTTGCTTGCCTTTGCTCAGCAGACTCCTGTTTCCTCTCAATATTCATTTACATTGGATGAGGCAATAGAATTTGCATTAGAGAACAATTATCAATCCATCAATGCAAGACGTGATGTTGCTAAGGCATTAAAAAGAAAGTGGGAAGCTACAGCCACAGGACTTCCGCAAATTGATGCTGCCATAGCTTATCAAAATCAATTAAAACAACCCGTAACTCTTATTCCAGGTGAATTTTCTGGAGGAACTCCTGGTACATTTGTCCCTGTAGTTTTTGGAACAAAAGAACAAGCCTCTGCAACTGCCACCTTATCTCAACTCTTATTTGACGGATCATATCTGGTAGGATTAGAGGCCGCAAAGAGTTTCTTACAATTCAATAATGATTCTGAGGAAAAAACCAAATTAGAAGTACGTAAAACTGTAATCAATGCCTACGGAAGTGTTCTCGTAGCTCAGGAAAATGTAAGCATACAGCAGAGCAATAAAGCAGCACTTGAAAAAAATTATCAGGAAGCAAAAAAGACATTTGAAGCTGGATTGAATGAAGAAGAAAATGTAGAGCAATTACAGATCACCTTATTACAGACGACAAATCAGCTCAATAATGCGATTCGACAACAAAAAATAGCATCACAAATGCTTAATTTGGCAATTGGTATAGATGTGAATTCTTCTACCACACTATCAGATGATCTTGATAGCTTAACGATGAAAAATCTTGACTCCTCTATGGCGAATAAACCTTTTACCATAGAAAATAATGTGGATTATAGATTAGGCTATTTATTAACAGAACAAAGAAGATTAGAACTAAAACTGGAAAAATCCAAGGCATTGCCTACGCTTTCAGCCTTTGTAAATTATGGTACACAGGCAAATAGTGATTCCTTCTCTTTTTTAGAAAATGATCAGCTTTGGTTTCAGTCTTCTATCTTGGGAGTTAATTTAAATATTCCAATTTTTAGCTCTTTGGGAAGAAGTGCAAAAACAAAACAGGCCAGAATTGCTTTTGAGCAAGCTAACACCACTTTTATTGAGACGCAACAACAAATCCAACTCCAGTACAATACTGCTATCAATGATTATCAGTTTTCTATAGAAACCTATGAAACTTCCAAACAAAATCTTGCATTGGCAGAAAGGATTGAAAAGAAAAATCAAGTCAAATTCACCGAAGGACTTGCCAGCAGTTTAGAATTAAGACAAGCTCAATTACAGCTATATGGCGTACAGCAAGAAACATTACAAGCTATGCTCAATATTATTACCAAAAAAGCAGAATTAGAAACCATCTTAAATACACCTAATAATTAATTAAACCCATGAAAAAGATACTTACCATATTATCCGTATCCCTTCTTATAATTTCTTGTGGGCAAGAAGGCGCAAAATCTATAGATAAGATCATTGAAAAGGGTGATCTACAAGCTATACGCTCTAAAAGAAGTGAAATTGTAGCAGAACAACAAACAATTGCAGACAAGTTAAAACAGTTGGATAAAGCAATTGCATCCTTAGACAGCGTTAAAAAACTTCCATTAGTAACTACCATTTTAGCAAAAGATTCATTATTTAATCATTACTTAGAGCTACAAGGAAGTGTAGAAACAAAAAAGAATATTGTATTGTATCCTGAAACAAGCGGGACATTGTTCAAAGTGTATGTTAAAGAAGGTCAAAAAGTATCTAAAGGTCAGGTACTCGCCAGAATTGATGATGGTGGTCTGGGGCAACAGGTTGCCCAGATGGAAGTTCAGGCTGCATTGGCCAAAACTACTTTTGAAAGACAGCAAAAACTTTGGAATCAAAAAATAGGCTCTGAAATCCAGTATCTACAGGCAAAAGCCGGCTATGAATCTCAGGAAAATGCAGTAAATCAAATGAAACGACAATTAGCCAAAGCTACTGTTACTGCTCCTTTTTCGGGAATTGTTGATGATATTATTGCAGAACAAGGTAGTGTCGTATCACCGGGACAAACACAATTAATTCGCATTATTAATCTGGATGATATGTATATAGAAGTAGAAGTCCCGGAAAGTTATATTTCTAATATAATAAAAGGCAAAGAAGCAAAAGTACATTTCCCTGTACTAGGAACTACTATCGATACTAAAATTCGACAGGTTGGAAACTATATAAATCCAAATAATCGTTCTTTTACAGTAGAAGTAGCAGTCCCTAATAAAGATGGTCTTATCAAGCCTAACTTAACAGCAAAAGTAAAAATCAATGACTATACCAGTCAGAAAGCGATTTTGATTCCGCAAAGTATTATATCAGAAAACTCTGAAGGAGATCAATATACTTATGTCACCTCTGGTAAGGATGCAAAAAATATTGCTGAAGCTAAAAGAGTCATAATAAAAACAGGAAAAACACAAGGAGATTTTATTGAGATCCTTGAGGGAATCAAAAATGGTGATGCATTGATTAGTGAAGGTGCCAGAAGTGTAAAAGATGGTCAAAAGGTAGAAATCATAAACTAAAGTCTTATGGAAGTCAATAATAAAAAAGTAGATAAAGAATTCGGATTATCTTCCTGGGCGATAAACAATCACACCACAATCTATGTCATGATTGGCATATTTTTGGTATTGGGTTTATCAGCATATTTCTCTATGCCTAGGGAAAATTTCCCCGAAATTAACGAAACCAAAATCTATATCAGTGTTCCTTACCCAGGTAATACAGCAGAAGATATAGAACGACTGATTATAGATCCATTAGAAGATAAATTAAAAAACGTTAGTAATGTTGTCGAAATAGTCTCTACCTCTCAAGAAGATTATGGTATTATTACAGTAGAGTTTGATGAAGATCTTTCTGTAGCAGAAGCAAAACAAAAAGTAAAAGATGAAGTAGATTCTGAAAAATCCAATGAAGATTGGCCTACTTTTAATGGAGCCAAAGTAGAACCTAATGTATTTGATCTTAGTATTTCTGAAGAAACTCCGATAATGAATATCAATATTACCGGAGATTATCCTGTAGAAAAACTAAAATTATTTGGTGAGCACCTCGAGGAAGAGATTGAAGATCTAAAAGAAATTAAAGGAGTAGATATACGAGGAGCTCAAGAAAAAGAAGTAGAGGTTGCAGTCGATATTTATAAAATGATGGCAGCAAAAGTAAGTTTTGATGATGTGATCAATACGATCAAAAATGGAAATGTCACAATGTCTGCCGGAAATATGATTAGTAGTGGACAACGAAGAACCATTAGAATTCTGGGAGAAATTGACAAACCATCAGAATTAGACAATTTTGTAGTAAAATCTGAAAACGGAGCCATATACCTGCGTGATATCGCCAAAATAACGTTTAAGGAAGAAGACAAAACTACCTATGCAAGAGAGTTTGGAGATAATGTAGTTATGCTAGAGGTTAAAAAACGTTCGGGAAAAAACATGGTAGAGGCTGCAGAAAAAATAAACCTGATTGTAGCAGATGCAGAAGAAAATGTATTCCCTACTGATCTCAAAATTAGTATTGCCAATGATCAATCTTCCAAAACTATTAATCAGGTAGACGATCTGGTAAATAATATCATCTTTGGGATTATATTAGTAGTGGGTGTTCTCATGTTCTTTTTAGGATTCAGAAATGCATTGTTTGTAGGGTTTGCAATTCCTATGTCTATGTTCATGTCGTTTATGATATTATCCCTGTTAGGCTATACGATGAATACAATGATTCTTTTTGCCCTGATTATGGGATTAGGAATGCTTGTCGATAATGGAATTGTCGTTGTAGAAAATGTATATCGATTGATGGAAGAAGAAGGTATGTCTCGTATCGAAGCTGCTAAAAAAGGAATCGGAGAGATTGCTTTTCCTATTATTATCTCTACTGCAACTACGGTAGCTGCTTTTGTCCCGCTAGGAATGTGGCCGGGAGTTATGGGGCAGTTCATGATTTATTTCCCCATCACACTCTCTGTAGTATTAGGTTCTTCTTTATTTGTTGCTATTTTTATTAACTCTATGCTCGTTTCCAGGTTTATGGAAGTAGGAGAAAAAGTATTGACAGTAAAACAACTTATCAGATTAAGTATTATTCTGGTAGGATTTGGGGTATTTATCTTAATTGTTGGAGGTCCTGTAAGCGGACTCGGTAGTTTGATGATATTTACGGCGATTATGTTCTGGATCTACAAATATCTACTAAAAAAAGCTGCTAATCTTTTCCAGAGAAAAATTTTACTATGGCTGGAGAATACCTACCAGCGGTTTTTAAAATTTGCCTTAAAAGGGTGGAGATCTGTAGTGTTTTCTCTAGGAACAGGGTTTTTACTAATATTAGTTTTTATGATGTTTGGGGCGTCTGTAGGCAGTCAGCGAACCAAAATTGAATTTTTCCCAGACAACAAACCCAATCAAATTATTGTCTATATTGAATATCCTCAAGGAACAGATATTGAAAAAACAAATAAAATTACCAAGGAAATCGAAAATCGCGTATATGCGGTCCTAAATGATGAAGAATACATAGAAGGTAAAGATTACAATTTCTTAGTAGAAGCCGCAGTTTCTCAGGTAGGTGAAGGGGCATTTAATCCACAGACAGATGGAGGTAGTAGTGCAGAAATGCCACATCGTGCCAAGATCGTTTCTGCTATGAGAGAATATAAATTCAGAAAAGGAAAAGATTCTGAAGAATTGCGACAAAAAGTACAGGATGCATTAAAAGGGATATATCCCGGTGTTGCTATTTCTGTAGAAAAAGATGCTGTAGGACCACCTGCCGGATACCCTATCAATATAGAAATAGAAGGTTCTGATTATAATGAATTGATTGCTATTGGAGAACAAATGCGTAATTTCATTAATGAAAAGAACATTCCAGGTATTGAAGAATTAAAAATTGATGTTAACAAAGGAAAACCTGCTATGCAAGTCGTTGTGGATCGTGAAAAAGCCGGAGAACTTGGTGTTGCCGCTGGACAAGTAGGAAATCAGTTGCGTAGATCAATTTTTGGAGAAAAAGCCGGAGTTTATAAAAAAGCTGGAGAAGATTATGATATCTATGTCCGTTTTGATGAAAATAACAGGTATAATACCAGTTCATTATTTAACCAGAACATCACCTTTAGAGATCAGGCAACAGGCAGATTAAAAGAAGTCCCGGTAGCAGCCGTAGCCTCAAAAAAGAATACCTCTTCTTTTAGCGCTATAAAACATAAAGACACCAAAAGAGTCGTTACTGTATACTCCGGTTTGCAACCAGGGTATACCGATGCAGGAGCAATTGTATCTCAGATCCAAACAGAAATGGCTAGTTTTATTGAGTTGCCAAGAGGTATAAAAATTGATTATACTGGTCAGATCGAGGAACAGGGTAAACAAATGCAGTTTTTGATGGGAGCTTTCTTTGCCGGACTTGGATTAATCATGCTCATTCTTATATTTCAATTCGGTTCTATCTCTAAACCTACTATTATTATGATTGCTATATTCCTAAGTTTTATTGGAGTGTTTGGAGGTATATTAATTACGGGAGCACCATTTGTAATTATGATGACTATGATGGGGATTATTTCATTAGCTGGAATTGTAGTAAATAATGGAGTGGTACTTCTGGATTATACACAGCTACTCATAGATCGTAAAAAAGTAGCCCTCAATGTACCCGAAGACGCACTACTGGCACACGAGGATGTTATAGAACTTATCATAAAAGGAGGTAGAGCACGTTTAAGACCTGTAATCCTTACCGCGATTACTACAGTACTAGGTTTGATTCCATTAGCGATCGGTTTTAATATTGATTTCTTTTCACTATTCTCTAATTTTGATCCTAAAATATATATAGGAGGAGATAATGTAATTTTCTGGGGGCCTTTGGCCTGGGCGGTTATTTATGGATTAATCATTGCCACTTTCCTTACACTAATTATTGTACCTTGTCTATTCTATATCGTACATAGAATTAAGGCATGGTTTGGAAGAAAAAAAACTGTAAAAAATCAGATAGCATCGGATCTGGATACCAATACAGAAATTAATGATGATGAATTGGCTATTCCTTCAGCAACATAAAATTTTTACTAACATACTGATAATTAAAAACCATCTGGCAGTATACTGTCAGATGGTTTTTGTCTATATACTACAAACTAAATTATGCCAACCTGAGTTCAATTATTATGACAGATCATTCAAAACCTTCAATTCGAGTGCTTTGACGAAGGAAAAGTGTATCGAGAATAGGTTTTTGATCCCAAAATGCTTGTTTTCTATACAAAATTCTTATCAGAATTTTACTCAAACTGACGCATTTTGTATTAATCGAACTCAGGTTACCAGTTCTTTTTGACTCTGTTTACGGTGATTTTATCTAAAGCTGGTATTAATAGATTTTCAATTTCTGATTCTATGATATTATTGTTTTATAATCTTAAAACGTTTGGAAGTATTTTCTCCATCTATTTTAACAAAATAAAAACCTGGTGTCATAGCAGATGCATCCCATACATAATTATTCTTTGCCACAAGATCTACATGTTGATGCACTATTTTACCAGATATATCAAATATAGAAAGTGTTACCTTTTTACCTAATGCCTGTGTTTCTAAATTAAAATTAAACTGAGCTGAAGACGGATTTGGCCAGGCAAGAGAACTAATTTCTGAATCCAAAATTGCTAACGTTTCATTCTCATCGGACTGAATATCAGTACCAATAACATTCCCAAAAATTCGAAACCTTTGATCTAAAGGACCTATACCTCTATTACGAAATACAACAGAAGCAGCAGTCCAGTCTATAGCACCCATATTAAAAAAGTCTGCCTCATCCTTGAATTGGGTTTCTTCTCCGATAACATTATTATGTGATTTCCAAAACCATTCTTTTTTGTTCTTTCCCGAAGTAATTGCTAAATTCACATAAACCGATATCCAGTAAGTACCGCTTTCTAAGGTCAGGGTCTCTGGTAGGGCAATATTTAGGTTTGAATCATCTAATTCTGATATGGGTACAATTTCTCCGCTATTATATATTTCTTCTCCTGGTACTCCCCCATTGTTCTTATAAATTGCAATCGTCGCATTAGTAAAAGAAGGTCTTCCATTAGCTACTCCAAAAGCTAATACGCTCTCAATATTCCAAATATCCCCTTTTCTGGTATAGTAAAGTCATCTGCCGCTTGTGCCAATGCATTAGAATCTATAAAATTTTGAGAAGGTACTCTGCCTGGTCCAATAATTGTTTGTTCATAAATTGACGGCTCTAAAATGCTTACTGTAAACCCTTCTGATACCTGCTCTTCTCCAGAGGTAGCAATAAAACCGATAGAAGCAGTTCCACTAGCATCAGGAGTGTATGCTAATTTTACCATAGTACCAGACAATGTAACTGTTACTAATTCGGGATTAGAATTTATCATTTCGATATCTATGGGCAATCCTTGTGATTGTATAAACAACCCCGTAATATCAATTTCCTTAGTTTGCTGGGTATTTTTAAGTAGTTCAAAATCATCTAATAAAAATGCTGTACTTAATGTAGACTCAGGTAGTGAACTTTTATCTATTGGAAAACGGACACTAAATACTCCGGCACCATGTGCTGCTACTGCGACAAGTCCATCTTTTCTAGTCACCACTTCATCTGTAACGGAGTTAGCGATAGCAAAATTTTCTTTTGTCCAAACCGTATTTTGCCCATTCAATCTAAATGTATAATAAAGTCCGGTACTGGTAGCAGCAAATATTCTTTTCGGGAAACCTCCTTTCCCTTTACTCCCGCCATGAAATGCAGTACTTCTTACAGAAGGTCCATTACCGGTTCCATCTGTACTTTCTTCTAGATTACCACTAATATCTGTCCAGGTTTCCCCGCCGTTTTCTGTAATAAATACACTTGGAAGTCCATAATTAGAATAGGTGATAATTACACGATCTGCATCAGAAGGATCTACATTAATGTCATTGATAAATCCTGTTGGCAATCCTTTTCCTGTAGTAACATCTACTGCCGGTTGATCATCCATATTTGCATTATCCATTCTAAAAACCACCCCAGAATCAGTCCCATAATACAATCGATTAGCTATAGGAAATTTAGAAGTCCCTAAAGGAGTTACTATAGATTCGTCCGGTGTCGAGGAGTTCTCTAATTTTTTCCAATTTACAGTTGCCCGACCAGTACCGGAAGTAAATACTGGTATCTCATCCAAATTCCTGTTTCTCCAGATATTATTTTTTACTGGCAGATACATTATATTATCATTATTAGAATCTAAAATAAAAGGGTTAATAAAAGAAAAATCTAAAAGTGAAGGTTCTGCAGGTTTCACAAATGAAAAAGATTCAGAATTTCCGTCATCATCATAATTTTGCCTTATAATAGCTGCTCCTTGTGCAGACATATACTGCGTTCTACCATTGTCAGCAATCGCACTATAGGCTCCATCTCCTCCTAATTCATCTACCCAGAAAGCATTAGAATCTGACGAATTAGTAGACCAGGTATCATTATCCTGAAATCCTGCAATTAAATCATCCGTATTAGGTTCTGGATCAAAAGGGCTGTGTTGTGATATACCCATTATTTAGTGATGCCCAACTCACAGGTTCTATACCATTTGTAGCTGTAATATCTTCTGTTTCAAAAACACCTCCATCATTTCCCGATAGTGCCTTATCAAGATTTGAAGGATAAAATACTAATGTATGCATATCAGGATGCTGATTAGTATAAAAATTAAAATTATTCAAAGGAGAAAATCCAGCTACCCAGCTTTCTTTTCCTGCTGGTGTTGTAAACCCTGTTGTAGATCTATATAAATTAGTACCTCCTATAAATACAATATTTGAGTCTGTAGGATGTACCTTTACTAACATATTATACCCTCTCTGTAGTTCCAGATTCCCCAGAAATAATTCTCCAAATGAAAATGGTAAATTAGCAGTCAGATCTACCCAGGCTTCTTCTATTGATATAGCAGAAGCATCATATCTGTAGAGTGCAGCACCTTTTGAACTCTCATTAGTAAAAAAATATACTATATTTTCATTAGAAGGGTCAATCCCCATCAAGGCTCTACTATATTTTGATATAAAAGAAGGGGTAATATTCGTTCAGATATCTCCATCAGCAGAGGTAAAAAAACCTTTACTGGGTTCTCCATCTGTTGGAAAGGTAACATAAATCCTACCTGTAGAGGTGATACTAACTTCAACAAGCTTATCTTCTCCTCCCTGAAAATGAAGTACTTTGGCAAACGAGTTTCCTCCATACTTTGTTCTGAAAAGACCATTGTATGTTGCAACATATAAACTTCCATTAGTCGGATCGATAACCATAGAATTAACAAAGTCAAAATCCGAGTTAAATTCTATTACATTTGTGTTTTCTGTAGCGCTCAGCTGTTCCTAGGTACGACCACCATCTTGTGATTTATAGACTCCGTTGCCCTGATAAATTGCACCTCCTGCAGAAGTACTACCCCAAAAAATTTCTCCAGAACCATAATACCAGATATGACTATTCCCTGGTCTTGGATCCTGAACAATAGCAGTCATACGATTTATAACTAAAAATTTCGCATATTCATCGTTTCTTTTTCCTTTCTACTTCGTTTAAAAAATAAACCGTAGCTATAGCTATGCTTGATTTTTTTGCCTTGCATAAAGAAAAAATAATTCAATGAATTTATACGAATTTTTTAATCACAAATCGTATCACACTTGGGCTCTGAAAAGATCTGGTTACTTCTCTCCAGTTGACTCCTCCATCCTCTGTTCGCCATAATCCTCCAGAAACTCCTCCTGCAAGTATTACATTTTCATTTACACGATCTATTGCCAGAGCTCTCGTTCTGCCTCCTATATTAAAGGGGGCTCTATTCCTCCAATAGTAATAATCTCCTGATTTTTTTTGATTTTGAAGCTCTGGAAAGTGATTTTTTTGAGTCAACTCCTACCGCAATCTTACTTGAAAATTGAAGCTCTTCATTTCTGATATTGTCAGGGATCTTTCCTGTAGTAGGGTTTTTTAATCTCCTATGCTCATACGCTGCTCTCATGATAGCATTATCCGTAAGATGTTGTAATTTTGATTTTGAATCTGTAACCCCGGTCTTACTATCAAACATTTGTTGTTTTTTATAGATCTGTTTTTTGCTGGTTGTAGCGTTTTGTGCTGGTGTTACAGGTGTTTGAGAGTTTACCGAAAAGCACATAGCAACCAAAACCAAAGTGCAAAGACTGACTCTGAGTTTGAATGATACTGAATTTTTCATAATATGATTGTTTTGAAAATTTTTTAGAACTTATCCCAAAAAATATGTTTAGGTTTTATATAGTAAATATTTTCAGGAATACTACAAGTTCAATGTATAGTGCCTTTTCTATTAAATTTTAGAGTTATTTTCAACTCATATTTTACGAGTTACAACCAAAATTTCTCAAAAAAAATTCTACGGTGTGAGGAAAGAAAATGATACCGTTATGGCTAATTGAGAGATGTGCTTAAATATCTATAACAATTTGACATTCATTAAAAAAAATAGCAGGATAGAAAAAATGTGTAATCTAAGTTTATTAAATATAATTATATAGCACACTGTACTCATCAAATTAATAGTAGCTAATTTACAGGAGTAAACGTTAGCATTTCATAAATAGTCTGAGCCATATCCTGGCATAGACCTTCTTTAATGAGAAAAGAACCTTTGATTCCTTTTTCCATATTAATTTTTGAATTCTCAATATCCAGTGCAAACGCCGTATTTAGTACTAATATTATGGTTTGTCCTGTATTGATCATATTGACAATACCTGAACCTGAACCTTCTGTTTTTTCGACTTTAATTATCGCTGTAGAACGTGATATATTGCATACATTTTGAGACTTTACAACGTCTACTACCTTTCCTATGAACCGAATTGTATTAGGATCCTCCCCTATAGGCGTATGACTATCCAAACCTGTAAATTTAGGTTTCTCTACCTTTGGTTTTTCATTCTTTTTCTCCATATTTTCTTGTGCCACTAATGTTGGTTTACAGGAAACAAAAAGAAATACTAATAAAAAACAATATATATATGATACATAATATTTTATAGAATACATATAACTTAATTTTAAGAAATTCTGGTAACATCAATTCTTACTTGAGACCGTAAATATGAATCATACTAAAATAAATAAGGTGATCTAAATTTAAAAAAACTTATTTAGACCACCTTATAGGTTATTTTTTTAATTTACTCCTTTATTGTTTTACGATTTTAAAACGTTTGGAAACAGTTGCTCCGTCAATACTTACAAAATAAAAACCTGACGTCATATCTGACGCATCCCAAATATAATTAGCATCTGAGGCAATGTTTGCATTTTGATGTACCAGTTTACCAGATATATCAAATATAGAAAGAGATGCTTCTTTATCCAATGATAATGTTTTTAAATTAAAATTGAATTGACCTGAAGATGGATTAGGCCATATTAGAGAATTAATTCCAGAGTTTAATGTAATTAAAGGTTCATTCTGAACAGATTCTGTATCATCAGATTGCGTTTCTACTCCTATAATATCACCAAAAATCTGATATCTTTGATCCAAAGGATCTCTATCACTAAAGGCAACAGAAGCGGCAGTCCAATCTATTGCTCCTGAACCAAAAAGATCTGCCTCATCCTTAAAATGACTTTCTTCTCCGGCAACATTTGTCTGTGATTGCCAGAGCCATTGATTACCTCCTGGATTAAATGCTAAATTCACATAAACCGATATCCAGTATGTCCCACTTTCTAAGGTTAGAATTTCTGGTAGTACAATATTTAAGTTTGAATCATCTAATTCTGATATAGGTGCAATCTCGCCACTGTTATATATTTCTTCTTCTGGCGCTCCTGCATTATTTTCAAAAATTGCTATAGTTACATTACTAAAAGAACGTGTACCATTAGCTCCTCCAAAGGCTACTACTCTCTCAATATTCCAGGTATTACCCTCTGGTATCGTAAAGTCATCTGCTACTTGTGCCAATCCATTAAAATCTATAAAATTTTGAGAAGGTAATGTAGTTACCTGCGGATTTATTTGTTCATAAACAGAAGGTTCAGCTACAGTCACTGTAAAACCTTCGGCTACCTGCTCTTCACCAGAAGTAGCTATTAGTGCTATAGATGCTGCCCCCAGAGAATCCGAAGCATAGGACAATGATATTATATTATCTGTCAATGTCGCTGTTACTAATTCAGGGTTAGAATTTGTTAATTCAATGGTAATCGGTGCTCCTTCTGAGTGCACAAATAACCCTGTTATATCTATTTCTGTAGTTTCCTGAGTATTCTCAAATACTCTAAGATCTCCTAATAAAAATGCTGTACTTAATGTAGACTCAGGCAATGGGTTTCCGATTATCGGGAAACGGGCACTAAATAATCCATTACCGTGAGCTGCTACTGCAATAAATCCATCTTTTCTGGTGACTACTTCATCCGTAACAGAGTTACCAATAGCAAAATTTTCTTTTCTCCAAACCGTATTTTGTCCATTTAATCTATTAGTAGAATATAATCCTGTACTGGTTGCAGCAAATATTCTCTGTAACCTGGCACCAAGTCTTCCCTGACTACCTCCAAGAAATGCTGTGCTTCTTACAGAAGGACCGTTACCAGTTCCATCTACATTTTCTTCTAAATTACCACTAATATTGGTCCAAGTATCTCCTGCGTCTTCGGTAATAAATACACTTGGAATTCCATAGTTAGAATACGTGATAATTACACGATCTGCATTAGAAGGATCTACATTAATATCATTGACAAACCCTGTAGGCAATCCTTTTCCTGTCGTAATATCGACTGCTGGCTGGTTATCAATATTGGCATTTTCCATTCTAAGTACAATCCCGGAACTAGTTCCATAATACAATCGATTAGCAACAGGAAATTCAGAAATACCTAAAGAGCTAATTGTAGATCCATCAGGAGTAGACGAACTTTCTATATTTGTCCAATTTACAGTTGCCGGAGCATTAGAAAATAACGGTACCTCATCCAAATTCCTGTTTCTCCATATTCTATTCTGAACTGGCAGATACATTACATTATCATTATTAGGATCTAAAATAAATGGATTAATAAAAGAAAAATCATTATTCGCAGGTCCCGCAGGTCTTACAGATGTAAAAGATTCAAAACTTCCTTCCTCATCAAAATTAAGACGAAAAACATTCCCTCGTTGAGAAGAGACATAACGTGTTCTACCATTATCAGCAATAGCACTATAAGCACCATCTCCCCCAAAATCATCTTCCCAGGTAGCATTAGAATCAGTAGAGTTTGTAAACCAGGTACCATTATCCTGAAAACCAGCTACCAAATCATCTGTATTCGGTTCTGGATCAAATGCTACATGATAAGGTTGCGTAGTGAGATATCCATTATTCAAAGATGTCCAACTCACAGGTTCAATACCTTCATTTGTAGCCGTAATATCTTCTGTTACAAAAACACCTCCATCATTTGCTGATAGTGCCTTGTTAGGGTTTGAAGGAAAAAACACCAATGCGTGCTGATCAGGATGCTGATTGGTATATAAGCTTACATTGTTTAATGGAGAATATCCAGCAACCCAGCTTTCTTGTCCTGCCGGAGTAGTAAAGCCTGTGGTTGATCTATATACATTAGTTCCTGCAACAAACACAGTATTACTATCTGTAGGGTGTACTTTTACAAACATATTATACCCTGTTTGTAAATTAAGATTTCCAACGCGCCCTCCAATTGATGCTAACGGCAAATTAATTGTTAAATCTGTCCAGGCCTCTTCTTGCGTTGTTGCTGATGCATTATATCTATACAAAACAGCTTCATTTGTTTGGCTTAGATCACGTGTAAGGAAATACACTGTATCTTCATTAGAAGGGTCAATTCCCATCACAGTTCTTCCATATGCAGGTATAAATCCTTCTGGCGTAATGTTTGTCCAGGTATCTCCATCTATAGATGTAAAAAAGCCTGCATTAGGAACTCCACCAGAATCTATGGTAGCATATAAACGTCCTGTAGCACTAATTACAATCTCTGTAATGTTATCAAATCCCCCTTCTAAAACTTCTGTAAATGAATTACCTCCATCCTGAGATCTATGAATTCCATTAAAAGTAGCCACATATACATCTCCATTTACAGGGTTTATTGCAATTGAGTTAACAATATCGAAAGGCGATGCAAATTGAAGACTTCCATCAGCAGTTGCGCGTAACAATTCGAAAGTACGTCCTCCATCCTGAGATTTATAAACTCCCGATCCTGAATAAAAAGCTCCTCTTGCTCCTGCAGAATTTCCTAAGCGTTCTCCAGAAATATAATACCAGGTAAAACTTTTTCCTGGTCTGGGATCTTGTATTATTCCGGTAATACTCGGATTTTGAAAAGATCTTGTTACTTTTCTCCAGCTAGCTCCTCCGTTTTCTGTTCTCCATAATCCACCAGAGACCCCTCCGGCAAGAATTATGTTTTCATTTCTGCTATCAATGGCTAAAGCTCTGGTTCTTCCTCCAACATTAAATGGCCCTCTATTTTTCCAATAAGAGAAGCTATTTGATTTTGAAGATTTTGCAGCTGTACTAAGTGATTTTCTCGAATCATCTCCTGCTGCAATCTTACTCGTGAATTGAAGTTCTGCTTTTCTGATACCAGTCGGTATTTTTCCTGAATTAGGATCTTTTAACCTCATGAATTCAAAAGCTGCTCGCTCGACAGCATTATCTGCCTGCCGTTCTATGGGTGTTTTTGAGTCCGTAGATCCAGTCTTACTATCAAACATTTTTTGATTTTTGTAGACTTGATTTTTTTTGATTTTTGTGTTTTGTACTTGTGTTTTGAGTGTTTGCGAGTTGACCGAAAAACATAAAGCCAACAAAGCAAGAGTGCAGAAACTGCCTCTAAATTTGGATAATGACGAATGCATAGTTTTAGTTTAATTTTGTGTGAATCCCAAAAATAAATTAAAAAACAAGAAGTTGTGTTAAACTTTTGAAAAAAACCTTACAAACCTCAGTTTTACGTAAGAAAAAATAGACAATTCAGTATGATTTTGTGTTAACTTACGGATCAATATTGATCCTTATGCTATAGTTATGATATAACAAAATTTAAAAGTATGATTACAACAATGCAGTGAAGCCTCACTCTAAAATAGATAATAGCGCTCTTTTCAATAAATTTTTTATATCCTGAAAGATGAATATTTGAGAATTCAAACAAAAAATCCTATGAAGTGAGCCTCAAAAATACAGCTAATTCCTATAACTGGTGAATGATCGGGTGCCATAAATAAGAATCACGCAAAAAATTAATCAGAAGCTAATTTTATTTCCCTGCTTTCTGTAATTACATGACATTCATCACTTTCTACTACAATAGGTTCTGGAAAGGTAAAAGACTCATAATCTATACCTTGCACTGTTATTGTATATATTCCTGTTCTCTCAATTGCTCCCGAAAAAGTAGTAGTATTTATAATATTCTTCAAGGTTTCTATATAATCATTATCTCTGGCAACTACTGTAATTCCATCAATCAGAAAATCACTGGAAGCACTGGATCTCACAGTAATTTCTAACCCTGCAACAGCTTCTTCTGTGCAGAAAACAGGATCTATAGTTTCATCTTCAGACAGGTTGCAGGCAGCAACACACATCATTAGTATAAAAAGTACTCTCTTCATTATTCTCTTATCATATTTATTTCTTAGATGCGGTTCTTGGTTCTTGGTTGCGTATGGATTTTGACAAAGATAAATATTCTCTAAAAACTATGGGTAATACCTGGGTACTGCTCATATAGTAACTCAAGATTTAAGATTGTTAGAACGCCTGTATTATAAGTTTGTTAATGAAATAAGCCAATATTTAATCTTTTTAAAATTGAATCACTATAAGGCGTTTAAATCTTCAGGAAAACATAACAACCCAAGAAAAGTTCAAGTAGATAAGCGCTGTACATACCACAAAAAATCATGTAGAAATTTAACTGTTTTTTCTGAAAAAGACTTATCTCTTAGCATTCCTGAGGTGTCAAATACCTCTTGAACTATAGAAACACATAATTTTTCGGGAATGGGTATACCTCCTAGTGCTAATCCTACCAGTCGTAATTGTGACAAGCAATATAATCCACCAAAACCTCCGGATGATACAGTAACAAAACCAAGTGGGATGTGTTTGAAAATTTGTGGATTGAGGTAATCTAAAGCATTTTTTAATGCTCCGGGAATACCATTTTTGTATTCTGGACTTACGATTATAATACCATCTGATTCTGATAATAAATCACTGAACTCTTTCATTCTATGCGGTGGACTTTCAGCAAGATTCATTCGGATTTCCATAATAGGAAAAGGATATTCTTTTAAATCAAGGAGATGTGAGTTAACCTCGTCAATATCATTCAGTCTTTTATTCACAAACTGTGCTACAAAATGACTCTTCCGTCCTTCCCTTATCGATCCGGATATGACAGTGATTTTTTTCATATGATATTCTTTTCTTTGGTTATGTCATAGATCTCTCTATCAGAAATGATAAGCTTAAGTGTATTTTTTAAATAATTTAATAGCCGTTCAATCGATTCAGTTCGCTCCTCTTCTTTTATAGAATATGCGTGATGATGATAGTAATAATAGACCAGTTGATATCCTATAACACTGGCTGTTTTTGTATAAGTGTCAATATACCTACTAGCTTCTTGTAATAGTTCTGTAGTTGCATTAAAAGTAACCCATCGATAATCACAATTCCCAAAAGTAACAACAGGTTTTCCATGAATTAGACTTTCAAAACCACTGCCAGAATTTATACACATAATTCCTTTACTTTTTTTTATCAAACCGTGAATATTTCCGTCTAATACACGCACATATGCACTGTTTTGACAACAGTCTTCTACTTGAACTACAATTTCTGGATCCATATAATTCCCAGGATGTAATTTAAACACTATATGTCGTTGGTTCTTTTCTGCCCAAATACTTACTGTAGTAATAAAATCCCGAACAGAGATAGGAGAATTGTTTTTAATCATTACATCTGTTGGTCGTTGCAGCGGAACAAAAATAAAATCATCTGGAGTAGGAAGAAGCGAATTTATCGGAGGCTGTTTTTGTTTAGAATATCCTTTAGTGAGAAAATCCAAACTAAGATTTTTACAAAATTGAGTTGCTTTTTGTTTATTAACGGTGTGAAAAGAGGGAATACTTTGCATCAAAGAATGTTGAGGACCCCATCCATTAGTATCAATCGTAAAGAGATGACTTAAATGCATTTGTTTATAAAAAATATCAGAAGTAGCATCTGTTAGTTTACTATGATGTGCACTCATTATAGCATCAGGCATTCCATTTTTAGGCGAAGTACTTACTTCTGAATTAAAATCATATCCCAATTTTTGCAGACAATACTTCAATAGATCCTCAAAAGTAGCCCAATCATCATCTCCAACAGTTTTTTTATTATGTGGTATAAAGGATCTGTAATATTTTATAAAAATATGGCTCATAAATATGTTTAATTATATTTTTTTGACTGTATGCTGTTATTGAACCTCATTTTGATTTCGAGGCAAGCCTCGGAGCATTTAAATCTGGATTATCGAGTAAAGATGCGTTCATTAGATTTAGAGTAATAATTAGGATAACGACACATTTTTTTTATAATTGATTAATGAATATGCTAATTGTACAACTTCTTCAATCCAACTTTCTAGTGTAACGTGTGTAACAAGTTTACTAATTCTATATCGTTTTAGGAAATTATCTTCTTGTTTTCTGTATAATTGTAATAAGGCACTGCTAATTTCATCTGGATTATCAACCAAGGTAATCGCATCCGTTTTTATTAATGGGCTCCACCCTACTTTTGTTGAAATTACAGGATTTCCTGTTGCAAGAGATTCAAATAGTGTAAGAGGACCTGCTTCTGTGATACTGGTTATCACCAGACAACTCATCGCACGATATAATTCGGGATATGATGCTATCGTATACGTATCTTTAGGATATGCGGTGCACGCAAAACCTAAGGATTGTAATAATTTGGCACTTTCACTAATCCCTTTTCCAAGTAATACTATGTTAAATTGATTTTTAGGTAGTGCTAATTTCTGTATTGCTTCGATAAACCATGTGATACGTTTTCTCCAATGATTTCTGCCTATCCAGGCAATTGTGAATTTTTCAGGTATTTTATCGCCAGGAGAGAAACCTGATAATGCTCCTAGTGGGCGTTCAAGAATTTTCTTCTCTGTTAGATCAATTCCAGCCTGATAAAGAATTTTTCTCTGTTTTGGATGACACAAAACAAGTCCTCTTACTTTTTTCACAATGGCTCTCAATCCATCAGCTTGGTACATATTGTCATGTGCATAGAGATCATGGATACAGGCAACTGTTTTTTCTAAATCAGGAGCTAAGATTGCTTCAGCAGTTCTGATTGCAATCCAGGCATCTGCATTTTGGTCAGGATATTCGCTAGTGACGATTTGGATATCTTTTAACTTTAGTTTTTTAAAATGTGTTTTAAGATCATCAAAAAGCCAGGGAGTGATTCCGGGTTTTGCATATACATTAATAGTAGTTTTTTGCATACGGTTTTAACTATTGATTTTATGTAACTTGACTAGCATTTCGTTTCCTGACATATTCGATGTGTGCTTCCTTTTGACTTTCAACAGAAAACAGGTTATTGTGCTTTGGAGGGTTCTTTAATAATTTATAATGGTTTCCATCATATTTACCCTTTGCCAGTAAGACTTCATGATGATATAACTCTTGCGTAACTTCTGCAGAAATATATCTGATAGCAAAGCCTATTCTCGGTTTTTTGCTAATATTTGGGGTTGACCCATGAATAATATTTACGTGATGAAGAGACATTTCTCCTGCCTTTAATTCTATATTTACGGCAGTTTCTTTATTGAATGCCTCAACAACGGATAATCCAGAGGGTAGCATACTATTTTCTGAGGGGATAGAATCATGGGTATATAAACGCTGATGTGATTCCGGGATTACCTGAAGGCAGCCGTTTTCTTTTGTACTATCTTCAAAGGCAATCCAAGCAGTGGTATATTTTGGTGATGAAAATTTCATGAAATATCCATCCTGATGCCATGAAACATATTTTTTGGTATTGGGTTTTTTATAAAAAAGAGTAGATCCATGTATCAAAATATTAGGCCCGAGTATTGGCTCTAAATATTGGAGAATAACAGGATGTGTCACCAGTTTATAAGCCCAGGAAAAGTGTAAGTGTAATTGAACAAGTTGATTATGAGCCATGTTTTCTCCTAGCATTTCTTTTTGATGTAAGAATGCCTTGCGATAGTAATTCAGTTCTTTCTCGGATAGTACTTTTATTGGAGAGTAATAACCATTCTGTTGATACTTTACAGAGATGGCTGATTCGATATTTGATGATTTCGTATAATCTATTCCTACCATAGTGGCTACTTTTTTGGTTACAATATCTCTATAGGTATGCATGAATATTTCTTGATCTATAGTGCATTTTATACCTGGGATATGACGCTCTTTTCTGGTATTATCAGAAAAACGCCGTACTTCTGCAGTTATTTCTGGAACTACTAATGTATTAGAATGATGGTATATTTTAGCAAAAAAATCCCAATCTTCCCAGGTTGGTAATCTGGGATCAAAAAAAGGATGGGCTAGATTGCTCAGTATTTTCCGTTTAAAATTATGACAGGAAGTCGCGGCAATAATCCCGTAATGCCAATAGGCAGGAAAATCAGATAGTAAAACCGGATGTGCATGGGATTTCAATTTAGGATGCAAACCTGATCGTTCAGAATATTTGTTCAGTAACCAGAATTTTGCATCTGTAATAATAGAATCTACTTCTGGATATTGCTCAAATAGCGCTAATTCTTTTTTAAATTTTCCCTTTGTAAATACATCATCAGAATCCAGAAAACAAATATACTTTCCTCGTGCCAGATCAATCCCAAGATTCCTTGCTACAGATTGCCCCTGATTTTCCTGATAAACATAGGTGATCTTATCATAGTACGGGACAAGTACTTCCTGTGTATTATCTGTAGAACCGTCATCAATTAAAATAACCTGAATATCAGGGATATTTTGCTGAAAAACACTATCAATAGCTTCCTTTATAACATATCCTCTGTTATAAGAAGGAATGATAACCGAGATTTGATATTCATCTTCCATAAATATTAATCCTATATTAATTAAGAAATTTCTATCTCTTTTTTATGGATTAAACCATCTATCAGTATTTCTAATTTTCGTGCACATTCTATGTACGCTCTAACACCTCTCCCATGAGGTATAGGAATCTGATCATCTACATCAAGGCAATTTACTTTGCCTACAGCTTCAGGGAATTTCTCCAAAATAGATTGCTTATGTTTTGATGACATACACCAAATTTTATCTACCAGAGAGATATCATTTTTCCTTAATTTTCGAGAACTATGAGGCATTATTTTCATTTTTAAATGTTCTAAGGCAGTACGTGCATCTTCACTCATAGAAACACCTTCTTCGGCAGTGATCCCTGCGCTCAATATTTGCACATTATTAGGAGAAGTAAATTCTCCTTCTGATCTTAAAAGATTCATCATTTTATTCATGCAAATTGCCTGAGCCATAGGAGATCTTCCTGTATTCCCGGGACAAATAAACATATATACTCGTTGTTTGATCTCTGAATCTCTTTGTATGATTTTAATTATTTTAGGTATGCTGAGAACAGCAATAGCCATCAGCAAAATGAGGGCACCAATAACTTGAATATTAGTATAAAACTTTCCTTCAAATACTATTGATAATACAATAGCTGCCGTGACACCAGCTAATAAACTTGCACAACGATTAATTGGGATACAGAAAGTATTTTCTCGATTATTAAGATAAATACGGGAGCCAAAAATGTAAAGACCTGCGTATAGTAACCCTATCAATAATGCTGGAAGAATAAATCCTGAACTAAAAAATGAAGTATAGCCAGATCTTAGTAGTAGCATGAATTCTCCTTGTCCAATTAAGGCTAAAAGTAGGGGAATAAACAAGATCACAGCCATAGCAGAAAGCATTTCTTCTACAAAATATCTATGTGTATGAGAGATATCATCAGATTTGGCCGTATAGGTCATGAATTGTAGCCTAAAAAAATAACCTGACAGATATGCAACAATATTTATACCAGCAACAATCCCTATAGTATACCCTACTTTTTCTGAAAAGACGATTAATAAAGAAAATAAGGTAAGACCAAAAGCAAGCCAAGAATACCAATGTATTTTTCTACCATATACAGTATCAATGAAGGGGGCCATAATGAGGACACCACCCCTCATTAATAATGCAGCAAATACAATAGAAATACCTGTAAAACTGTAGGCCAGAGTTGTAGTGGCTATAATAACCGCTGTTGCAATACCGGATAAAAAAGTATATGCATTCGATGCAAATGGAATATTTTTTCCAAATACTTGAATCCTTCCAGCTTGTTTCCACCAACCTGTGATAAAAAGTATGCATAAAAACCCAAGTACCGTTCCTACTAATACCATAGGTAATATTTTTACTCCAGAAATGGACATCCCAGTATCAGAGAATAATCCTTTGGATAAGATTTTGGTCATACCACTATAAGGTACATAAAAGGCAAAATACCCTAATGCTAAGACCCAAATGCTAAGTTTTTGTTTAGGTGTAACTTTTTTCATAGGCTGTCTTTATTTAGTTTTAAAAAATGATCTGTCGTGTGATGCTCCTAATACTGATTTTCCTATAGTAGCAAGAAGCTGATCATCATTATCATGCCTGGTATAGAGTGTAAGATCTCTGGAGATTCGCTCTAAGGGACTCGGTTGGATTAGTGACCTGGCACCACAAGAATGAATAGCATGCTCCAGTGTTTGAGAAGCCAGCTGTTCTACTTGATAGCGTACCATATTACCTATCGCCTGAGCAGCATCTATGTTGTTTTTATCCCATAAATTTGCAGCATTATCTAGCCACATATGTGCTGATTGAATATTGATAGCCATTTTTGCTATGCGATGTTGGATAAATGGATCCTGTTGCCTTTGTTGCTTTTCTATATGGGTAAGAGTATATTCATAGGCCGCTTGAGCTCCTCCTAAAAAAGTAGCTGCATATTGCGGAATCCAACGTGTTTGCCATTCTTCTAATAAAAACTGACCTGGTTTGCCAATTTGATTTCCAAAAGGGATAAAAGTATTGTTAAAATTCACTTTGTAACTTACAGAACCTCTCATTCCCATAGGTTTCCACCAGGAATCATCAAAAGAAATGGTAGGATCAGAAAGATCACAAGCTAACATAATTACAGATTCTGGAGATCCATCCGCATGACGGGCTCCTCCTGATCCTTCTAAATTTACTAGTAAATTAGCCCAGTTTGCACCTGATGCACTAGAACAAAATACTTTGGAACCATTGATGATATACCCTTCCTCTGTTTTAATGACAGTAGTTCCTATTTTTTGAGTTTGCCCAGGTATCTTAAGTAAGGGTTCTCCACTCCAGACGGTCCAGATATCACCGCGTTGTACTATACCAGTAAACCATTTTTCTTTTTGCGCATAGGTTGCCAGATTATCCAACAACATCAGAGCATTTGCGTGTCCTTCCCAACAACGAGCTGTAGCCATATCTGCTTTAGCAATTTCTGTCGTCATAGTCCAGAGGTCTCGGATATTCGCTCTGTTATTTCCTAATCCCAGACCACCAAATTCTGCAGAAATAGTTGGAGCATTAAGTCCTGTACGAAATAATGCCTGAAAATTTTCCTTCGGAAATGTATACGTGGTATCATACTCATTGGCACGGGGAGCAAACTCTTCTATTGTAAGTTTTTTAAGAATACTGAATTTGTCGATTGGTTTTATCGTTAGTTGCTGCCTCATATTTTATTGTTTACGAAAGAATTCCCGAACAAAACAGTCCGATCTATCCTCATCATTTTTAAAAGTGATATATCCAGCGATAATGAGCAATCCTTTATTCTCATTTATAGCCAAAAATGCATCTATATCTTCTCTGCTGAAATGTGCTTGAAAAGCAACAATATCATGAGTATCAGGCCCATAAGAATGAGGCTTCACAAGTCCTGTACCCCAATCATTTTTGTAAAAACCAGTTTCAGAGTTTTTAATAGTCATTCGCAACTCTCCATCAGTTTCAAAAAAAGTAAACGAATCTATTAATCTTGCTTTTTCATTGGAATTAGCCCACGTGCCTAGATAATAAGAAAGAGTTGCTGTATGTTTTTGTTCTTTTAGTTCCATGGTAGCTGTTTAATTATTAGTATTTACAGAAGAATTCTCGTGAGAAATAATTATTACGATTGCTTCCATCATTGAAAGTATTATAGGATTGGATCACCATCACGCCATATTTCATGTTACCTGCAATTTGAATCTGCATAAAATTAAAATCATAACTACAGATGAAACCTTCAATTTCTGGAGATCCTACATTAGAACTAAATAACTCACAAGGAGTAATTCCCCAATCTTTTTCTCCTTGATCTAATTTCCCAAAGCAGTGTAGTGATACGTTGTCATCATTATCGATTACTTCAATACGTGCAATCTGTCCTGTCTTAGGGTTTACATTTTTCCAGAAACCCAGTAATGCTTCTATTTCTGTTCCCCATTCATGGTAGAACTCTGATACGATATCATCTTTTTTAGTATACGCTATATCTGTTGTTTGCATCTAATTAATTTTAAGGTTTTGATCAGTTACGTTTATAATTGACTCTTCTTTATCCGTTAAAAATTTAAATTGTTGATTGATCTGAAGACGTGCTATTTCGATTCCATCAATTACTTTGATATTACATAACTTACAGTATCGTACAAGTGCTGTTTCTTTACTTAATGAATATGAGTGGTCAATAACAATACTATCTGATTTTAAATCAGTTAGCTCAAAAGGAGTTTCTTCTTCATGTTTACCTAAAGGTGTTGCATGGATGATTATATCAAAATTACCAGCATTAAATTCATGCAATGCTATAAATGGCAGTTTGATGGCTGCTGCAATTTCTATTCCTTTTGCAAGTGTTCTATTGACTAAAGTAATTTCTGAAGTAAACTTTTTAAGTGAAGCTGCAATAGTTCTGCCTGTACCTCCACACCCAATAATTGCAATGCTTTTTTGATACCAATCTGTTGTGATGAGTTCTAATGCTGCTATGGCTCCTGATGCATCTGTGCTAAAGCTTATCCATTCCTGGTCTTTTTTAATCATACCATTACAGACTCCAAACACCTTATTATTAATTCCTTTATTATATTTTGACGCCATATAGCCTTCTCTCTTAAAGGGGGCAACTACTGTCACTCCGGATAAGGGAATCGGAATAGAATTGTTTTCCATAATTTCATTCATAAAAGAAGAAAAATCCCTTGTTTCAAACGGAAGATATAAATAAGGCAAACCTAATTTTTGATAGGCACTATTATGTTGACTGGGTGAGATGGATCCTAATACCGGATTACCTACAATCCCAAAAAGCTGTTCTACCCGGTAAACATTAGGCAAACCATAATCTCCTATTAATTGGTTAGGAGTGAAATAAGGAGTTGATTGATCTTGATAATCCATGACTGAAGGAACTTCTGGAGCCCCCATAAAGGGAGCCAGAATTTGTGTCCATTCTGCGGTTTTTCCAACAGCATATCCAATTACTTGTCTATTATTAATAGCGTCTAACAAACGTATTATCAGTGTAGAATCTTTATGATTAGTCGCAGTTACGACAATTTTATACGTATTTGCCGGCGTTTTTAGGTATTTCAATACTTGTTGATATAGGGCTGTATATTTTTTAGGAGCTCCATACCATGCAATTCTTCTTTTTTTTGCTGGGATTATATCTAATAGCTCGGGGATTAAATCACGTTCGCCTTCAAGTTCTATATAATCATATATATAAGAAGCTTCTATGAGGAGGAGTTGCCTTTCTGTTTTAGAACCTTCAAATTTTCCCCCCTCTTTTTTACTTCTTAAAATATAGACTAATGGTATAGCCGTGCTATTTTTAATTCCTTGTGTATTGTATAAAAGATCTGCTCTTATCTCTAGTAATGATACAGAAAGAGGAAGGTCGTGTAGATTATATAATTGATCTTGCCTGGTAATTGTTGTAACAATATTGATTTTTTTCTCCATATTATTGTTCTTTGCTATGAACTGTGGTTATCAGTTCCATTTTTTTTTCTGCTGTATCAAAACCGATGATATATACATTAGAATTTCCTACGCGTTTATTAAGATTATAGGTAATAGAAGGGCTTATTCCATTAGAATATTCAAAGAAATTTTCCATGGTTTTGATGAATTTATCTCTGCTAAGGTTTCTTCCTATACGTTTTAAGCATTCTTCTGTTGTGAATAACATAGATAACATATCAAGCTGATCGCGCCGCCATTTGTGATCCAGGTTATAGTTTTTTGCCAATTCTTCATATGCTTGTAAGCCTTCATTTGTTTGTTCTGAAATCCAGGTAGGATATCCTATAAAAACTTTATCCTTAAATGTCTCTGGCATAGTAAATATATCTATCCCCGAAAGACTCCCAGGGATTAAGACATATGCCGATTTGTTTAGATTGTCTAGAGTAAGGAGCAGTTGATTTCCTAGCCCACTAGGTCCTATAAAATATATAGGTTCGTTAGATTGGATTTGTGCATTCTTTACATTTTCTATGATATTTTCTGAGGTGATGGATATGGCATTTGGATGCTTTTTAAAATGTTTGAAGTAATATTTTGCAATTTCCTCTGCGATTTCTTTTCTGATAGGATCATTATAATACAGGATCGTTGCTTTTGTCCCTTTTTTTGCAATTTTCTTTTGTTTTGAAAAATCAACTAATGATAAGCTTTGGGCTGTTAAGCTTGGATATGTATAAAAAGTGTAAGGATTTTGAAGCCCTTTAGAAGCTTTCTTACTAGAAAATGATAAAAGTGTTGGAATGTTTTTATGTTTTATGTTTTCAGTTATTCTTTTATCGTTGAATCCCAGTATCATGAAGAAGTCCTGTTTATTTTGTAATTCATCCACCTCAAAAAAATGGGGTATGATATTTCTATTATATATTCCTCCCGTAGAATTTATTGCCATACAATATGCATTGACAAGTTTTTTTACAGTACTGTTTTTGTTATAGGCGGTAGTTCTTTTTTCAGGTAAAACAATACCAAGTTCAATCCTTGAATTTGTGAGTCCTGCATCCTTATCAGAATCTAAGATTTTTATGTATTCAATCAGATTGTTTATATCCTCCATACTCATATTGTATTTTGGCATGGCGGTATTAAGGTGATTCCCGGCAGGATCGATTCCTGTTGTGATTACTTTTCTTAAAGATTGTTTGGTATATGGAGGTCTCTTTTGACTATCCAGACGTTCTCCACCATAGCTTTTGGTCAGCTCTGCCCAAGTAATATTTGAAGGGACAATACCTCCTTCAGGATTTCCTCTCCCATCTGCTCTATGACAATTGACACAGGGCATGATTGTAGCAGGGACTTGCACACCAGACATTTCTGCCATTATTTTTATATTAGTTCCACCAATACCTTTAGTATAGATCCTCTTACCTATTTTTTGCTGATAGGTTAATTCCTGATCTATACGCGAAACGGTTGTTTTTTTAGCAGCTGTACATACAAAAAACAGGAAAAACAGGTATGAGAGGAGTTTTTTTTTCATTTTTTAAAAAAGGCTTAATCGATTTGATCATTTACAACACTATCTACCTGAGCGATAATATCATTTACAGATGCTAATCCATTTACTTTTTTCCAAAGCTTAGTATTTAGGTTTCCAATCAGGAAAATGGAATCATGACCTTCTCTGGTAGTGACATTTTTTCCTAATTTTTTTAATGCAAATTCAATATTTTCTTTTTTTCCTGTTACAAAATACCAACCATCACGAGCATTATATGCTTCTGCATATGTTTTTAAAACCTCTTCCTGATCTGTTTTATAGTCTACAGTCATAGAAATGATGTGTACATCATTGCCTAAACGATCTCCCAGATATTCCTGAATTTTCTCGAGGTTGCTACTCATTAATGGGCAAACTCCTTTGCATTCGGAAAAGAAGGGATTAATAATGACGACTTTATCCTTCATTAAATCGGTATATAACCTCATCGTATCCCCATGTTGATTAATCAGTTCTACATTGGTAAAATAATTCTCATCCCGATTAAAGGCTTCTTCTTTTTTTTCTTTGATATTATTTTGTCCTAGTGTGGGAGAATCAAAAAAAGTATTCAATGTCTTTGCGAGCTCTTTAGGTTCTGCCAATCCATTAGCTCGTATCCATTTGTTTTCTCCTCCTTTACCCAATAATATAATAGGTGCATGTTCTTCTTTTAAGGCTGTATATACCTCCAGTTCTTTTAATACTGTATTGACGTTTTTCTTTTCTCCGGTAAGTAAGGTCCATCCCGATCCTGCTTCAAACTTATTACTCCATTCTAATAAGCGTTCAGGGGTATCAGTGGTGGGGTCAATACTAATTGTGAGCATAACCAATTCTGAATTTTCTACCCGTTTACTCATTATTTTTTTAAGCTGCGCAAAATTAGCTCCCATGGGAGGACAAATAGTTTTGCAACTGGTAAAAATAAAATTAAGAGCTACTACTTTTTCTTTGATCAGGTCCTGGAAATTTACAGATTCTCCATATTGATTCAGTAGTGGTATATCAGGACTCATTGATCCCTTCTGAGTACAATTTTCTTTTTCGGCTCCTTTATCAGACATAACACAACAAGCAGCTTTTTTACCATCTTTAGCTATCTGAGATAATACAGGTTGTGATACTATTATTATCATTAAGAGTATACTAATTTTAAAATTTTTCATAGTAGATGATGATTTGTTTTTTAGTGATCCGATATTTTTATTTGTAAGCATAAAGTGTCAAAAACTGAGGGTTATTATACGTCAACCCTCTTGATAAACATTCTACATATATGTAGTGCAGTCCTTCTTCTTTAAATTTTAAACTGGTCTCATAAATCCCTTTGGATTCAGACTCTTTTACTATCAATGAATGGTGTCCTCTTCCTCCACTATTCATAGTCATTATTCTAACATCTCTCAACTCTGAAACTTTTTTCTGTGTATTGATATCAAATAATTCAAAGATTACAGAAACTTCATTCTCTATTTTAGGATGGGTATTGGGAGATAAATAGTTTATCGATAATGATCCCAAACTATTTTTTAAACGTTCCTTTTCTTTTTCTTTATTGGGTAGTACAGTCACGGGAAAACATTCCATAAAAGAGGGAACATCCATGAAAAGACTTACTTCATAATCTCCCGGGGTTCTTAATTGAACTGTTGTTTCATATGTTCCCGGTGTAACCTCTTCAATGCTTTTATCAATAGCTAATACCGCTTTAGGTCTTTTCCCGTAGGTGCTAAAATGTCCGCTGGGGGCAGCCATTCCTTCAGTATAATAGTAAATGGATTTATCCAGGTAATTAGAAACCAATACGGCATTGGCTCCAGGTGCTTGCACAATGCCTGGAGCATCATTTATAGCAGCTCCCAGTGCAGGAGGGTTTTGTCCTCCACTAAAATCAATTAATGGAACTTCTGTTCCTTCTTTTCCAATAACATCCAGGGGGATCATCCATACTGTTTCACTACCTAAATGTCTAACATAGGCAAGTTCATCAGAAAAACTTACCTCATCTGGTTGTTCATCTACATCGGCAGATTGTACAATCCTATTCGTAGCAACATCCAAAATATGTATCATATGCTTTTCTGGGTTTAAAATAAAACCAAGTCTGCCGTCTGGTGCAAAAGTTATTTTATTTACTCCTTTTGTCGTTTGGATGTTTTCAATAATCTGATGCGTTTTACTATCTATAACTGTGACCATCGAACTTATTTTATTTACCACATACAATGCATCTGCTTTATGAGAATAGTCTAATGATATTGGCGCATCCGGAACCAGAATATCTTTTACTTTTTTAAGAGATTGAATATCGATTACAGAGATAGTTCTACTGCTTTGATTGGATATATACACATATTTATTAGTATCACCTGTGACAATATCGTGTGCTCCGCTTCCTGTTTGAATATTTGTTACGAGTATTTTTTTTTCAGTATCAATTACAGCTACTCCCGAGGTGGTTTCAAACTTTCCCGGATTATCATAGGTTACCCATAAGTACCGTTCATCTTTTTGTAAAATAATATCTTTAGGTTGTCCAGGTATTTCAACATTGTATGTATTCTTCATATCTGAAGTATTTATAAATGCTACCTGATTAGTATCCGGCATGGATACATATACCATTGTTTGATTCTCTTTTACCACCCAATCATATCCCGTACTGGGGATTTGTATTTGGGTTAATAATTGTGATCCTCCAAAATTAAATAGAGGATCAACCACATTAATAGTATTGTCATCATTTAATGTTAAGACATAATAGACATTAAGATCCAATTCTGGTCGGGATAGTAATCCTCCTTCTATAAAAGAAACAATTTTTTTACCGCAATCTACAGACTTCTTTTTATTCACTTTATCCATCCAAGCGGCAGGAAAAGAGCCTGAAAGTGGTTTTCCTGTAATGGTATCAGAAATTTTAAACTGAAATACTAAATGATCACCTTCCTTAAACTCTCCATCAACTTTATCCTTCGCAAGATGTGCTAGTGAAAAATCTACTTTGATACCTTCTTTGACCACTGATTTATGATAAGATCCCTGAGCTATTATCAACTCTGAAAACAGGAAGCAGTATACAAGATATCTCCAGTTCGTTTGATTTATTTTGAAATTCATCATCGGTATATATTTCAATTAATTCATTTTCACTTTCTTACTTTCTACACGATCGGGTTTTACACCAGCTTCTTGAAGAAGTGGATGTATCCTTTTTTGTATTACTTTAGAAATAAGTCTGTTAGATTTTTCTATACGTTCTAATGATTTTTTATCTGCTTTTAATATGGCTCCTTCAGAAGATACTATCTCAAAACCACTTGCTATGGTCTTATTACTTATGTTTTTAAATTCCCAGCTTCCAGTTCCATTAGGATTCAATTCTTTTTTTGATATTTGTTTTCCATTCGCTTTTAATAAAACGTACTCTGGTAACTTTCCTGTCGATGGATCAACAGAAGCTATTCCAGAAACAGCAGTTTTTCCTTTTTTGATTTGTACGTTTTCTACATAGAGATAATCAGAATCATCGGTAACTGTCATAATTCCCCAAATACCTCCATTAAAACTTTGATTGAGCATACTACTATACAAATAATCTCCTGTCACCTTATTATCACCTCCTGCACTATTAATCAATAAATCAAAACTGTTTAACGGGCCAACTTGATCTCTAAACCCGAACCATTGTGATGTATCATTATATCCTAATTGGGTAGAATTATCGGTATAAGGTTCTTCCTGCCATATATGTCCGTGTAGATTAAAGGTTTCTGTTTTTCCATTACCTCCAGGATGTAGTAGGCGAAGACGTAGCGGAACGCCTGCTTTTGCTATAAAGTGAGGAGTTGCAGGGTAATAACCATCACCAGAACTATCATTAGAAGTAATTCCTGCTAAATCATTAGTATTTAGATTGTTATTATTCTTTGGATCAGGTAACCTACTTTGCATAGGTTCTGATCTATAATTAAGAGCATAGGACACTATTCCAAAACCTGCAGTATCTGTTGAATCTGTAGCCACAGTAATATTATCCTGAAATTGCATTACGAACTCACGGAATAATAGTTTTTGCTCGCTATCATAAATATTAGCAGAATGAGATGAGTTTATATCTTCTACCCATGTAGTTCCTTCTGGTTCTATAATGAGAGCTCCGAACAACCCTTTTACATATTGTTCCAGAGGATCAGGAGCGGAAAGGACGACTGATCCAAATTCGACAGGAATTGGAGTGTTGCCTTGCCATTTTCCTGCATACCATTCATAAGTTCTGCTATTTCCAATAGATACAGTCTGAGATTGATTAAGTCCTATATTGGCTCCATCATTTTTTCCAACATCATAAGATAACAATTCTGCGTGCAATCCAACATCAGAAGAAGCAACTAAACTCGTACTTATCCCTTTTCCACTTTTACTTTTATAACTATAGGTACCAGGATTAGTTTGGAACCCTTTGGTAATCTTATTGGTAAGATTTACAACTACACATTCTCCAGCATTCGCTCTCAATACTAAGGGCTCCTGTTTCCAGGTTTTGGAAGCCAGTTGTTCATCTTTTATAAACACAATCGCATCATCTTCCTTATTACCAAATCGTTCATTATACACAAGAACTCCCCCTAATTGATCTACAGAAATAGCAGTTACATTAAAAGTTCTCTTAGTAGCTTCAGCAGGACAACCGCAATTCTTAGGCAAAGATTTTATCGGATCTGTTAAAACATTATTATTTGGTAGCGGTACAATATCTGTTTGCGCAGTATCATATGCACGCATCAATCCCCAAAGACCAGCCTGTCTGCCCGTAGCATCTGCACTCGCTTCATATAGATAATCTGTAAATTCATTAGTGTTGACTGTTTTATCAGTTACAGGTAATTGAAAATTCATCTCGAAATGTTCTGATAACCCCATATTTTGAGTAGATCGTAAACCAGAGTTTTGATTAGAAGGTTCAAAAAGCCAGTTAACTCCGTGTACATTGAAGAAGTGTGAAGTTACATGTGCGCCTACTAGAGTTCTGATTTGGATTTTGTCATTTTCATATGCTCTAAACAGGGGAGTATATGGATCGCCTGGTTGCATGCCTGCTCCTATAGGATTTACCGGAAACCTAAAAGTATTACTCCCCGGAATTAAAAAACCTCCTACTGGTTGTGTGTTAAAGGCCGGATCTGCTCTGTTAGTCATTGAGCTATATACATAAGCTAAATTCCCGGCAGGGTTAGGAGCCTGTGTATAATTGCCACTAGCATTAGGTGTAGATGCTCGCAGTGGTAGTGGTTCATTTCTATAATTCATAGAATATGTACCTCTAAAACCAAATGATACTAATTCAGGATATGCCTGATTACTAATAACTTTATCAGGATCCATCCATCCCGTATATGCATTAACTGAATCAATGAATTGTACTTTTGCTTGTCCAGAATAATCTTTAGGAAATTTTGGATAAACATCAGGAGTTTCTCTACTATCTGGTAAATATGCTTGTTGCGTATCCTGAAATTCTAACATAAATTCTCGATAACTCTCTTCTGTGTTTTCTGTTATAATATTTGCTTGCCAACTTGTAGGGCCTCCATCACTTACTTCTCGCTGCATTCCATTTACGGTAATGGGACGTTTTACTCCATTGTTTGCGATACCCAAAGGTTCTCCTGTAATCGGGTTTATCCATCTTGATTTAAAAGGTTCTATTAATAGCCCTGCATACAGTCCGATCTGTTGATGAGTTGAAGGGCCAAAATGATCATGAGTAAATACCGTTCTAAGTGTTCGATCTTCACCTCTGTTATTTAATAATGGATCCGAATACCATCGTTGAATCGTAGTTTGTGCTCCTTTCCAATCTTGTCCCTCAGGAGCATTACCCCATATTGGATTTGGTTCATGTGGGGTTAATAGATTTTCATTAACTGAGTAAGAAGCTACATCTGTAATTGGTTTTCCTGGTTGATATACATAGGTATATCTCTTTCCTCCATCATTGATTGCATCAATACGATGTGTTACCATATCAGGAGCGAGTGTTCCATCTTCATAATTCCATCCGTTTGCAGCTCCATCAGAAGAAGTAACATCAAATTTTACCAAGTGAATATGTTGTCCAATAATATCTGTTGGAGTACGCACTTGATAGTCATCTAGTTCATAATACTCAGGAATTAAATTGGTATGCCAAAATTCTATATATTCTCTGGAGTTCGCTCTAAAATAAAATGGTTCAGGAGGTTTTTCACCCTGAATATTAGAAGATACATCTCCCCATAGTGAAATAATTCTTTGTTGAGGATAATGCCAACCCTTTTTATTAAGAACGACATCTAGTTGAATATTTGCTGCCTTATACGTTCTTTTTGTACCTACTTTATTACCGTTAAGATCCACTGCTGGGTCAGCAAATGGAGCACCTGATACCGGAGGCAAACCGTTTAGGATAAAAGTCGCGCTATCACCTTCTGGAGTCATCGTTGCATGATTTCGTATCGCATGAGTTGCCATGGCTACTTTTTCTACTTCTGTACCATCTTCTGGTAACTCAATAATTTCAATCTCTTCTATAATTTTTGTCCAGTCATAAGGGGTATGATTTTCAAAAGGAACAGCTGCTTGATAGATTACATTTCTGGGAAGTCCTCCATTAAGGGGGCCATACCCAATAGAATCTCCTACGGCATTATAGATGGCTCCTTTTGCAAAATCCAGCGGAGGATGTGGTGGTCTGCTTCCTGAAACTCCTGGTATAAAAAATGGAAATCCTGGATTTCTTGTAAGATCATCTATGACTATTTCTCCATCCTCTATATGAATTTTAGAAGGTACTGGAGCCATCGCTCTTTTTGGGATAGGAACTAATCCAGGGATAGGAGTTCCTGCCGATATTTCACCATCCGGTAACGCTCTGGAATTTGATGCTGCGATTCCATTAGCATCTAATTTTGTTCCTAGTTCTAATACATCGTGTACTCGCCACATGGCCCACATACCCTGTGCAAAATGAGGATAGAAATGACAGTGAAAAATTTGATCTCCTACGGTTTTATTTAAATTTCCACTCCCGTTATATACCATTTCTAAGGTATAAGATGATCCGGGATTGATTGTTTGACTATCTAGATAATGCCCTTCATCACTATTAGGAGAGTGTAACCATTGATGTGCATGCTGATGATGCACGTGCGTAAGACCTGCTCCCGCATGAGTAACTCTAAATTTTACGTGATCATTCATATAACTATGATACACATTAGACGGATCATCAGGATATAATACTTTTTTAGCTTTAGGTATTTTAAGAGGTTCTAATTGTATAGAATCTGCTGGATTAGAATTTTTCAGGAACTGATTCTGTTGTGTAACATTCTGTGCAGTGATAGATGCAGAATTTGCAGGAATGTCGACGATAGTAGACGGATCTCCAACTGACCAGGAACTTAGAAAGAACTCTTCATAGGCACAATCATCACAATCTGCCATCGGTCCTACTCCAATTCTATTGGCATAAATCTCAGCTCCAATCCCTCCCGATCCATAATTTATGGAAAAATTATCTTTTCCGGTTGCTAATGTGTTTTTAAGAGCCAGACTATCTCCTCCAAATTTGTTGGCAAAATTATTATCCTGATAGAATATAGGAAATGCTTGTACAGTCCACGGTGATTCATGATAATGAATTCCAAACTCACGATAAGGTCTTCTTCTGTCTGGAGAAGCAGGAACCTCAAAAAAAGAAGGGCTTTCTCCCGTGAAATCTCCCGCATCTGGACCTGTAATTATCGCTGTTAAATCCGTATGAACTATGGTTCTGGTTACACTACCATCAGCATGTTCCTGTTCTGTATACATTTTTAAGATTGGCTTTCCATTAGCATCTTTCTTATTGTAATCTATAATAGGAAATGTCCTTTCCATATCATAAATATTGGATACATCACTTTTCTTTACGCGGATATTTGGTGTGTTAGCATATTCTGAAAGTTGTTCATAATGTGTAATCGTTTTATCTAAATCTTCTTCAGTAACCTGACTTCGATACCATTCAGCCCCTTCTGGTTGTACATTTAGAGTACCGAATAAACCATTCGTTAATTGTCCTCCAGCTTGTCCTCCAGGGGCAACAGTTGCTCCTGTACTATATAACATAAAGGTTCCTTCTTCTGGCACTCTTACTATATATTCCTTTGTCTCTCCTGGATTAGCTAAGCTAGAATCATTAGCTCCTGACCAGCTACCATCAGAACTAATGTTATTAGCCATTTCTGTTCCAAGGATATGGACTCCTGCAGCTCTGGTCATTGGGTAAATTCCTGCTGCTTGACTTTGATCCACAGTCCCCGGTTGGGCTGTTCCATATGCATTCACAATTTCGTTACTATTATAAGGAGCTAATAAATTGGTGAATTTTATCTTTAATATGTTTCCTTTATTGGCCCTTAGAACTATTGGCCGTGGTCTTTTATCAGATCTAAGCCGCACTTTTCCAAGAATAGTACCAGGAACTGGATAGGTGATATCTGTATCCAGATCACTTATTAAGGCAAATACCATCCCGGTAGGTTGTGCTGCTCCTAATCTATTGTACATAAATGGCTGATTGATTGCAGCCATTTCTACATAGACCGTATCTTGTATTTGTGCCTGTGCCAGATCCGTTATGCCAATACAAAATATGATTATACAGACTTTTAAAAAATTGGTGGGTCTAAGAATTGAAACTACCATAATTTTTGATTTACGTTATTATATTGATTGCGAATATTTATAAATAGCATGTATCGATTATTTTATAAGTTTTCAATCATATGAATGGACCGAAAATCTAATCAAACAATTTGATTAGATTGATCAATTATATTTAATAGTAAATTCTTGTTTGGGGTATATTTATTTTAACAAATACTGCTAAGAATAGTCTGAAATAATATATGAAATCCTTGATTTAAAAAGAACAAGAATCATAATTCACTATGCTAAATATAGCCAGAAAATCAATTCATTTACACCCGTATAAATACCTGTTTTTTAATAATTTACATTGATTTTAATCCTTTATTTTAATAAGGGTTAACCGCAATAAAGAGGTGTATGAGTTTCAATTTCTGAAAATTTTAATTAGAAGATTTAGAGGGAATGTTTAATGACCTGATGAATTCTAGGTATACAGAATATTAAATCCGTTTTTATGCCTTTTGAACTTGGTTATGAAATTTGAAAAGATAATAAAGAGTTAGATTTTACAGTGGTTTCAGGCTATAATAAATTTTCTAAAAATATACATGGTATTAAAAGGTATATAATACCATGTATATTGGGTGTGCGAGAAGTTTTCCGAGAAACATGCAGGTTTTAAGCAACAAGCTTCGCTATCTTCAAAAAAAATTATCAAAATGGGAATCTAACCCTCAATCCATTGGGATTAATAGTTGACCGCAATGTAAAAAGATGTCTGAATTCTTCATTTTTTTACCTTTAAACTGCACAATCTAGATGGACAAGATATCTCTTATACGATTTATAACTAAAAATTTCGCATATTCATCGTTTCTTTTTCCTTTCTACTTCATTTAAAAAATAAACCGTAGCTATAGCTATGCTTGATTTTTTTGTCTTGTATAAAGAAAAAATAATTCAATGAATTTATACGAATTTTTTAATCACAAATCGTATTACGTATACGATTACAAATCAAATATAAAAGAACCGGTTTTAAACGCAGGTAAAACAAATCGAGCTTTGTAAATGCTACACGATATTAAATGACAATTATTAAATAAGATAACATTTGTAAACACAATGCTTATTCGTGATTTATGTCATTTAATATCAGGTAGCATAGTGAATATAAGATGAGTTCATTGTAAATTTTACAATTTAAAAAGTTATGCTTCAAGAAATCGTGATAGCATTGTTTTTTGAATACTTTAGGGCTTATATAACCTTCACTAATACTATTTTAGAACTACTATTTTTACAAAAAACTATTCTTAATCTCATTTACTAACTTAGTCCCATCTGGATCTGCTTGCGTTTTTAACATACAAAAATCTTCTGCCCACTTTGAAGTACGTACCCGTAAAGGTGGATTCTCATTTTGCGCTACTTCCAGAGCTATTCCAGCCACTTCTAGTCCAGTTTGATATACTTGTTCTTTGCTCTCATTCGCTCGTTGTTGATTACCAGCCATGTATCTCTCAAAAATAGGTAGGTATTCTCCAGACGCTAATTTACCATCAACTGCTGTTTTTTCTACGGCAGAAGTCATAAATTCTGTTGCTATTCCTCCTGGTTCTACACAAGAAATTTTAATATTAAAAGCGTCACTGACATAGGTAGCAAGACTTTCCATAAAACCTTCTACAGCAAATTTTGCTCCGCAATATAATTCATTGAATGGTTGTCCCACTAAACCACCTACAGAGGTTATACTAATTATTTGACCTGACTTTTGTTTTCTCATAAAAGGTAAAACAGCTTGTGTACAAAACACAACCCCATGATAGTTTACATCTGTCACCCATCTTATTTCTTCCTCAGTCGATTGTTCTATTGTTTTAGCAAATCCCGCTCCTGCATTATTAACCAACACGTCTATTCGTCCGTCTTTTTCTATAACGGTATTAACCGCAGATTGAATAGAACCAATATTTGTTACATCAAGAGGTAATAGTTCTATATTCAAGTTTTCTTCTTCAATTTTCTTTCTAAGGGCTTCTCCCTTCTCCAGATTCCGCATCGTGGCATATACCTTATAATTATTCTTTGCAAACAATATTGCACTTTCTAGTCCTACCCCAGTTGATGTTCCAGTAATTAATACATTTTTATTCATAATCATTGTTTTATATTAGAATGAATATTCATTCCATAATTTATATAATTTTTTTTAATTCTTAATCGCATCCCAAACCATTTCTATCTGATTCGTAAATGATGGGGTTTTTATTTTTGGTTGATTAAAATACCATCGCAAATAAGATAATATGGCACCGCCTATAAACATTAACAATTCATCAATTGCTATACTTTTAATAATGCTGTCTTCTTTTCCTTTCTCCAATAATTCACATACAACAGCAACTGATTTAAAACCTTCTTCCCTGCTTTCGTCACTAATAATTGGGGAGGCTTGCAGTTGTTCCATAAATTTAAAATAAACCGGATTTTCGATAAAAAAAGTAACTATAGATGCAAAATAATCTTCAAACTGTGTCTTAATCGGTTTGTTTAGCCGGAAATTTGCAAATACAGATTTTTCTTTCTCTTTAATACTTCTATAAATTTCATTAATCAACAACTCTTTATTGGGGAAATAATTATAAATAGTTCCCATACCTGTACCTGCAGCACGTGCAATAGCAGACATCGGTGTATTATGAACTCCTTTTTCTGCAAGAAGCTCTACAGCTGATACTAATATAGATTCTTTTTTATTCACCACCCAAAGATACAACAATTGGAATGATTATTCCAATTGTTGTATTGTTTTTTATTACAAAATTTATCACTTTTTTATGCAGCATTTCTTTTGTAGGCTATTACACTCTATCTAATTGATAGTAGACAATGAACAGCTCTAATGTTTAATAAAAAATCCAAAGTATCATTATTACTTTAGCTCTTTTATTATGAATTTCTTTGTGCTTATTCTATTATCATTTTTCTGGTATCCGCAGCTTTTCGCCCATTGACATATAATGTATAATAATAGATTCCTGTAGCAAGTCCGTCGCTATTAATTTGTAACTCTCCCTCTCCCAATGTTTCTAATTTTACGGTAGACATTACCTGTCCACTATTATTACTGAATACTATTGTTGCCTTATTAGCATGGTGAGACACATAGTACTTAATGGAGGACGTGCCATTAAATGGGTTTGGAATATTCTGATATAAAATAGACTTATTTGCCTTTCCATCGGGATTCTCATTTTCGTTAACATTTAGAACCTGGCAAGCACAAGCTTCTAAAGTTTCCATACGGGTAATTAAATCATCTATCTGCGCTTGTTGTGTCGCATTCTCTGTCTGAAGCGGGGTCAATATTGCTGATAAGTCAACCTGAACAGAATTACCATTCTCAATAGCTATTGTTAACTGATTATTCGTAAGTGTAGCTGATGTTAAATCCTGATTATCTGTATTTACAAATGCAGAAAGATCCACTGTATTTGTACCACCAGAAATACTGAGTGTATTTGTTGCCAATGAAAGTTCCTGGTTATCCGTATTGTCCAAAAATGAAGATAAATCCACAGATCCCCCGTCCTCTAATGCCAATACATTGGTTGCTATGCTGAGTGATTGATCATCAGTATTCGTTATCCACTGCGTACCATCCCACAGATATAATTTATTTTCTTCATTATCAAAAACCATCATCCCATTATCTCCGGCAGCCAAAGTTCCTCCAAAAGTAGTACGCTGATCTGTGGTCATTCTATTAATAAGGAGTCCTTTTGATGTTGAATTCATATGAATAGAAGCATTGGTATTCGGCCCAAACGTTCCAATCCCTACGGTACCACTTGCTCTCAATGTTAATGTATTTTCGGGTGTATTAGGCTGGATTCTAAAAGAAAGTTTAGACCCATTCGTTACATCTCTGATAAAAAAATTAGCTTCATTACCAGCCAGATCCCAGCTCTGTGGGGTAAATCCATCAGATCCATCCTGCTCCAATCGCATTACAGGGCTATTACCATCCGTTACCTGAAATTTAACCGCAGGATTATCAGTTCCAACCCCTACATTCCCTCCTGATTCAATACGCAATGCATTGTTACCCGCTCCGGCATCAATTCTAAAAGGAACATTACCAGCAGTAGCATCATCAATAGAAAAATAGTTATCGCCTCCATTAGTCGTGTCATTAAATGTAAAACGCCAATCATTCGCAGGAAAAGATCCTGTTCCCGAATTGTCATCAAAAAACATTCTTAAATTATCTTCTTTCATAATGAACGTATCAGAACCAAAAGCCTGATTATTAACAATATTGAGACCAATCCCTAAGGAACCTTGCACAAATAAATCATCTGCGATTAATTGTTTTTCAAGAATATCTCCATCTTCCTGTGCCGAAATTGTAGAAATGGCAACAATTGATATTGCCACATAGAGTAGTTGTATTTTCATATTGATAAGTCAAAAGGTTAAATTACTCGACAAAAATACAATTATTACCGCAATATCATCGTACTATTTTTAGTAATTCTCAAGAGTATATTTATCTTAACTTTCTATTTATCAAAATATCACTATATTAAAAACTCAAAAAAGCATCAACCACTAAAGTCAGAAAATATTACACTCTATAATTCTTATAAAATACAGGAAGATATGATTAAAAACTGTAATAACTTATTACAGTGAATCTTTATATTGGTATTTTTACATGTCATTATTAAAAGATCAGCACTATGCACTATCAGATTACACCTTTTACCGTTCTGCTATGCATTCTTATTCCGCTTTTTGTTACTCCTCAAAAAAATACCAGTTTTTCTGAAATCATCCAAAAAATACAGGAATTAGAAAAGGACAAAGACCCCAAATGTTATGCTACTGCCAGTCGTCTCGAAGATTTTATGTATGGAACACCACTTGATGAGCAAGCACGAAATTTTAAAATTGAAATTCAAAAAGAATTAATACTTTATCTTAAGAAAAAAGGATCTAAAAATGCCATTGCTAACGATGCAAAAGTTATTATGCCCAATCATCTCAGGAACACAATTGATTCACTATCTATATTTGGCAGAAACAAAGACGGTAATTACCTGTATCAGTTTGACAACAAACATATTGAAATCTTACAAAAAGATTTTGAACAATATTCGTCCGTTTCCTATACTTACAGATCTTTATTATCTGTAGAGCAAGACGCCTTGTTTTTTCTAAAGACTGACTTGCTATCTTTTGATCAGAAAGCTATATCGCTGGTAAATGATTATGTAAACCTGATTACTCTGGTCACGCTCAAAATAGCTGATAATATTGCTCGCAATCAAAATAAAAAAAACATTTCTAAAGCGTTGATTAAGGATAGTTGGATACTTGTATTACAACAGTCCAAAGAACCTAAAAGTCTTGCTCCAGCACTAGAATACCCCAAAATCACTGCTAATAAACCCGTAAAAAATAGCAGTAACAACATTATCAAAGCAATTATCAAACAAAAATTAATTTCTTATCAAAAATACAATCAGATAAATGCTCCTGTCTTTTTGAGAAACATACAAGTATATTTTGCAAAACAACAGTGGCCTGTAGACTCCCTCATTTCTGCGACCTTAAAAAATTACTACTTAGAATCTCTGGTTCAATTCTCAAATACAGTATTGCTAAGATCTCACGACGATGCGATTAAAAATAAAAATGCTTTAATCAGGGTGGCTAATGTACAATCTGCCTTAAATGATTTTCTTCCTTCAAATACCAACACCTTTGAAGATGTCACCTTTTTTCCTAACAATACAGATCAAAAGGTAACCATAGAGTCTTATGACCTAGATTCGTTTCGTGATAGTGGTTTTCATTGGAATATTCTGGACTATTCTTTGAATGATATAGAAAAGAAATCACTTCAATCTCTGGATCCAAATGCTGCTGAACTTATGGTAGAAGGTATTGCTCAGATGGGTGTTCTGGTACTACGATTGGCAGGAAAACACTCTCACGAACAGCAAAAAACAACATTGGATATAGAAGATATTACTCAGGGATTCAAAAAAATTCAACATTTAATAGACTCCTATCCATCTTACCCACCCCTTACACCAAATAATTTTATCGTTTCTACATCACATGCTATTTCTAATACCGGATTCGAAGAAGTAAATGACGAAACTGCGATTCATTTTGAACATAAATCATCCGACTGGCTCAATCGACTCATTCGGAGTTATACTACTTCTTATAAAGAACAAAAAATAAAATTAGCGATTCCACCTGCTTTTGGCGGATCCGGAGTTGCTTGCGAAGATCTAAATAATGATGGCTTAATTGATGTACTTTTATTAGGTGGTTTCGGAAACAAATTATTTCTTAATTCTAAAAAAGGTAACTACTTTACCGATATTACAGAAACCAGCAATATCAATTCCTGGAACAGTACGCTTACTTCTTATGGCGAGCCCAGGCAACCTATTATTGCAGACTTTAATAATGATGGAAATCAGGATATTTTTATCACCTATGTCAATGATGATCATAAGTTGTATAAAAATATTGGCAATGCCCGATTTAAAGATGTTAGTACCTCCTCTAACCTTGGAGGCAAAAACGGAGTGGCAGGTCCTGCTACAGCCATTGACTATGACAATGATGGATTATTGGATATTTTTATAGGATATTTTGGAAATTATGTCAAGGGTACCTTACCTACGCTAAGCAGGGACAATCAAAATGGAATGCCCAATAAATTATTCAGAAACTTAGGAAATTTTGTTTTTAAAGAAGTGACTTTTACTAAAAATACAGCTTCTAATTCCGGGTGGACACAAGCACTTGGTCACACGGATATTAACCAGGATGGATTACAGGATCTCGTTGTAGGAAATGATTTCGGTGTTAACAAATATTACCTGAATACAGCAGAAGGAATATTTATAGAGGCGAGTAAGGAATTAGGTACTGATAAACCTTCGTATACAATGAATGTAGGGATTACAGATTTAAACCGGGATCTATATCCTGATTTGTATATCTCTAATATTGTCGTGATGCAAAAGGATGAGAAATATGTCAACCCTAATGAAGATACGGAAATGAAATTTGATCCAAAAAAAATGGCAAATATCAGAACAATAGAAGCAAATGATTTATTTTTATCCAGGGTCGAAAAGAATAGCTTACAAGGCTATCAATTATCTACAGATATAGGAAGAGGTTATTCTGCCACAGGTTGGTCCTGGGATGCAGATTTCTTTGATTATGACAATGATGGCGATGAGGATTTATATTGCCTGAATGGAATGAACGATTTTAGTGTGTATTCCAGTGAAAATCCATTTTATTTTGAAAGACAGGAGCAATCAAAATCCATTGTGTATGCCAAAAGTCACAGAGAAAAAAATGTGTTTTTTGTAAATGAAGGTGGTAAATTACTCGACAAAGCTTCAGAACTCGGAGTGGCTATTAACAGCAATGCCAGAAGCGCTTCGTATTTTGATTATGACAATGATGGTGATCTGGATATTATCGTAAACAACTATCACGACAGTGCTAATATACTGGAAAACAAGGCTTCAAATACAAATAATTGGATCAAAATAAAGCTTATAGGTAGCCCTGAAGCAAAAATCAATAAAGATGCAATAGGGTCTTCTTTAATTTTGAATAGCAAACATCATAAAAATATCTGGCGCGAAATTCATAGTACTACAGGATATCTATCGGTACATCCTAAAATTCAACACTTTGGATTAGGCACAGATACTAAAACCAATATTGAAATCAGGTGGAGTAATGGAGAATCTTATTCTATAAAAAACCTGAAAGCTAATACTTCTTATGTAATTTCTTACCCCAATATAATAAAACCACTTACACTCTAAATTTACTAGATAATCGAGATTTGAATGCTCCGAGACTTACCACAAGATAGTTTACTGAACTAAAAACACTCATCTTCATCGCTACTTTATCATAAAATTCAATAATTTTTTAGCTCCTGATTTCAAGTTCTAAAATGATATTTTATCCTTAATCCCTTTGGATATTTACACATAATAAAAAAGATAAAGTCATTTCAAAAAAGGGAAAAATCCCATTTTTTAAATATATTAGTACTTTATTTAATCAGTAAAAACATGTATATACAATCAAAAAAAACTTTTACTAAAGATAAAAACAATTATACACCATCTATCCAGTTTAGAGATAATAGACCCATAAGTTTTTATCATACTCATCTACAAGAATCTATTACACATAGTCCAAAATCTGTTGCACAACGCGCCAAAATAGATGCCTCTACTGCTCCTATACAAAAGAAAGAAAATAAAACAGGGTTACCAGACCGATTAAAAAATGGTATCGAAAATTTATCTGGCATGGATATGAGTGACACCCGTGTACATTATAATTCTTCTAAGCCTGCGCAGCTACAAGCACATGCTTATGCGCAAGGTAACCAAATTCACCTGGCACCGGGACAAGAAAAGCACCTGCCTCATGAAGCCTGGCACGTAGTACAACAAAAGCAAGGAAGAGTACAACCTACCATGCAAATGAAAGGAAAAGTAAAAATTAATGACAATGCAGGTTTAGAACACGAAGCTGATGTCATGGGAGCCAAAGCATTACAATCAGCATCTACTTTTACCAAAACACATAATAATCAGCAATCATCACAGGCAGGGACAGTACAAAGAAAAATATCAATCAAGAAGAGTCTTAATAAAGTAGATGGAGTTGCTGGAGTAGAAGCTGTTCGTGATATAGTAGCACTTTTAAAAAATGAATGGCCATCTTTTTATAACAAATTTAAACTAAATAAAAACACCTTAGTTTTTTCTGGTAAAGCTGATAGTGGTTATGGTGCAACAAGTGGCGAAGTGGAGTTAAAAAATGGCACTATGGAACAACTTCCGTTAACCAAGGACGAAATGAAGCAAGTAAAACCAAATGGAAAATCCAGAATTGAAATTGTTATTAATCCAAATAAAAATAAAGAAGTATTTGGTAAAAAAGGAAAATTACTACAAACATTGGCTCACGAAATCACCTTGCATGGTCTTGCATTTGCCGATGAGATTGATTTAGTCCAAAATACATCTAAATCTTCTAGTAGCAGACATAACATATCAAAAGCTAATTATAAAAAGGGTGGTGTTTGGAATTCCAAGACACAACATCGTGCATTAGCAAGAGGCGAACACCCAGAGTATAATCATATGGTTGATATGATCAAAAAAGGATTCACTAAAGATGAAATAATGGATGCTATGTATTTTAACTCTGAGGTGGACTCTGATAAAAAAGGACATAGCGAGTATGACAAAAATAAATATGCTCCTCAAGGGAATAAATCGTTGGTAAGCTCTACATACGAGCATGAGAAATATGGAGATTTTTTACATATCTAAAGTCTAAAAAGCAACCATTTTATCTATTATATGCCTATTTTGGATAGCATTTAATAACTTTTTAATCACACGGTTTGATTAAAAAACAGGTACTTTTCCCCATACCACATACATATCTTTTCCAGTACCTTAGTAATTCTTTAATCTAGTAAGAATATGTATAGCTCTCTACAACGATATAAAAAAGATTCTTTTTCTTTAAATAAACAAAAGAGTATTCCCGCTATTCAATATAAGGATAATAGGGCTGTAAATTCTTATCACACGCAGCTACAGGATTTGATTGGTCAAAGTCCGAAATCTGTTGCACAACGTGCTCAATTAGATACGATAACTGCTCATGTTCAAAAAAAGAAGAATAAAACAGGGTTACCAGATCGATTAAAAAATGGTATCGAAAATTTATCTGGCATGGATATGAGTGATACCCGTGTATATTATAATTCTTCTAAGCCTGCGCAGCTACAAGCACACGCTTATGCGCAAGGTAACCAAATCCACCTGGCACCGGGACAAGAAAAACACCTGCCTCATGAAGCCTGGCACATAGTACAACAAAAGCAAGGTCGTGTAAATCCTACCATCAAAGAAAATGGAGTAGCTATTAATGATAATGTTCATTTAGAAAAAGAAGCAGATGTAATGGGAATTAAAGCTGTTCAAAAATATGGAAAGCAACATAGTACAAAACACTCAAATTTACAAAGAGTTACACCTGGAGGCACAACCGTCTTTCAAAATCAAAGAAACATTAGTCATAGAAAAAATTTAAAGAGAAAAGCCAAAAAAGCGATAAAACTAATTACAAGTGGTGGTCTCCCGGGAGGTCCTGCCTCCCGTGCAGAAGTACTTGCTCATGATCAAGCTATGAGCCCTGGACAGCACCATGAATTCAGACATGTACTGAGGTCTAGATTAATTGCAGATTTAAGACAAAGAGTACTCGACCATGCAACTAATAATATTAGAGATTCAAAAGTATTAAATGATCCTGCTAATGCAAGAAATGCCGGCTTAGTCCTTCAAATGGCGAAAAAACCTATTAAATAATAGTAATCCCTGATAACAGAACCTAAAATCTAATCCCATCCAGATATGAAAGAACCGATATTACTTCTTTTTTTTTAAAATCTAAAAAAGGTTCTGGAGAAAGGCGATCAAGAAACGGTTGGGTTTGCCGTTGCTGTAATTCACTATATAAGGAAACACTATTAATTTCTTTTGAAATAAAATCTAAGAGCTTGTTTAAAAACCTTACTTCTTGAAAACAAATATTTTAAGAACCGTGAGGTTACTTCAAATTAATGTAAATATCTCGATATACTCACCATTTGAAGTATATTCAGAACCTCAAACTATTGATTTTCAATTTGTATTCTTTTTAAACATACTCTAAGGTATTTAATAATGACAGGCAACCAATTCCAAAAAATCGGTGTCTTTTTTTATAGAAATCTATTTATAAACTAAGCATATGAACAAAAGAGACAAGACGGCAAGATTGGCAGGTTTACTTTATTTAATTCTAATAATTTGCGGAATAATTAATCTTATGGGGACCTCTATTAATTGGTTTTTAAAAATATTCTATATCTATTCTGCTATATTTTTACTTTCAAAAATGATCGTTATTTTTTCATTTCAACTCGATTTTGTG
>NZ_VTZU01000136.1 GCF_008370685.1 Aquimarina sp. RZ0
AAACTCTCAAATAAAATACAAATCAGATATTACATCTCTTTAAAACAGTGACCAAACTTTCTATATGGTATAGTTAGTCATTAGGAATAAAAAAACCCTTCATTATAATAATGAAGGGTTTCAAGGAAGGCGGCGACCTACTCTCCCACGATTGTAGTACCATTGGCGCTAACGGGCTTAACTTCTCTGTTCGGAATGGTAAGAGGTGAGCCCCGATGCTATAACCACCTTAAGCTGTTATTGGTATGAAGTATGTTGCAGGAAGTAGTAAGTTTTTAAACTTAGTACATTCTACTCGATACTTACTACCAAGATAATAAGTTAACATATTGATTTAAATATAAATACGAGTATCATTGTCATATAAGAGTCTATAACTAAAAAGAAGCTATCAAAGCAATTCTCCACCCTGGTGGTGATTGCTCAATACCAGGGTGTACGCATAAGCCTATGGGTTATTAGTACTACTCGGCTATGACATTACTGCCTTTACACCTATAGCCTATCAACGTGGTAGTCTCCCACGACCCTTTAAAGAAATCTCATCTTGTGGTGGGTTTCGCGCTTATATGCTTTCAGCGCTTATCCCTTCCCAACGTAGCTACTCTGCAATGCTCCTGGCGGAACAACAGATACACCAGCGGTTAGTCCAACTCGGTCCTCTCGTACTAAAGTCAGATCCACTCAAATTTCTAACGCCCACTGTAGATAGAGACCGAACTGTCTCACGACGTTCTGAACCCAGCTCGCGTGCCACTTTAATGGGCGAACAGCCCAACCCTTGGGACCTTCTCCAGCCCCAGGATGTGACGAGCCGACATCGAGGTGCCAAACCCCCCCGTCGATGTGAGCTCTTGGGGGAGATCAGCCTGTTATCCCCGGAGTACCTTTTATCCTTTGAGCGATGGCCCTTCCATGCGGAACCACCGGATCACTATGCTCTACTTTCGTACCTGATCGAGCTGTATCTCTCTCAGTCAAGCCTGCTTATGCCATTGCACTCTACGCACGATTACCAACCGTACTGAGCAGACCTTTAGAAGCCTCCGTTACTCTTTTGGAGGCGACCACCCCAGTCAAACTACCCACCAAGCACTGTCCTTGTCTCCAAGTTAGGCTCCGAATAAGCAAAGGGTGGTATTTCAACAATGACTCCTCAACGCCTGGCGACGCCAATTCATAGTCTCCCACCTATCCTACACATTACTTATCCAAAGTCAATACTAAGCTATAGTAAAGGTTCACAGGGTCTTTTCGTCCCACAGCGGGTAACCGGCATCTTCACCGATACTACAATTTCACCGAGCTCATGGTTGAGACAGTGTCCAGATCGTTGCACCATTCGTGCAGGTCGGAACTTACCCGACAAGGAATTTCGCTACCTTAGGACCGTTATAGTTACGGCCGCCGTTTACCGGGGCTTCAATTCAGATCTTCTCCGAAGATAAACCCTCCTCTTAACCTTCCGGCACCGGGCAGGTGTCAGGCCATATACATCATATTTCTATTTAGCATAGCCCTGTGTTTTTGATAAACAGTCGCCTGGACCTATTCACTGCGGCCCATCATATGATGGGCGACCCTTCTCCCGAAGTTACGGGTCGATTTTGCCTAGTTCCTTAACCATGAATCTCTCGAGCGCCTTAGAATTCTCATCCCAACTACCTGTGTCGGTTTACGGTACGGGCTGCTTCACTTGGTTTTCTTGGAAGTCGCGTCTCTGGATTATCACACTAGCCGAAGCCTCTGTGTACTATCGCGGTATTACTACTCGCTTCAACGAACTATTCCGTCAGTTCGCACCAAATTAACGCCTCCGTCACTTTTAATGTGAGCAGGTACAGGAATATTAACCTGTTGTCCATCCACTACCCCTTTCGGGTTCGCGTTAGGGCCCGACTAACCCTCAGCTGATTAGCATAGCTGAGGAAACCTTAGTCTTTCGGCGTGCGGGTTTCTCGCCCGCATTATCGTTACTTATGCCTACATTTTCTTTTGTAGCTACTCCAGCAAGAATCGCCTCTCACCTTCAACGCATACTACAATGCTCCCCTACCACTTATATAAATTAATACATAAATCCATAGCTTCGGTAATATGTTTATGCCCGATTATTATCCATGCCGAACCGCTCGACTAGTGAGCTGTTACGCACTCTTTAAATGAATGGCTGCTTCCAAGCCAACATCCTAGCTGTCTAAGCAGTTCAACCGCGTTTTTTCAACTTAACATATATTTAGGGACCTTAGCTGATGGTCTGGGTTCTTTCCCTCTCGGACATGGACCTTAGCACCCATGCCCTCACTGCTGATTAACATTTTATAGCATTCGGAGTTTGTCAGGAATTGGTAGGCGGTGAAGCCCCCGCATCCAATCAGTAGCTCTACCTCTATAAAACTTTAAATCAACGCTGCACCTAAATGCATTTCGGGGAGTACGAGCTATTTCCGAGTTTGATTGGCCTTTCACCCCTACCCTCAGGTCATCCCAAGACTTTTCAACGTCAACGGGTTCGGTCCTCCACTTTGGATTAACAAAGCTTCAACCTGCCCAAGGGTAGATCACACGGTTTCGCGTCTACTACTACTAACTCTTCGCCCTATTCAGACTCGCTTTCGCTACGGCTGCGGTTCTTAAAACCTTAACCTTGCTAGTAAAAGTAACTCGTAGGCTCATTATGCAAAAGGCACGCCGTCACAGCTTACGCCGCTCCGACCGCTTGTAAGCGTATGGTTTCAGGATCTTTTTCACTCCCTTATTCAGGGTTCTTTTCACCTTTCCCTCACGGTACTGGTTCACTATCGGTCTCTCAGGAGTATTTAGCCTTATGGGATGGTCCCCACAGATTCATACAGGGTTACACGTGCCCCGCACTACTCAGGATACCACTAAATCAATATATCTTACCTATACGGGACTATCACCCTCTTTGGTTGCTCTTTCCAAAGCATTCTAATTCAATATAAATCTTATAGCGTGGTCCTACAACCCCGGCATTGCCGTAACAATACCGGTTTGGGCTAATCCGCGTTCGCTCGCCACTACTAACGGAATCACTATTGTTTTCTTCTCCTCCGGGTACTTAGATGTTTCAGTTCTCCGGGTTCGCCCACCTTACGGTGTGATATATCTTCAATATACCGGGTTGCCCCATTCGGATATCTGCGGATCATAGTGTATGTGCCACTAACCACAGCTTTTCGCAGCTTATCACGTCCTTCTTCGCCTCTGAGAGCCTAGGCATTCCCCATACGCCCTTAATTAGCTTATGCGTCTTTGCTTTAACTTGCTCTTTTAGTTTATAAGTCTTGTTATATCCGATAAAACATAACAAAACATTCTCTTAATTTATTATCACTAATTATTCTATATTTCAAGAACAATTAATGCTCGTATTCTTTAAATCAATATGTCAATGAACGTTTTTCTTATTAGAAATATAAAAATGATGATCACAAAGACTTTTCCATATTAATGAATCCTGTGTTTTGTAAACTATCAAATTTTATATCTAAAGAATTGTGGAGAATATCGGAGTCGAACCGATGACCTCCTGCGTGCAAGGCAGGCGCTCTAGCCAGCTGAGCTAATCCCCCATTATACAAATCCCGAATGTCGAATTTAGAATTACGAATAATGTGACTTAAACTCTATCTTCTAGAATTTCCTTTTTCAATAAAATACTTATGAACTTATTTGATAATATATGTAATAATTAAGGTATAATCGCTAATAAAAATGATAAACAACTCTTTTGCATTTAAAATCTTGATTCTTACATCTACATCTATTTCGTAGTCTCAGGCAGACTCGAACTGCCGACCTCTACATTATCAGTGTAGCGCTCTAACCAGCTGAGCTATGAGACTGTTTAATAGTAATGAGTAATCAGTACTAAGAATTTAGAATATTATCCTAAAAACTTATACTTAATACCTAATACTCTGTACTCAATACTAAAAAATTAATTAATCGACAGCTTAAGACTAAAAACATATAAAAAAACTATTCCTATTATATCGTCTTTCTCTAGAAAGGAGGTGTTCCAGCCGCACCTTCCGGTACGGCTACCTTGTTACGACTTAGCCCCAGTTACTAGTTTTACCCTAGGCCGCTCCTTACGGTGACGGACTTCAGGTACCCCCAGCTTCCATGGCTTGACGGGCGGTGTGTACAAGGCCCGGGAACGTATTCACCGGATCATGGCTGATATCCGATTACTAGCGATTCCAGCTTCACGGAGTCGAGTTGCAGACTCCGATCCGAACTGTGATAGGGTTTATAGATTCGCGCCTGGTCACCCAGTGGCTGCTCTCTGTCCCTACCATTGTAGCACGTGTGTGGCCCAGGACGTAAGGGCCGTGATGATTTGACGTCATCCCCACCTTCCTCGCGGTTTGCACCGGCAGTCTTGCTAGAGTTCCCGACATGACTCGCTGGCAACTAACAACAGGGGTTGCGCTCGTTATAGGACTTAACCTGACACCTCACGGCACGAGCTGACGACAACCATGCAGCACCTTGTAAATTGTCCGAAGAAAAGTCTATCTCTAAACCTGTCAATCTACATTTAAGCCCTGGTAAGGTTCCTCGCGTATCATCGAATTAAACCACATGCTCCACCGCTTGTGCGGGCCCCCGTCAATTCCTTTGAGTTTCATTCTTGCGAACGTACTCCCCAGGTGGGTTACTTATCACTTTCGCTTAGCCACTCAGATCGAAATCCGAACAGCTAGTAACCATCGTTTACGGCGTGGACTACCAGGGTATCTAATCCTGTTCGCTACCCACGCTTTCGTCCCTTAGCGTCAATACATTATTAGTGATCTGCCTTCGCAATCGGTATTCTGTGTAATATCTATGCATTTCACCGCTACACTACACATTCTAACCACTTCATAATGATTCAAGACCTGCAGTATCAATGGCAATTTCACGGTTGAGCCGTAAACTTTCACCACTGACTTACAGACCCGCCTACGGACCCTTTAAACCCAATGATTCCGGATAACGCTTGGATCCTCCGTATTACCGCGGCTGCTGGCACGGAGTTAGCCGATCCTTATTCGTAGAGTACCGTCAAACAAATACACGTATCTGCGTTTCTTCCTCTATAAAAGTAGTTTACAACCCATAGGGCAGTCTTCCTACACGCGGCATGGCTGGATCAGAGTTGCCTCCATTGTCCAATATTCCTCACTGCTGCCTCCCGTAGGAGTCTGGTCCGTGTCTCAGTACCAGTGTGGGGGATCCCCCTCTCAGGGCCCCTATCTATCGTAGCCTTGGTAAGCCGTTACCTTACCAACTAGCTAATAGAACGCATAGCCATCTTTTACCAATAAATCTTTAATCTATAACCGATGCCGATCATAAATACCATGGAGCATTAATCCAAATTTCTCTGGGCTATTCTCCAGTAAAAGGTAGGTTCTATACGCGTTACGCACCCGTGCGCCGGTCGTCAGCAAGTGCAAGCACTCCTGTTACCCCTCGACTTGCATGTGTTAAGCCTGCCGCTAGCGTTCATCCTGAGCCAGGATCAAACTCTTCATCGTTATTTCTTAAATATTATCTAAACAATAACAATAGGAATTTTATCGTATCTCTAAAATGTTTCTAGTCTTTATTCTTATTCTGTACTATAATAACTTATTAAAAAGCAACTATAATACGCGCTGTCAATCAATATGTCAATGAACTTTTTAAAACTCCCTAAAACAATCTTCATTGCAGGGCGTTACTTGTAAATTAATAAGGAATCGAACCCTAAAATTAATACTAATTAATCTACTCCAGTATAACTCTTTTTTCTATGAACGTATGCTTGTTTCTCAAAGCGGGTGCAAATATACAACTCCTTTTTACTCTGACAAAAAAAATGTTGGTTTTTTTTAAAAAAAATTTGAAGAAATAAAACTCAAATCAATACTCAAAAAACAAACAAGAACTTCAGGAAAATACATCCTCTTTTAGCGGAGGCAAACATACAACTCTTTTTTACTTATTTCTCAATTTTCTTAAAGTTTTTTTAATCTTATCTTAAACTAAGCACAACAAAACAATGAACGTAACAAAAAAATATAATAACCGTTTTTTTGAGTCCGCAAAACTACAACCTTTTTACAACTAAACAAGCATAATTAAAACCCTTTTTTTGAAATAAT
>NZ_VTZU01000137.1 GCF_008370685.1 Aquimarina sp. RZ0
TGCTTACTAAAAAAAGCAGCAACACTTTAAAAAACGGCCTTGCAAAGAGCTAAAGTTAATACCCAGTAAATTACGAATTTTACGTTAGCCTACGTACTGAAGTTTCTGGGGTCTATGAGGGATTGTATACAACCGTACACGCAAATTCGATGTAACAGATGTTCCTCAAGAAGTAAATGCTGAAATACCAATTCAAAAATTCAGGAAATGGTTTACACAACTTTTTATTGGACTTGAGCAATGGGGGTCTGCTGCAGGTAAGGCAATTAGAAAATAAATCACTTAAAAGAGTTAATTATAAAGTATAATAAAATGAAAATAATACAATCAATCTTAGAGTATGTTTAAAAAGAATACAAATTGAAAATCAATAGTTTGAGGTTCTGAGTACACTTCAAATGATGAGTATATCGAGATATTTACATTATTTGAAGTAGACTCACGGTTCTTAAAATATTTGTTTTCAAGAAGTAAGGTTTTTAAACAAGCTCTTAGGAAAGCTTTCTAAAATTTTATGGAATAGTATGGTTAGAAAAAAGGGATACGGAAATCAAAAAGAATTCCGGTCTTTAGACAAGCAAGAAGAAGTTTTTTTATTCATCTAAAAAAATGAGAATTATGAAAATAATTAATAAAATAACAGGAACATTGATAGTGTTGATACTCTTATCAAGCTGTTCATCCGTAAGGGTAACAGATTCCTGGAGAAACCTTGAGGTACCAGAAATAAAAGATAAAAAAGTGATGGTAGTAAGTAAGACAGATGATCAAACAGCTAGAATACGTTTTGAAAAGGATTTAGTAAACAACTTAAACAAAAAAGGATACCAATCTATTGAAAGTTATGTAGTTTTTCCTAACTCGTCTCCAACCAAAGAATTAAGCGAATCTGAAACACTGGAAATAAAAGAAAAGCTTAAAGAAAATGGGATCGATGTAGTCATAGTGACCATACTAAAGCATAGTGAAGAGTATACAAAAACAACTAGTAGAAATGATTCCTTTCATACGATATACCCGTCATATTATGGATTAGGATATTATAGGGGATTTTATAGATACTACGGAACAATATATGTAGACTCTGACCCGGTAACAGTAGTAACAGAGAATGTTAAAAAATATACACTGGAAACCGTAGTATACGATCTTACACAACCAAAAGAGAAACAGTTGTTATCAGTAATTACTACTGAGATTGATGATCCACAAACTCTTGGGACAGTATCGATAGATTTCTCTAAAAAGGTTGTTAAAGAATTAAATAAGTAAGTTGTTTTTTCATAACTAAAGTAGGTTAATTGCGGGCAGTCGGAGATTTAGTAAATGTTTTCGGCTGCCTTTTTTAAGTAAAGATTAGACTAATAAATTCAAGCTATATTAAAAAACACAACAAAAACAAATTGATTTAAACTAAAGAAATGAAGAAGTGCCCTCATTCCTACACTTCTAGACGGAAGCTTCTTCTTTTTAAAGAATAAATAGCAAAAATATGACTGTGGTTAATAATTATATGATCAGTACAATTTTCCGTAAATTTAGCAAGCACGAATTAAAGAAGATATTATTTACATTGAGCTCTAGAAAAGTAAAACACATTGTGATCTTTAGGATAGCACTACTCATTGCGACGCTTGTTAGCCTACCACGTACATTGATATTATTTGATGTAAATCAGAAACTGTTTGATTCTTTCTCAGAAGTTTCAGTACGAGATATCATCATTCGCTTTTTATTTCTCTTTGTAATCGCACTAGTTTCATTAGAACTTAATATCAATTGGAAGCGCGTATATTTACAGTATTCTGTTTTCGTAAGAACGAGTTTAACCATCGTATTAAATACAATGCTGTTTTTAGGTGTTGTTCAGTTATTTGTTTCGATCTATCCCTTGGTAACAGGGCAGATTTTATCAGAGTCAGAAATTGGATTTATGTACTTTGTGTATTTTGTAATTTTGGTGACGTCTATTTTTATCACGAGAATTCTTACATATCAAATGATACATCAAGCAGATCTTTTAGAAAATGAAAAACTAAAACAGCAAAACCTTCAGAAAGAACTAACAGCCTTAAAAAATCAAATCAACCCTCATTTTCTTTTTAATTCATTAAACTCATTAAATTCTATAGTACGAGATAATAAAGATGCAACAGCGTTTATAAAAAAACTATCTTTTATGTATCGATATATTTTACAGAGTGGAGAAAGAGATTTGGTCTCTTTGCAAGAAGAGCTTACGTTTTTAGATAGCTATGTTCATTTGGTAAAAACCAGATATCGTGATCGTTTTAATATTAATGTGTCAATAGAAGAAAAACACCTGCTAAGAGAGGTTCCACCGCTAGCACTGCAATTATTAGTAGAAAACGCAGTAAAACATAATGAGATTTCAGAAAAGAATCCCTTGCGGGTAAACATATATTCAAAAAATGAAATTATTCATGTCGAAAACGAAATACGACTAAGAACTTCGCTTGTAGATAGTACAGGTAATGGCTTGGCGAACTTAGATAAGCGATATTTTTTACTAAAAAAACAACACATTAGTATTAGTGATACTGAGAATATATTCAGAGTGAGACTGCCTTTAAATTAAACAAATGAAAGTAATAATTGTCGAAGACGAAATAACAGCAAGTGATCAACTCACTTTTTTATTGAATACTATAGATCCTACTATTGAAGTATTAAAAGTATTAGATTCTGTAAAAACCGCAATCGAGTATTTTTCTAATATTTGTGAAGCATCACTTATTTTTATGGATATTCATCTGGCAGATGGTATTTCTTTTGAAATCTTTGAACAAGTCAAAATTGAAACTCCTATTGTTTTTACAACAGCTTATGATCAATATGCAATTAAAGCCTTCAAAGTAAACAGTATAGATTATTTATTAAAACCTATTGATGAAGATGAGTTGTCAGAAGCTATTCAAAAATTTAAAAACAGATCCAAAGAAGATGGTTCTCTAGACAATCAAATTCAAGGAATGTTACAATTACTTCAAACTAAAACAAAACCTCATAAAACCACATATCTGGTACATCATAGAGATGAATTAATTCCTATAAAAACTGAAAATATAGCTTATTTTTATATAGATACAGGTGTGGTGAAAGCAATTACTTCAGAAAATAAGGTATATAGTATTGACAAGAAGCTAGAAGATATAGAGGATGAATTAGATCCCAAAGTTTTTAATCGGGTGAATAGACAATTTATAATTCAAAAAAATGCTATCGAGAACATTAAACACTATTTTAATGGTAAACTGATTATTAATATAAATCCAGTAGCCAAAGAACGCATAGTCGTAAGCAAAGCCAAAGCTACTGGATTTAAGAAATGGGTGAATTTATAAAAATTAAATACCATTTATTAGGCTCTAATGAATAAGTATTATTTGTTTCGTTATTTTTTTAATAATTGTGTGTAAATTCGTGTATAATGAAACAGAAGTATTATGTATACCAGGTGTCTTATTTCAAACCACTTTTAATGAAGTTAGAAAATTTTGGTATTGATATCGAAGGTATTATTCAAAACAGCGAAATACGACATTTTGATCTTTCTAGTTCACAAAACTATGTTCCAACAACAGTAGTTCATGATTTATTTTCTTGACTAAGAAAAAACAGCGAAATCGATACATTCGTAGTTAATTTCCTCAGTGACTTTAGTCTTTCAGAATTCGGTAGTTACAGCTCGTTTTTAGCAGGGTTTCCTACCTTGAGTAAAGCTATAATAGTTTTAACAAGTCTAAATATGTACTTCAGACAAATCTTAAAGCAGATTTAAAGATTTACAAGAATGAAGCTATATTCTCTTTTTCATTTTTAGATCAACATGCTAAAGGTGGTAAAATATCAGAGTATATTTTATTGTCTATCGTATGTCAGTTGTTTAATGTATATGTAGGGCATAATTGGCAACCAATCATAGTACATATAACAGGTGCTACAATTTCTGATATCAAACCCTTGTTATCTGATGGGGAATATCCTATTCAATATAATCAATCGGAGTATTGATTTGTTTTTTCAAAATCTGAATGATTTTTATCCAAATTATTATTTATTTCTTCATTTTCCATAATTTATATACGTCATCTTTTGCTTCTTGAATTACTTAATCGATCCTTGAAAACTCTTTTTTAAGGATCGATTAAGTAGAATTGAATGATGTAGCAATGGGCTACTATATTGTTTTAATAAAAAAGCTGCCAGACTTATTAAACTTAAGTCTGACAGCTTTTTTTATTAAAAACAGTTTTCTACGTATTCTCTTTAAATTAGTTTTTAATAAATCTGATATTCTTATTCTCTTCGGAGTTAATAATTTTTAAGAAATAAACTCCCTGAGGTAAATTCTCAATATTTATCATATGATCATTAGCTAATGTTTGATCTATATACTTAGCGCCTTTCATATCATATATCTGAGCATTTTGTTCCAGTTTCTTACTTAATCCCTGAATAAATACATTTCCAGAAGCTGGATTAGGGTATACTGATAATTGCACAGCAGAATCAATATCAAGTCCTGAATCTCTCGTTGAAGATTCTGTAGATAATATAATTTTATCCAGATTCCACTGCCATATAGTTCTGCTTGATCCTACAATTCTAATTGTGTGTAGTCCTGCAGATAATACAACTTTATTATTAGCAATTAATGAGGTATAATCATACCACTCACCATTATTAGGAACATTATCTGTAGTAACTACAGTACCATCAACTAATAACTGTATCTGAGAACCGTTTGATGGAGTAGAAATCAAGTATTCAATAGCATACTCACCATCCGACGGTATATTGACACTGTATTCTGCCCAATCACTGGTGTTTACGAAATTGATATTTGTAGCTGTTCTGTTTACACCTAAACCAGGTCCTCCAGCAAATGAATCATTAAACTTTCCACTGGTGCTAACAAAATCTTCTGCTTCGATAATCAAAGTTACGTTTCCTGGAGATGGTGTTGTTGCATTTCTTGTTACTTCAATGCTATTTGAAAGATCAAAATTTCCAGATAATCCTGATAAATTAGAATTGGCTTCCAAACCTGTAAGTCCATCTTCATAGCTTATGTGATATATGAAACAGGTTCCTTCACCAGCACCGTCAAAGTCTACAGCTTCTGGAGTTGGCGGTAATCCAAGTATATTTCTCTGGTCATCAGTAACTATCCACTGAGAATTTGATCCGGTATTTCCATCCAGTGTAACACCAGATACATTGTCAGGAATTCCATCACCTACTTTAAAGGTAAAAGGTCCTCCACTTATCGTCCCTCCATCAACTGATGGGTTTCCTCCGATCAATGATAAAGTAATCCTGTCTAAATTCCATTGCCACGGATTAGATCCAGTAGCCAAGATACGTACACTATGAGTTCCTACACCAAGATTTGTAATTGTACTGGATGATACCAGAGCAGTATAATCTTCCCAATCACCATTATTAGGGACATCGTCCGTTGCAACAATAATATCATCAATTATCAATTGAATCTGAGAATTATCAGAAGGAGTAGATATCTCATATGTAATACTATAATCACCTGCAGTACCGACATTTATTATGTATTCAGCATAATCACCGCTATTAACAAAATTAATTCCAATGGCTGTTTGATTAACACCTAATCCTGGTCCTCCAGCAAAAGAGTCATTAAAGGTTCCTCCTGTAGCGATAAAATCTTCAGCTTCTATTATAATATCATCACCTGGAGGAGGTGTTACAGCATTTCTTACCACTTTAATGCTGTTAGAAAGATCAAAGTTTCCGTTTAAATCAGCTAGATTAGATTGCGCAGCAAGTCCTGTAAGTCCGTCTTCATAACTCAAGTGATATATAAAGCAAGTTCCAGCACCTGCACCATCAAAGTCTACGGCTTCTGGAGTTGGTGGTAATCCTAGTATATTTCCCTGATCATCTGTAACCACCCATTGTGAGTTTTCACCGA
>NZ_VTZU01000138.1 GCF_008370685.1 Aquimarina sp. RZ0
GTTTACTTCCCTTAGTTTGATCAAGCAACTCAAATCAGTGGACAATAATGTCCATATCATAGGGATGTATAAATATAATAGTACTGTGCTCATTGAAAATAAAGAAGTGACCATCAAAGCACTAAAAAAAGAGAAAGCAAAAGCAAAGAAGGTGCAGGAAAATGAAGTTTTACTACCAGAAATATTGTGCAACGATCGATGGAGTCCAGGTAGTGGTCTTCCCTTCCAAAAAAGGGGTGAACGGGAAATGGCACACTATAGTATCAACAGATACAAGTCTGAGTTTTATTAAAATGATAGAAACCTATAACATACGCTGGACCATTGAGGTGTTTTTTAAAGAAATGAAGCAACTCTTTGAGCTTGGTAAGTGCCAATCTACCAATTTTGATCTGCAGGTAGCACAAACAACAATAACAATGATACAATACCTGCTCACCAGTATACGATATCGAATGGAGGACTATGAAACTATTGGAGGGCTCTTCAGGGAACTTAAACAAGGATACATTAAATATAAAATGAACTACCCCGAGGCAGAGCCATCGGGGTATCAAAATAATTTCAGCTGATTTCGATGTAACTTAATGTATTTTGACTTCCCTTGGTTCTGGAGGTACTTCTTTATTACTTCTTTATTACTTCTTCATTCGCGTATTGACCTACTGTGTTCACATAGTACCCACTGGTCCAAAACTTTCCACCCCAGAGTATCTGTTTCACCTCAGGATGCAATCGAAAAATTTCTTTTGCAGTGATACTTTTTACAGCTCCAATTATTTTCTTTGGCGCATTCGTGGGAATACTTTGAATCAAAAAATGAACATGATCTCCATCTAAGCCTATTTCTACAAAATGAATCTCATATCGTTCCTCTATCTTCAAACAAATCTCTTTGAATGTGATAGAAACTGTATCACTCAATACTTTTCTCCTATACTTTATAGGATAAACAAAATGGTACAAAAGCAAGCTTTTGTTATGACTCTTGTGAATATGATCACTATAACCACAAATATATGAATATCTTTACGCGACACCCGAGGCAGAGCCTCTGGGAATTCTATTGATTAAACCAAAGGATACTAAGGATAGTAATGCAAATAATAGCTGTTTTGGAATTGATCGTTGATAATCTTGATATAGAACTGACCATCACCAAAATAATAACAAACATCGAAGAATTTAATTTCCTGACACCAAGAAAACAACCGACAACAAGCCTAAATTGAGGGTGCGAAACTTCAGTTAATAATATTCCTGTTTATATAGAAGGTAGAAATGGCAATTGTAGTGTTAAAACAGCTCAATTACAAACACATCAAAGAATCTTTAATCACCTAAGAACAACAGGTAAATCTTCCTAAAAGAGCACGGATGGATAGTGGTTAATATATCAAAGAAGTTACCGATTTCTATCAACAACAAGGTGCTGATTTCTTTATACGCGCAAACAATTCTGCCGTTTTAATTCAAACAGCAGGACAACAAACAGACTGGAAGCCTTGCACTATCAATTATCAAGAGTATGAAATAACTAGCTTTGATTATCAGTTAGGTCAATATACCCATAGAATTATCGCGTATCGTCAGGCTAATAAAACAGGACAAGCAAGTTTGTTATCCAATGACAGTAAAAAATATTTGTTTATCATTACTAATGACAAACAAATATCTGAAAAACAAGCTATTGAATTATACAACAAAAGAGGGGATAGTGAGCGGGTGTTTGATATACAAAACAATGATTTTAATTGGAATTCTATGCCTCATAGCTTTCTACATCAAAACACTGTATATTTGATCATTATGGCAGTTGCCCATATTATTTACAAATGGATAGTAGCCTTTTTTGCTGATATTGTAAATGGAATCACTAAAACTTCAAGACTAAAAAAGTTTATCTTTAGATTTGTAAACACCGTTGCTAAATTTACTCGTAGTGGTAGAAGAGAGATCACACATCTTGCAACAGACAATCAAAAATTAATTGATTTTTTAAACTCTGAATAACACTATGATTTATGTATCAAAAGGCTTTCCCATAGTAGCTAAGATAATAAATGGGTAAGGGATTTTGTGTCGAATTAATAGAAAAACCAATAAAAAACACAAATTTAAAGCTCAAATCACAACAAAATATACCATGCCAAACTCCTAAAGATTAATTGCGGATTTAAGGTAAAACTTTAAAAGTGAGCAAAAAAAGTATTTTACTTGTAATAAACAGTGTTACCGACAAGGAGGCTAAAATTTTTCAACCAAAATATTCAGTTGAGTAAATTAAGTGAATCAGGAAATCCATTAAAACAATTAAATCAGGATATAGATACTGAGTTTTTTTAATATTTTTTGGAAGACAAATTAACTAGAGACAAAGAAAGACGTCTCTTAATTAAAATATGTTTTAATGTTTAAGGTAGATGATTTATCACTATCGCCAAAGATGGGGGGCAATAGGAAATAAAATTGAATTTGTAGAAGATATACGATAAGGTAGCTTGTGTAGAGTGTTTTTTTTGTATTTATAAGTAATATGCTGTTAGTCAAGTGTATATGTTTTTTTTACGAATTCTAACTACATTATAACAGATACTAAATAACTACAAATTTACTGCCAATTATATCATTACTTTATCCCAAGAATATTTTTTTTTAAATAATGATTGAAAATCATTAGGTTAAAAAACCAACACAAACTTAAACTTTCAAAAAATGAAACTTAAACTATCAGTATTGCTTATTGCTTTATTTTCTGCGATAGGCTTTTCTCAAAACAAGTCTTTAAAACCACTTCAACTTATTACTGAAGCTAAATTTAAAAAAAGTACATTTACAAATATTGATCTTTTTTCTGTAATTACTAATCAAAAATCTAATGTTGAGATTCCAGAAGAGCTTAAAAATGATTACACCTTATTTTCTTTAAATACACAGAAGCTTAAAAGTACGGCTTCAAATGCTCCAAGCACTATGAATTTTGCAATTCCTGGACAAAGTAAATCTTCAATGATTTTGGAATTGGTAAAAGTTAATATCACTTCAGATAATTTTGAGCTTGTAGAAATGCCATCGGGTAAGCGTATTCAACCTAATAAAACAATAGCTCACTATAGAGGTATTGTTCAGGGTAAGCCTAATTCTATTGCGGCAATTAGTTTACTTGATGGAGAAGTTACGGGCCTTATCAGTATCGATGGTGACAAGGGTAATTTAGTACTAGGTAAATTAGATAATAGTGCTGAACATATTATATATAAGGACGAAAATTTAATACACCTCAATAATTTCACCTGTAATACAGAAGCAGATTTTTCCGGATATAGTGAAGAACAGTTATCAGACCCTTCATTAAATAAAGCAGAAAGAAATTGTGTAAAAGTCTTTTTTGATATAGGTAATGATGTCGTAAGAGATAAGGGAGGTAGTCAGGAAGCTTCAGACTATTTACAAGCTGTTTTTAATCAGGTAGCGATATTATATGCTAATGATGAAATGACTGTCAAAATAGGAGAAATTAATGCGTGGACAGAACAAAACCCTTTTAGCGGATTGCGTGATTATTCACGTTATAGAGAGAATAATGGACTTAATGGTTCTGATTTAGGTCATTTTGTAACGTATAATTTCTCAGGAGGTGTTGCATATCTGAATAGTGTGTGTAATCGTAATTTTCGTTATGGAGTATCTGGTATAGGCAAGAGTTTTAGAGAAGTCCCTAGATTTTCATTTACTGTAGAGGTAATAGCACATGAGTTGGGACATAATCTGGGATCTAATCATACGCAAGCTTGTGTATGGAATGGTAATAATACAGCAATTGATGGTTGTTCATCTGTAGAAGGAAACTGTGCAAGACCTGGTGTACCAGATGGAGGCGGAACCATTATGAGTTACTGTCATTTAACTAGAGAAGGGATTAATTTCTCTAAAGGATTTGGTGTACAGCCTGGTAACGTAATCCGCAATACAATTGCTGCTGCCAGATGTCTTGAAGTATGCGGAGATGTAGAGGAGTGTAACGATGGAGATGCCGCTACCGTAACTTTCGAAAATAATTCTGCTTGTATTCTTGAATATGTATCGGGTACTACTTCTCAATTTTCTATTGGATTAGGAGAAACTAGAGAAGTATCGACCACTATCGGAACAAATTGGACTATCAATGATCCTACAAATGCATCAGTTTCCACATTTTCAATCGAATGTAAAAAAAATATTTATACATTTTCTGATACGTGTACGAATGTAGAAGTATGTGAAGAAGGAGATGTAATTACCGTAATTTTCGAAAACAATTCTGCTTGTACTCTTGAGTATTTAGTAGGAAATACATCTTTATTATCAATTGGATCAGGAGAGACTAAAGAAGTATCTACTGCAATCGGAGCAAACTGGAGTATCAATGATCCTGTTGGAGCAGAGGTTTCTGACTTTATTATTGAGTGCGATAAGAATTCTTATACGTATTCTGGTACGTGTACTAATGTAGAAGTTTGTGATGAAGGAGATACCGTAACTGTGATTTTTGAAAACAATTCTGCTTGTATCTTAGAATATTTCACTGATAATACTCCTCAATTTTCTATGGAGTCAGGAGAGACTAAAGAAGTATCTACTGAAATAGGTTCGAATTGGACCATAAATGACCCAACAGATGTAGTAGTTGCTACTTTTGCTGTAGAATGCGATAAAGATACCTATACCTTCTCAGGTAATTGTACTAATGTAGAAGAATGTGATGAAGGAGATGAAGTAACGGTTACTTTTGAAAACAAAACGGATTGCGAATTAGAATATTTTATTGGGACTACTTCTCAGTTTTCTATTGCCGTAGATGAGTCCAGAGAAGTGTCTACTTCGGTTGGAACTGATTGGATAGCTAATGATTCTGAAGATGGGACAGTGAATACCTTTAGTATTGAATGCGATAAAAATAATTATATAGTTTCAGGAAGATGTTCCGATACTGGCAGTGATACTTGTGATGGTGTCCCAGAATGGTCTAGAACAGAAACGTATTCAACTGGAGATAGAGTTGTTTATAGAGGTTATTTATTTGAAAAACTTACTCGTGGATGGAGGTTTATTCAAGTTTGTGTGACTAATTTCTCCTGTATAGACGTAAGTGAATGGAGTTATAATCGATCATACTCTGTAGGAGATAGAGTAACGTATAGAAATAATCTTTATGAAAGAACTTTTTATGGTTGGAGATTTTTAGGCTCTTGTAATGGCACTAGTCGTGCATATGATGGAACTACACCATCAGATCTTCTGAACGATTCTGATATTAAAATTTATCCAAATCCAGCAGAAGATGTTCTTAACATAGAAATAAATAATTTAGAAAATAAAACTTCCAGATTCTTTATCCGAGATATTAATGGTAGAACATTAAAATCAATGCTGATAGAAACTCCTCCGGGAAGTAATTATAAAGAAGAACTTACAGTAAGTGATTTACCTTCTGGAGTATATTTTATACAATTTAATGGTAATAAAAAATCAATTACTAAAAAGTTGATCAAAAAATAGCTACTAACTACCAAGTAAAATTGAAGAAAACTAAGAGGGTGTCTGAAAAGTCAGACACCCTCTTTTTTATTGAACTCTTTTTAGATTTTTAGGATTTAAGCTAAAATTGAGAGTATTCTGACCAATTGAAGTTTTTTTTAAGTTCCACAGTATTTTAAGTATTTTTTAAAGTAACCATTACCATTGGGCTATTTTTAAATCACGATATACTACTATAAATGATAAGTTTATACCAGTAAATTCAGATGGTAAATGGTATTATACGATTTGTGATTAAAAAATTCGTATAAATTCATTGAATTATTTTTTCTTTATGCAAGGCAAAAAAATCAAGCATAGCTATAGCTACGGTTTATTTTTTAAACGAAGTAGAAAGGAAAAAGAAACGATGAATATGCGAAATTTTTAGTTATAAAT
>NZ_VTZU01000139.1 GCF_008370685.1 Aquimarina sp. RZ0
GTGCTTACTAAAAAAAGCAGCAACACTTTAAAAAACGGCCTTGCAAAGAGCTAAAGTTAATACCCAGTAAATTACGAATTTTACGTTAGCCTACGTACTGAAGTTTCTGGGGTCTATGAGGGATTGTTAGCAACATCAATAGTTTTTACCCTATAATTAGTACCTATAGACGCATTAGCAAGTAGAAAATTGGCATCGCTATCATAGCCCATTTGATTTACAAAATCTCCTGAGACTTCATTTGCTAAAAACGTATGTGCTAATTGTGCTCTTCCTAATCCGTCCCATGGCAGATTAAATCTATAAATAGTATTGTAGGCAAAAGTAGCTATCATATAGTCACCATCTTTATCTACGAAGGTATAGAATCCATCTCCATCGGATAATTCTTCAGAACTGTTGATTCCTGGGATCGTGTTTCTAAAAGCCTGAGTTCCGTTATCCTGAGCTCCAGCAGTAAAAATTCCAGAAGTATCACCACTACCATCTGGTCCAATACTTGCTTTTACATATTGGGTTACATTATAGTTATTATTTCTTGCGCCAACTGTATTGGTATTCTGTGCAGTAGATAAACTATTGGCATAATAGACACCTCCATCATTACCAAAAATAGCCTGGTTAGAGTTTCCAGGACGAAATACCATTGCATGTTGATCTGCATGTACCAAGGAAATTGGCAAACTAAATAAGCTATTGTTATTAGACCATTTGGATATTTGACTCCAGGAGTTTCCACTATTCGAGGATCTAAAAATATCGATACCACCAACATAGAGTATATTGTCATTTGTAGGATCTGCCTCGATCATTAAATCATAAAATGCCTGTCCTCTGGTAAAATCATTTGCAGGAATTCCATTATCCGCGTCATTGGGTATGTTGGTTTCTGTTACAGAGTTGAATTTATTAGTTGTTTTATAAATATGTACTGGTGATGCCCCGCTCCCCTCAGTTAATGCATAAATTTTATTTGGATTTGTGGTTGAAGTTTCTAATTCCACACGATTGGAATTTGCTAATGGAGATGCTCCTGCTTCTATCCAGGTGGCTCCATTTGTAGAACTAAATACTCTTCCGCCTATATTGATACCTACTCCAGAAATTTGAATAGTTCCCATCCATAAAGTATTATCTACTCCTATTTCAAAATCATTAGGGATAATAAAAAAATCATTTCCAAAATAATCAAATTTCAGGTTATTAGATTCTAGTCGATTCCATGTATTTCCACCATCAATGGATCTATACAATCCAGCATTTTGTAATCCTAACCAATTTCTGGGGTTTTCTGCATCTCCGTATACATGTGCTCCTACCCCGACAAATAATTCTGTACGATTCTGGGTGGTATTATTCCAGGCAATGATATCGTTTACATAAAAAATTCCAGAAAGAAATAGATCGGCACTACCAAAATCAAATGTATCTCTGCCTGCTGGTGGGATGGCTAGTGCTTGCCAGCTCGTTCCTCCGTCAATAGAACGGTACACGCCATTCCCGACAACATTACCCCCTGTATATTGTTCTCCAGTACCCACATACCAGATGTTAGAATTTCTGGGATCTACTGTAATAGAAGTTACTGAAAGATTTCCTGGTACATTTTGCACACGACTCCACTGCGATGTTACTGAGGTGATATCATTGTTTACCCACAATCCACCACTAACTCCTCCAGCATATACGCGCCTGTCAGAAGTATCATTAGGGTCAAACATAATGGCTCTTGTCCTTCCACCAATATCATTGGGACCTCTTTCTATCCAAGGATTATTTGGTGCATCACCAGGTGAACGTTTTGAAATGTTTTTTAATAATTCCTCTCTAACTTGATATAGTTTTTCTGGTTCTGTTCTTCCTGTCTGAGGATTCATTGTCAATTCCCACATTTGTTCAAAATACTTATCTGGCGGAAGACCTTGAGCTCTTCTCTCGGATTTATTCATTTTCAGACTTTGTACGAATGGACTGTTTTTTAGGTGTTCTTTGTGCTCTTCTCGTATACTTATAATACTTTTTTCTAATGCTCCCTGTGATTTCTCTAATCGAGAAAAGATCAATCCCCCAATTGATATTACAGATACTCCTAGCCCTAACGCTAGATAACGATTAAGTTTCTCCATTTTTAAACTGAAATTAATTAAGATTTTTTATGCGTAGAAAAATTATTTTATACCACTCTCAATTTAAATTTATCCAATGAAATTGTATCTTTTTGTCTGATACTTCAAAGTTAAAATTAATAGTAATAAGACTATGCTGATTTTTTTCTAGTTTTTTTCTTAAAAGCAAACTCGAATCAGAATTGGTAGTATAAGTATCTAATATTATTCACAAATGAAATTACCTACTAAAATCATTTCTTTTTGTGTTACACTCCGAAATGAAAAAATAATTTGATTCAGTTTATGGTGATTTCATCTAAGAACTGCTGATTTAGATATGTTTAAAATAACTTCTCTTACTAATAGTGATGCATATTTTAAAAAAAATAACAGAATTTATAATTTCTAGGCTATAATTATTAGAATTTCTCTTTGTTTGATAGCAAATCAAAAAATAGCTTGTATACAATGATCCGTTATTTTTATAATGTTTTTATATGATATAAAATTTAATGACGAGCTAATTGTTACTCTGATACCGATGCTCTTATAAAATTCTGTGATTTTAAAATAGTAATTGAGAAACAAAGCTTGAGGATCAAATCAAGAGTCTTATCATTTAATACGTATCTATTTTCTTGATTATTAGTAAAGACGATACAATAAACTTAGTAACGACCTACGTGTTTTTACTGCTAAAAATGAGGGAATAATCAACATTACGGCTTCATTTATTAAATAATACAAGTAATAAATAGGGAATTTTCAACTTTTTACTCTTTAAAATTTGTTTTATTACGGTTTTTCCGTAATTTAGAACTGCCTTTAAATCTTAAAACAATAATACTTATGCAAAAAACTACATTAGAAAAGCAATTCAATGCTAAGAATATGACTCAAAAATATAATCATATCTGGAACAAAGGAATTCATCTATTTACAATAAATGACAGGAATCGTGACTTTTATTACAGTGTTTTTTATTTAGATTTTCTTTTTGCTGAAGTGATCTATAATAAATTAAATGGTGAGATTATTACCATAAAAAGTTTTAGTGATAAAGCCAAACTGATGTTTTATTTAAGAGAAGATTTTTGTTAAAAAATAAAATTGAGGATGTGAGTTAAATGAGGATTAATTTTAAAAAGTTAAAATTACCCCACATTGAGAACTAGACTTAAGAATGCTTAATGCAATCTTGCGCCAAATCACTCATTTCTCACATACTCAATTACTATAAAGCTTTAAATGTAGAGAATAAGCTTCTAATTTTTATGCCCTCATAATTTTAGAAGAACATCTCAAAACCGTATTATTCTAGCGTAATTACCATTGTCATAATACCCCAAAAGAGGCTATCTGAAAGGATAGTCTTTTTTTATTATTTCACCTTTTCTCTTCTCTTTATATAGCCTCGATTGTAAAAAAGATGATTTCTATAGCTTGAGCATTGAAGAACCCAGAGTCATTTTAAATTAATAACGTAATCTGAAGACATACTGTGAATAGAATATTCATTATATCCTATTTTAAGACAAATAATAGTTATCATTTTTTTTATCTTAAACAATAACTACTCCCCTCCTACTAACAATACAAAAGAATTCTTTGAAACAGGAGATACACTATATGTTTTTACTTTTTTTAGTGTTTTCAAATATCTCTCGGCTTCATTAAAAGCTGTTTCCATAGCGCTACGTTTAGAGCCTTGTTTCACTTGTATTATTTTGGAGATACGATCTCCATTATCGTGTTCAATAGTAACTTTCCATTTCTTAATAGAATGAAAATTTTTAGCTTCTGAAGCTATCTTTTCTTTTTCATTTTTCGTTTCAGTCTTTCTCTTTTCCTTATCAGTATTAAGTGGCGTTACACTTGCTTTAGCACTTACAAAAAAGGTACAAAAAACTGCAGTAATCAATATGAGTTTCATTTTTTTAAGGTTTTGATTTGCAATAATCTAATATACATATATATTTTTATTATACAAGTAATTTTTTAATAAAAATTTATTTGTATATTTAAATCCAAATATTTGTAAACACAATGGTTAACAAGAAGCTGAAAAAATTGCTTAAACAAAGTAAAAGAAGTAAAACAGTTTATGGAATCTCTAAGGCGTTAGGGATTAGTCCACAAGCTGGTGACTATATTGTAAAAAGAAAAAATTTAGCCAAAGACTACCAGCGTTTAAAAAAAATTGCTGACTATATGGAGGTAGAAATCACCGATATCGTGGATATAAAAAAATGATTAATAGGTGTAAAAAAGTTTTTCCAATTAATTTATTATTCCTAAGCTTGATTCCTGACAACCTCATCTTTTTTTGACCATTTACATATATGTACGTTTAACAACCACTTATGCCTATTTATATATTCCTGATTACCCATGTCATACTCATTATTGGTTTATCAATCTATATCTCCCAATCCTCTTCTCAGGAAGATTTTCTAATAGGAGGAAGAAACAAAAGTAGTTGGGCTATACTTTTCTCAAAATTTGCAGGAGCTATTGGAGTAAGCACTCTAATTACATACACGGGATATGCCTACAAATTCGGATGGGGATTATTTGCTATGTCAATTGGATCAGTTATTGGATATCTGGTATTTGCTTTTTGGGCAGCGCCAAGAATTAAAAAATTATCTCTACAAGGTAATTTTTACACACAAGGAGATATCCCATTGTTTGTAACAGGTAATAGAAAAACAGCTTTTATCACCAACAGTATTACTACTATAATCCAGTTTTTCTGGGTTTTGTTATCTTTAGTTGGTGGTGCAAAAATCATAACATTTTTTGAGTTGTTTTCATATGAAGTCTCTTTGCTAATTACAGCTTCTGTAGTACTGATTTATGTATTACTCTCTGGATTCAAAGCAGTTATTATAACTGATATAATTCAAGCTTTTATTATCATAGTCTTTTTATTTATTTTAGTTTTTGCAATGTTTGATATGCAAGAGTTTCAATTGATTCTGGCAACCAGTACTGCTGAACATGTAAAAATTGGTAGTATTGTAGGGTTAGTACTTTATGGAGGACTTTCTGTATTCGGTTTGGCAGACAGATATCAACTATGCTATGCTGCAAAAGATGAAAAATCTCTAAAAAAAGGAATGGGATTTGCCATCATCCCTGTTTTAGTAATCGCTTTTATCCTATTAGTATTAGGACTATTTGTATATACCAAAACTACTACGTTAGATCCTGATATGGTATTTGTATATGCTATGCAAAATTTTATACCTGCATCCTGGGCCCCATTATTAATAGTGCTTTTTTTTGCAGGACTTATGAGTACTGCTGATACTTCTATGTTTGCAGTAGCCTCTCATCTTATATATGCTACAAAACAAGAGAATAAAGTAAAATCGCTTCGTTATTCTATGATTATAACAGTGTTATACGATTTATAACTAAAAATTTCGCATATTCATCGTTTCTTTTTCCTTTCTACTTCGTTTAAAAAATAAACCGTAGCTATAGCTATGCTTGATTTTTTTGCCTTGCATAAAGAAAAA
>NZ_VTZU01000140.1 GCF_008370685.1 Aquimarina sp. RZ0
TGGAGTGGTTTCCTTTGGTAAGTTCTGCTAGAACTTTGAGTTTAAAGCTTTCGCTATAGCGTCTCACATATCCATCATTTTTATACATATACATTGGTTTTTTGTATACATATTTCAGGACGGGTCAGTATTGGTTACAACGTTTGGTTTAAGAATAGTGCGGTTTTGTGTTCGAGGGTTTTTCTTGAGAAAACCAGAGTGACCAAAAGAGCACTAACTTATTGAGTTAGGTTAAACTTAAGCATTATTTTTATACATTCTTAACTGCAGTTTTTTGCTAATCGTATTTATTAATACTTTAATCTAAAGTAAATGGGGTTTCAGACGAAAACGAACATTTTTCTATTTCTTCATTGTTCATAGTCCAAGTAACAGAAGTTATTTTCCAACTATCGTTTAATAAGATAAGTGACCAGTATTCAATTCCCCAGTTCTGGATTTTTGAGTCAACAGATAAAGTGTAATCAAAAGATATAGTTGCAAAGTCTCCTTGCTTGTTAATTTGGACATTATAAAACTTTTCTTCTGTATTCTTTTTTAAATTTTTATAGAAAGTTTTGTAATCAGTTGAGTAAAAAGTGAAGTTGGGCATTTGTTTCAATGCCATTTCTTTTGTCTTATTAGTAAAAATTGCAGACCAAGTAATAGAGTCGTGCAAAAATAAATTATCAAATTTTTCGAAATCATTATGTGTGATTATGGAAGTTCTAAAATCTTCAATAACTTGTTTTAGTTTCTTATCAGAACTTTGGTTTTGGGCGTTAAAAGTGCTAGTTGCAAATAGCATACTCAAAAAGAATAGTTTTAATTTCATTGCTATGATTATTTTAAAGGTTTATTTTATTTAGTATTTCATTTTTGTTCATTTTACTCAGAATAATGTAACCAATAATCAATAATGGCAAAAAAAACAAAATAGGTGTTGCAGAGGATAAAATTTGTTCGGTCAACGTTGGTTCCACTGTTGGTTCTGAGTAACCATTTTTGTTGTTGATTAGTTTTGGAAGTGAACCAAAGAGGAAGAAAAAATTAATCAGACCGTGAGTAATTGCAATTGGTATTAGTTTGTTGGTTTTGAGAAGTGCTACTCCAAAAAAGAATCCAATACAGGCTGCATAAATTGATTGCCCAATTACCTGAGGAATATTATCGTTAACCGTCAAATTTAATAAATGTGAGGAGCCAAAAAATAGTGCAGGGAGTAGTACACCTAAGAAAACACCATTTTTATGTGATATATATTTCTTTATAAAAATAGGCTGTAAATACCCTCTGAATACAAATTCCTCTGCAAACCCTACTAATAGGCAAGCTATTAGCAATAACAATACATTAATAATATTTATAGATAATAAGTCTTTACCTATAAAACCTAAGATACCTAATATAAAAAGATAGAAGGGGATTAGGTTTATGTATTTAAAGGACCATTGATATTCTGAACTAATGCCAGATAAAGCTTGCTCTTCCAGCTTTTTTACTAACAACAGACCGGACAAGAAAATTAAAAACATTTTAGTCGACAGCACAATATATTCAATCTGAAAACTGGTAAAATATTGTTTGGTAATTACTTTCTTCAACGGAAGAAGCATTATAATACTAATTACAGCTATCACTACTAGTCCAGAAAGGAAAGGGTTTTTATTTTTAAACATTATGATATGGTCTTGATGGGTATATTTCTACTTGACGACGACCAGTGATGAATTTTGTTACATATGAATAAAGATTTAAACCTATTAGCATGCTCACCTTTGGTTAGTGAAATAGCTTATTGTTTTCCTAAATTAAAGCTAGCGGTTTGTATATGGTGCATTACCGTCCCAAAAGACGGAAATGCACTATATACCTTGTTATGGTTCGTTTTAATTAATAATTATCTTTTCCCATTTTTTAAGTAAGTTCTGAGCAACTTTTGAGAATTTCCATTTGAGCATCGGATATAAAAGTAACTTTTGATAGGGCTTTTTAAATTCGAAATCAAATATCATGATTATTTCGGTTTCTCTCGTATTTATCTCATTTACCTTCCAAGTTCCCTTTAAATATTTAAATGGATAAGGATAATCTGGTGCGTTCGTATCTACAACAAATGAATATTGATTTTGATCTTCCCAAAGAGTACAAGTTTCTGTCCAAGAATCATTTCCATGTGAACATGAGCGTACCATACCTTCACCTTCTCCAGAAACAATTTCTACCCTATCTATATTTGAGGCAACTTCATGGTAGTTTTCTATATCTGTTATAACATCCCAAACGGTCTTTTTACTTGCTTTAACCACCCGGCTGAACGTGAGACGTTTAGTGCCAACATGATCTATGGTATCCATTTCTATTATCCCTTTGGATTGAGATTTAATAAAATATAAAATGGGTAAAAGAAATAGTCCAATTATTACATACCCTGTTGTAGATATATCGAAAGGTTGAAGAATTAAAATAACTATACTCGCTAAGACAAATAATGTGTCTTGTGCTACAATCCAGAGAAGGGCGAGAGCTCTTTGCTTTTTTATTTCAATAAACATGGTGAGGGAAAAGAAGGTAATAACCCCGCCCAATATTAGAAACGGTAGTGTTTCATTAATCTCAAACATTACCATCAATTGGTGTTGAAATCCCAAAATTGCCAGGCCGGAAATTAGTGTAGAAATAGCATTGGCTTTTGTAGCCTTAATTGAAGTTGTCATGATTTTTATTTTTTGTTTAGTGCAAATTTCGGTCGTGAAAACTGCACGATATTGATATTTTACGCCAATTTTATATATTTGATGAATGAAAGTTTCTAATGGTCACATTAACAACTTAATCGAGTTTCTTTCTAGTAGAAAGATTGATATTAACATTCTCTTTAAAGAAAGTGGCTTTGATCCAAAAGACTTGATTAATCCGATTGGTTCTGTTGAAGATTATAAATTTCTTGATTTTTTAAACCATTCAATTCGTATTTGTAATGATGATAATTTCGGACTCAACTATGGATGCTTTTTGAACTTAAAATCTCTTGGACTAATCCTTGAAATTTCCTTAAGCACCAGTAAAATTCAACAAGCAATTTCTTTTTTACAAGAATATTTAATGGCAACATTCCCTATGGTCAGCATCAGCTTAAAAAAGTACGATGACGAATTTCAATTGTCATTAACTAGCGATGTTGACGACAGAGGGGTGCGAAAGCATCTTTTGGATTCTGTCTATTGTGTAATTTATAGGGAATTAAAGTTAATGCTTGAATTGAGATATGACCCAAGGCTTTCTTTGCCCTATATCGATAATCATCCGTATAGAGTCGCATTAGATGTAGTGGATATTGAAAAGGGAAACGGACATCATTTTTATATACCAAACGAAGTCTTACTGCTCGAAATAAATAAGAAAAGAATAAAGCAAATTGAATATCTTTTACCTCTATTTATGAAAGAATTACAGCTGAATGACAATTCCTATGGTGAAATGTCCAAAAGGGTAAGACAAATCATGCTTAATCTCAGTTCTCCAGAGCTTCCAAAGATTGACCAGGTTATTAATCAACTGGCAGTTAGTAAAAGAAGTATTCAGCGAGAATTATTTAAAGAAAATACTTCGTACAGGAAATTGGCTAATGGAATCAAACGAAAAATGGCATTTTATCTTGAACAAGAGGGACTGTATAGAACTACTGATATTGCCTACATTCTAGGTTACTCTGAACCAAGTGCCTATATTCATGCTAAGAATAATTGGTAATGAAGTTAAATCCTATGTCTCAATATGCTACAACGATCTTGTATATGAAAACACTATTTTTCAGTTTAAATAAATATAGCAGAAAAGCGCCAAACTTAAGTTTTAGCTCTTAACCGCTATTTTTATATACGTTGTTATGCCCTTTTATTTTCTTTTCATATTTCTTTAGCGCTAAAGAATATCCTTCTTCGATTAGCGGGAATAATTTATCAAAAGTTTCCCTTGTCGGATTTAAAATACAAATCCAACTCATCCAACCATAAATCGGATGAGGCATTATTTTATTAAGTTCTGAAAAATCATAAGGCATATCAATTATTTGGCCTGCCTTTGGTCTTTTGGGTCTTTCTCCAAATAACCTAAAAAAGGTATCTTTTGATATTCCAACGTTTAACCTAAATACTCCATTTCTATCCGTATTTGAAGCTTTATCATTTAAACCATCTTTTTCCTTGAATGTCAATAGATAGATTCCCTTACTTAGTTTATTTTCTGGATTGTAAAATAGTCCGACTTCTCCCCAATTTTTATTTAGGACAAGACCATCAAATTTTTCCTGAACCCTTTCAATTATGTCGTTTTTAGTCATACCTTTTTATTTGACATCAATTACAGGTTCAAGATGCATAAATTGCATAGTTTCTTGATTTATCATTCCAAAGAATTTTTGACAAGTTTCACTTTTCAAAATTTCTTGTGCAGCATGTTCAGCTGATTTAAGGTCTGTCCAATAAACAATATCAGTCCATTTACCGTTTTTGTCCACTGCTAGCTTCCTTCCAATGTAGCCATCAAATTTTTCTGCTACAGGATTGACGGCTTTTGCTGCTGCTATCACTTCTGTTTTGGAATATTGAGGATAGGTGTCAAAAATAACCAATTCAATTGTCCCTACCTTTTTACTCTGTTCGCTCATATTTGTTTTGTTTTGAGGATTACAGCTAATCAATACGATAGCTATAATACCAATTAATAAATGCTTCATTTGATATATTTAAGTTTATGAGACAAATGTAAATGGGAGGAGTGACAACCCTATGTCAACTATACTTCAATAAATTTCTTGAAATAATCATTTAATGAGAAATCTGGTTGAAAATCAAATGTTTCAGAAGTAATAAAGAGTGTTGAAATTCTATCTAATCTAAATTCACGTAGGTTGTTTCGTAAGCGACAGAATGCGACTAAAACCCAAGAACTCTCAGTGAAATAAATGGCAAGAGGTTCAATTTCACGAGTTGTTTGTTCATCCTTGTAAATTGAGAAGTAATTGATTTTGAGAACATTTGAATTGGTAATTGACTTTTGAATTGAAGACAGCCAATTATTTTTATTTTTTTCGTTTTTCGTTGAGGGCTCTATTCTATTCTCTAGTTTTGAAATTCCTTCTTTTTCAAAAGCCCTAAGAGTCGATTTTATTTTAATTAGTAAGGAATTGAAATCTTTAATCAAGGAAGTGTCTCCTTGGTTTAGAATTAATTTTTCTGAAACAATTAGAGCATTTGTTTCTTCTTGAGTAATCATTATTGGTGGTAATGAATATCCTTCAACAATAAAATATCCTGTACCATTTTCTGAACCTATTGGAACTCCAGATTCTTGTAGCGTTTTAATATCTCTATAAACAGTTCGTAAACTAATTTCAAATCTATTTGCAATTTCTTTTGCAGTTACTACTTTTTTAGATTGTAAATGAATTAAGATTGATGTGATTCGTGTTAGTCTGTTCATTTTTCTGTATTCTGACTAACGTAAAATTACACTACTGATTTACAGTTATTTGCAAATCATCATTAGTTAATCCAAATTTATCAATTTGTTTTCTAATTCTTTTCACTAGTCCTAGTTTTCTTTTTTGATCGAGG
>NZ_VTZU01000141.1 GCF_008370685.1 Aquimarina sp. RZ0
AGCTACAATAATATTTTTTAATGCAAAATTGAGAGCTTCTTTAATCGATGAGAATTCATCCATGTCATCATTAAAATGAACTTCAAATTTGTTAGTTATTGGATTAAAACCTTCCTCTAATCTTTTTTTCTCATTTTTTAGTAAACTACCTCGGGGCAAGCCCGCGAGGCATTTATTGAAAAAGACATTTTGATTTCGAGGCAAGCCTCGGAGCATTTAAATCTCGATTATCGAGTAAAATAGAAATTGCTAGTCTTCTTTCAGAAAGTGTTTTTAGCCTATTAAAACCAGATTTTATTCGAATAAATTTACCTCTTGGGTATTTTTCTTTGAATCTTGGATCTCGAAAGTAATAGCTTATAACCCAGTTTTTTTTGAGTTCATTTTTAGAACATTTTTTCCAATTTTTAGGAAAAACAGAAAATTCTCCTCTATTACAATTGTTTGGTAGTAATATCATAATCGTAATTTTTTAATGTCGTTTTTAATGACGTTTACAAAAAACTACGGCGATTAGATCTTAATTTAAAAATCAAAAGCCCTTTGAAATAAAGGGCTTTTGTGGTGGTGGTGCCTCCAGTATCACTTGCTTTTGTATGTCTTTATATCTGTGCGCACTTCTATGCGTGTATCGTAATGTCTTTTTGGTAAATAGTATATCGTTGTGTATCTATATAGATGTATAAATATTTGACCACATATTGGAGCTATGTAATCATTCAATGTTTTTTTGTATGCCAATGTATCTTGAGAAGCGTTACCTAATATATCTCAAATGTATAATTGTCAACTGTTTGAAAAGAATTGACTAATTCTAAAAATACCGGAATTACACCTCTTCATATCATACTTTTTATTTATTTTCGTTCATTCAATACCCCAATAATGAATGTTAATACTAAATAATCTATGGCTTTTCAGGCAAAACTATTTGTCAATGGAGAAGAACGCAATGTTCTTGATAGTGTTTTTCTATATAAACAATTAATTGATAACAATGGCAGACCTAAAACAAGTGTACAAGGTGGTCAAATTCATTTTATTATAGAGTCTACTAATAATGATGAATTGTTTTATGATTGGATGTTTTCTAACAACACGATGTATAAAGGATATATTCGTTTTTATAAACGTGATGGATTAAGTAAGCTATTTGACTTTGAGTTTGCCAATTGCCATTGTGTATATTTAGAAGAAAAGTTTAGTGCAGAGGGCAATGATCCTTTAAAAATGGAACTTACTTTATCTCCAGGGATCCAACGTGTGCGAGGTCAGATTTTTGAAAAACTCTGGAATCCTAGTAATCCATTTATAGATACAGCACCTGTCACAAAACGGGATGATTCGGAACCTGAAATGCTAGAAAGTTATTATGAAGATAAGAAAGGTAATAGAATCCCCGATAATAAAATTAAAGTTGGTGATGAACTATATTTAGTGATCAAAAGCAAAAATGCAAATGGTAAATCTGTTAGCATAAGTTTAGCAGATAATATGAGAGATTTTGAATATAATGGAGAAGTTTTAGAAAATGATCTGTTAGAAGGAATAGTGATTAAAGCAGATATACAACGAGTAGCACTAAAAGTAGTGCCACAACAAACAACAACATCGTAATGGGAAGAGTTTGGTTTACAGATTTTGAACACATCAGTACAGATTTTGAGGATTTGACTGTTGTATCACCTAGAGTAACGAATGCCTATTTTGCTAAAAAAGTAGTTACAGCAGGTGCTGAAGCTACTGGTACAAGTGAAGCCACAGGACCAACTGTAGACTTTGAGGAAGTAAACGAGGGTATTTTAGGTAGAGATGTATATATTATTGTAGAAACGGAAAATTTTGTACCACCTGATCAACCTATTGTCTCTACAGAAAGAGGCAACGTAAGAATACAGTTAAAAACAGGTGATTGTAATCTTACAGGAACAACAGATGAAACCATACAGATTACTGATGGAACAGCAGATGTTGATGAATTTATAGCACAAGTAGGCAATACAGAAGCGCTTAATGATATCGAAGGGAATTGTGCTTACACTAATTTAGATGATTTTACTGATAAAGCAATTTTTAAATTATCGCTTCGTCCTCATACAAGAACAACTTTTGATACTTGGGCAGAAACCATACACGATTCGGGAACAGATTTGCCCTCTATAGAAATTGAAGTTACTCCAGAAGATGAAGAATTATATATAGTGTATGGAACTGAAGGAAATGAACAAGGTCCTCCTTTAGAAATTGGTCGTTTTGCGAATTCAGAAGGGAGTTTATTTAGGCTAGAAAATAAAAATGTATATGAAATTTATCATGGAGATAATTTATACAATAATTTTGACGAGATAAATTCAAATAATCAACAGATAAGAAGAAGATTAGGGATACTTACTAATGATTGGGCAAGAGTTGATGATTATGATGTAAATAACCCGAAACATCTAGTTACTTATTTTTATCATGACAGTAATGATAATGAACATGAAGTATGTACTACAGAGAAGATAAGAATAACGGAAAAAGGCCCTAGATCAAATACAATTCCACCGTTAGCTTCTAGAGGCACACAAGTCCCTCCAATCATAGATTACAGAGATAATCAAAGAGCTGGAGAAGATATATCGGCTAGTACTTTGACGAAATATACAAACGGAGTGCATGCAATTGAATATACAAAAACAGAAGACCCTAATAATCCTGGAAATTATATAATTTCGAATAATATACTTCGAGAACGATGGTATCCTGTGCCAAATGCTAATAGTTTTGTGTATATGGTTAATGCGGATATAGAACAAGAAGCAGGCATGGGTTCTCAAGTTTTTACAGGGTTGGATTATGTAAATGGAGATTTAAGAATCAGATATTGTTTTAAAGATACCAGAAGAAGACATGCTAAACCTGATCTACTAGCTGCTCTGATTGGAGCCATTGCTCAGTTTAACGAAGGTGATACAGATGCTCAGGGTAATGCTAGAGCTGGCTTGAATCATAGAATATGCGGAGAAGGTTTCTCTTATGAAGATGGATCTTGCTATCCTAGTACATCACATAGAAATGGTTTAGCTGGAGATTTATATTATCTAAGCACTGGTCTTACAGGAGTTGAAGTGTTATTACAAGATTCAGATTTTGATTATACAAATCAAGTTATATTTTGCGATTTACTATATGATTTTGGTTGGTCTCGAACAGGTAATTCTTTGTCCGAAAATTTCACAAATCCGGCCATAGGGATTAACTCTTCTACGATTTTGCCACATAGTTCACACGTAACAACGCCAAGGCACAATAATCATCATCATATCCAGAGATTTAGTAATAATTTTGTGCAAAATTTACTCCCATGATCTATCGATTTATAATAATGATACTTGTAACTTTTATCTCCTGTAAACACAATAAAAGTAGTAGAGTTGAGGAATCCATTTCTGAATATACAGATACGATTAATACCAATATTGAAATAAATCAAAGTATAAGCATCGATACTAAATTTCTAGATTCCTTATCTAAAAAAGTAACGTTACCATATGGAAGAAAAGAATTGGTTGAAGTTGATTTTCCTAAAGAGTGGTATTGCGGTGGTGGATACTTAGAACATTCTTTAAAGAAAGAAGGCTTAAATGATAAAGATAGTATCCAGTACGCTCAGAGTTATTTTAGAATCATAAAATTTAATAGAAATGATAATATAAATATTGATTTGAATACAAGTATAAAATTAAATGATAGTGGAACTTTACAAACAATAAATAATTTACTGGTAAATAAAAACGACGATAAGCAAAAGAGAATTAAGTCCGAATCATCACTATTCATAAAATTACCTAATTATAAGAATTTTAAAATATTTGGTCTTTTAGCTAAGGGGGATCACGTTTTTTATAATCCTATTTATATTATAGTTAAAAACAACAGAATTTCTGATGTATTAGCAGCTTATGAGTATTCAAAATCCGAAACCCTTGTAACTAAAAGTATATATATAGACGAGAATCATATATTCAACTGCAAAACTTTCGATAATATAGATGGATACGAAGTTAGTTCTAGAGAAATAATTTCTTATAAAATTTCTGATGAAGGCAAGTTTGTGAAAACAAAGTAATTATTGCTAACAGATATCTATTCTTGCTTCATAAATTAGATGTTTTATCTTATCAAACCTTTTCTCTAATATACAAATTGATTTCTTGATTAAAAAGTACAGGAGATCATAGTAGTTACAAGGATTAGTGTTTAAAATTATCTGACGTTAATTTCGGTCTTTATTTATTAATGTTTCGTTACGAAATTAAATAAACTTCCTCTCAATAATTGTTGCTGATATTACACTATTGGTATATTGAATTAATGGATATTATAAAATTTATTATAATACAATTATAGAGTAAAATTCCCTTTATTTCTTATTGAAATCAAAACTAGTTTCTATTTTTAAATAATCTTGATTTCGAGTGAGTCAAAGGGAATAAATTGGTGTATATGAAGCGATGTTTTCACCGGATCAGATGGTTCAGGGATATATCAGAGTATATAGACGAGATGGAATGCAAAAAGATTTTGATATCAAATTCGCCAATACTTTTGTTATCAATGCGAACACTCGTTTTAATCACGATGGCACGGTAAATTTGTTGATGGATGTAGAATTTAGTGCCTTGATTATGAAAATCAGGGATTCTTTGTATGTATCTCCAGCAAACCCCAGCAATCCATTTATAGAAAATAATGTAACACCTACCGTTAGATAAACGGAATGATTGCCAAACAAAATCAAGAGATTATAGATTATAAATCCGTTTCAGAAAATAATAAGTATAAATTTACTAAATCTTCGACTACTAACTTAATGGATTATACGATTTGTGATTAAAAAAATCGTATAAATTCATTGAATTATTTTTTCTTTATGCAAGGCAAAAAAATCAAGCATAGCTATAGCTACGGTTTATTTTTTAAACGAAGTAGAAAGGAAAAAGAAACGATGAATATGCGAAATTTTTAGTTATAAATCGTATAAGAACCTCCAAAAGAAATAATTGTTTTGTTTTAGTTCTGTATTAATCTTGTTGCGTGGAAGTGTAATTATAACCCTGTCTCAGGGTTAAGCCCCAGGAGGGCTCTGGAAGCTAGCTTCCAGAGCCCTCCTGGGGCTTGGTCGCTAAATCGAGTGCTATCCGA
>NZ_VTZU01000142.1 GCF_008370685.1 Aquimarina sp. RZ0
GTTGGGCGATAAATTCCTTGTCTGTCATTAGGATTACTAAAATCTGAAATTTTAAACTAAATTCCAAATAATCAAAGGATAACAATACAATCCGGTGAATAGTTACTTTTTAGCTCCAAAAAGGGGATATTGTACTTATAATCAATATAATACAATGTTGAAAACACAGATTCACTACAGTCAATTTTTAGTCAGACAGAAGATCCTAGAAGCCATTTATACGATTTGTGATTAAAAAATTCGTATAAATTCATTGAATTATTTTTTCTTTATGCAAGGCAAAAAAATCAAGCATAGCTATAGCTACGGTTTATTTTTTAAACGAAGTAGAAAGGAAAAAGAAACGATGAATATGCGAAATTTTTAGTTATAAATCGTATTAAACCAACTTCATAAGTTTATTGACATCCTGCTTATCGGGATAATTTCAGTAATTTGTGGGGTAGAAACCTGGAAACAAATGGTAGGGTTTGCCAAGTCAAAAGAAGAATTTATTAAAACTTTTCTCGAACTGCCCAATGGGATACCTTCTGAGAATACTATAAACAGATTATTTTCTGCAATTGATAGTGTTGAGTTTGAAAAATACTTTACCCAATGGGTAGCTAGTCTGTGTAGTGAAAGTAAAGGACAGATCATTGCTTTTGATGGTAAGACTGTCCGGGGTGCAAAATCAAATGGGATGAAATCCCCAATCCATATGAGTGAGTGCTTGGGCCTGTCAAAACAATATGGTGTTGGGTCAGGTAAAAACAGCTGAAAAATCCAATGAAATCACAGCCATTCCAGAACTTATAGAAGCGTTGGATATTTCTGGGGTAACCGTGACCATAGATGCCATGGGGACACAAGTCGCTATTGTCGATAAGATCATTGAAAACAAAGCTGACTATATTTTGGCGGTCAAGGGAAACCAGGCTGGGTTATTGCAAGAGATTCAGGATGAATTCAAATTCTCAAAACAAACCCTATCTGTTACCGATATGGATCTGGATCACGGTAGGATAGAAACCAGAACCTGTAGTATCATTTCTGACTTTAAGTTTGTGAACTTGGACAAGAAATGGAAAAACCTAGAATGTATTGTAAAATTGGACAGTATTAGGTGGGAAACCTTTGGGCAGACCCCCAAAAGAACAACTCAATGCCTTTTAGTAAAGTATTGAGATCAATTATCCTGAACCAAGCTAACCCCTTTGGATTGGATTTGTTGGATTCCAGAGCATATTGACCTTTTGATTGAATAGAGCTGTTTTTGATTCTGGAGGATACTGATGTATTGTTGTTTTAAGCTTTCAGCTACTTTCAGGGCAAACTCAATATCCAGAGTATCTCTTCTATCAAACCGTAGTAGACAATAAATGGTGCTGGTCAGTAATATCAAATGTTTCTCTCCCAATTCTGCAATGACTCCTGCTTTGCCTTTATTGATTCATTTGGCATGGTTTTTCAAATAAAGAAAATATCTTTTCACTGTAAGGAATTGTTTCTCCTTTTAGAATTCTTCTTCAGATTAATATCTTATAAATCAAACGTTTTTGGTTTCCCGGCATAGCCTTTAATGGTTAAAAACCATTCAGTAAAACCAAACTCAAATAGCATAAAAGGCCGCTTGACCCCAGTATTGAATAGAACGAGATTAGCAAGAATTTACAATCAGGCACAATTATATATAAAAGCTGGTGGTATATTAAGCATCGTAAAATCCACAGTAACTTTCGGAAATATGTTTTTTATCAGTTTTAAATGATTAAGACTATATTGATATTGAATAAAATGCCCTTCTTTTTTTAATGTTTTTTTAAGATTTGTCAATAATTTTGTCGTATCATTTTTATCAAACAATGAAATGGGTAGGCTTGATATGATATAATCTACCTCAGAAATGTTATTTTGCTCAAGTATATCTTGAAAATCGAATGCTGATTTATTTAATATCTTTAATGAAAGATTATTTTTAAACTTATTTTGACAATAAGAACAAAATTTTTTATTTACTTCAAAAGAAATTATAGTAGTGTTATTGTCGCATCGTTCTAATATTTCTTTAGTAATACAACCATTTCCCATTCCTAATTCGACAATTACTTTTGCTTTATCAAAGGCAATATTTTTGAGACACCTGTTTATAAGATACTTTGAACTTTGTAAAACGGTTCCACTCTCTCTTAATGTATTGATATATTCTAATGATGAAAAATTCATAAATTAAATAATTATAATATTGTATTCTATAACCTCAAAGGTTTAAAATATAAAACCTGAAAATATGACAATAAAAGAAAAAATGACGGTATTATGTCTCAAAAACTATCTTTTTAGGCTTAAAATCAATATTCCCGACGCATTCATTACTTTTTTGTCAAGCTATTTCTAAATTGGGATGAATAAAAATAGTTATCAAAATCCTTATTTTGCATAATAATTCTCGATCTTTCTTTAAAGTGTTTACTAAAAATACTTTTGCTGAGATCTAAGCCTTCATAGGAGATACTACTGAGGTCAGATATGGCGTGTATTAAATTATCGGTCATAAACTTGTTGGTTAGACAATATGAAATATTTTTATTTTCTCTAAATTTGGGAGAAAGCCATACTACAAATGGTATTTCATACATAGAAGCAGTGCGTTCTTCAAAATAATGACCGACTGGATTATTTTTGGGAGGATTGAGTTCTTCTCCATGATCCGAAAAGAATAATACATAAGAAGAAGAATTGGTGTTTTTTACTTTTTCAATAACTTCTCTTAATAAGTAATCATTATACCTTATGGCATTATCATATTTGATGCCCATATACTTGTTATGCTGTTTTTTTGAAATAAATTTTTCAAGTAAAGTTATATTTTCTGTCTTAAAATAATCAAAATCAATAGGGTACCTGTATTCATAATGCATATGAGTTCCTAACAGATGTAAAAAAATCACCTTTTTATTTGCAGGATCTTTCAATGCCTTTTCATATATAGGTAAAAGCTCATGGTCATAGGGAGTTACTTCATCAAAATTAGCAATATTAATAAACTCACTAGTATCAGCAGCCTTTGATATTTCGGTAACGAGATTTTCGTGTATTCCCATAGGTCTCTGGTTTGATAACCAAAACGTTTTAAATCCTGCAAGATTGAATAATTGTACAATACTTCCTACTTTAGTGTTAAGTTTTTTGTACCCTTTTCCTTCTAATAATTCTCCCAGGTTTTGAATATTTTTTTTAGAATTTTGTTCTGCATCATTGGTAGTTAATACCTTGCCGAGAGATAAAATAGTGCCTACATGAGGACTGATTACATCATCAAAAATAAAAAGATCATCTTGTATCTCACTTAAGTTTGGGCTGGTCTCCTTAGCATACCCATATAACTGCATGCGGTTTTTTGTTGTAGATTCTCCAATAACAATCACATAGGTTTCCTGATTAGTAGTTTGATTGTTGTGAGTTGTCTTTTTAAAGTGTCCATTTTTATTTTTAAATCCGAGATCTTCAAAATCATCTGTGAATTTATAATGTTCAATAATGGATCGTGATGCCAGATAGGGTAAATTGTAATTAATAATATCAAAGTAATATATATAACTTAAAAGTACTACAGAAAAAATACCGTATCCATATATAAAAATTTTATCAGATCTTAGTTTTATAGAGGACAAGTATTCAATAAGCTTTGGGATCATTTTCAGACTACTATAAAAAGATACAAAATAACAAAAGGTAAAGCCAATCATTACAACGTCTATGTTATTTTGTAAAAATTCAAAAGTTTCATTTTCATTAGTTTGAAGAATAAAATACAAGGTTGATGGGCCTACATTAGCTCCATATAAATAATAGTATAGAGACTCGAAAAAAATAGAAACTCCAGAAATTATTACTACCATCCTAAGTACTATTTTTTTTAGATAATATGTTTTAATGATATTAGAAAATAGTAGAGGGAAAAGAAACAAATATAATACGGTTTCAATAAACAAATTTATGAGTAAATCAACTTTATACTCTTTAAATAGAGCTTTAAAAAAAAGCCCTAAAATTGCTGGTGAAACAAACAAAAGTATCTTCAAAAAATTAGTTTTCATATAGCTGGTATTCTAGGTGTCTTATACGATTTACGAATAAAAATTTCGCATCTAATGACATTCTTTTTCTACTATATTTTCTTCATAAAATGAAACAATAGCTATGGCTATTCTTTAATTTGATTCATCAATCTAGCGAAAAATCCTTGCCATTATTTTTACGAAATTCTCACCCGTAAATCGTATTATACATTAAATATTTACAAAATTATATTTGTAATAAAAACAATCAATGCAATAGACAACCCTACAAATCATTTGTATAGACTACCTTTTGAGAAGTTTTATTTTTCAAACCTTTTCAAAATGAAGTGTTTAAAAAAAAACTCATTTTTAATTAATTACATCCTCATAGGCTCTACATTGGAGGTATACAGAAAAAGTAAAAATCCTCGGGCAAGCTAATGAGGCATTCGGCTGAATATTATTTTTTCAAGATCGCCGTAACTCGTTGCTTAAAATCGATAGTGTTTTTTCGAAAATTAGGTCTTTTTTTCTCATTTATGGAAATTTATAGTACACCCTTAATTTTTGAAGCCAGCATAGAAAAATGGGAAAGGAATCCAGACATTTGTAACAATAGATAGTGAGATCTATTGTAAGTCTACCCAGAAAACCACAACAGAAAGAAGACTTTACATTTCAAGTTTAAATCAAGAGGCAGAGAAGTTCAATAAAACCATCACAGAGCATTGGTCCAATGAAAATCAATTACATTGGGTGTTGGATGTTGCTTTTAAAGAAGATGATTCAAAAAAGAGAATGGGTAATTCTGCTGAAAATTTCAATATCATCTTTAAGTCAGTATTAACACTGTTGAAAAAAGAAAAATCAGTAAATAAAAGTATCTCACAAAGAAAATTTGGGGCTTTAATCAATAAAAATTATAGGGAGAAATTAATACTTTTTTAAATGTGTTTGCCCTAGTAAACGAGAGTGTAAATATAACCTTGTCTGAATACTAAATTTTTAATTTACACATTATTCAGATAAGATGACAAAGACAGAACAGCAAGAATTAGAAAAGAAAGCTCTAGAACAGTTTATGACTGGGAAGA
>NZ_VTZU01000143.1 GCF_008370685.1 Aquimarina sp. RZ0
ATTGCTGATCCAGTATTCACGAGTGTTCCTGTTTTTGTTGATGATGTTTGTGTATTTGACAATAATTATACATTTACAGTAACAGCTACGGGAGTAGGACAATTAGAATATGGTATTGATGATGGAGATCCACTAACAGCAGATGTTCCTGTCTTTGTAGTTGATACTCCCAATGATGGATCTTTTACCTATACAGTAAATGGTCCAGGTAGCTATACCATAACAGTAAGAGATGCTAATGGTTGTTTTGATACGGATACGATTGAAGTTTTTGAAGAATTGATAGTAGATGCGAATTTCACGACAGAGCCTGTTTGTAGAGCTTCAGATGGTACAATTACGGTTACGGTTATGGGCGGTTCTGATTTTGCGGCAAATCCAGGTAATTTTACTTTTGTATTAACGGGTACAGATAGTTCAGGAGGTGCAGTTGGTCCGATTATTCAGGTTGGCGCAGGAGGAGAGATCTTTACCAATGTTTCAGCAGGAATTTATACAGTAACAGTTACAGACTCAGGGATTGGTCCTGCACCAGGATGTATTGCCAGTGATGATGTATCCAGAGAGATTCCTTTAGATCCTGTAGTAGTTGCAACACCAAGAGATGTTCGATGTTTAGGAGATGTTGATGGTTCAATATTAGTAACAACTCCAGTAGGTCCGGATATTCCCTATACCTATCAGTTATTTGATTTTACAGGAGGCGTACAGGGAGCCCAGCTAGGAGTAGATCAGCTAGATGATCCGTTGTTTGATGGATTAGCAGCAGGAGATTACCTTGTTGTAGTTACCTCTATCCTTGGTTGTGCTGCACAGGACAATGCAACCATAGGCAGTCCAACACAGGTAATGGCTACAGCGAGTGAGAGTAGTTATAGTTGTGCTGCGGATAATAGTGAGGTTTTCCCGGATATTACAGTTACCATTACAGATGGTACACCGGATTATACGATTTCTTATACCGGTCCAGGGATAACAGTAACAAACCAAAGTGTTACAGATGCAGATCCTGGAACGGCGGGAGTTCAGTTTGTCATCGATGCAGATGTTTCGGGTAATTATGATATTACAGTGTTTGACAGTAACAACTGTCCAGCTACTCCTATTACTGTAGTTATTTCACCATTCCCAATACTAACAAATCCGGTTGTAACTTTGGTAGATAGGATTACGTGTGATGCTCCCAATGCAGAAGTTGTGACCGTTTCTGTTGATAGAATCACAGGGAATCTGGCAGGTTATGAGTTTGATTTATTACCGGTAGGAGGAGCAGATGTTCAGGTGATTCCAGAAGATGGCTCCGGTACTACAACTGCTACTTTTAATTTACCAGCTGTTGGTAGTTATGTTTTTAGGATTACAGATTTAGACACGGGATGTTCTATAGATACCGTTCCTTACGAGGTATTGCCATTTGATACGATTGTAGCAACAGCTACTTTATCCAGTGATGTTTTATGTTTTGGAGATACCAACGGAGCACTTAGTTTAGATGTTTCTGGTTATACAGGTACTTACAATTATACAGTGACCAATATAGTGACTACAGTAGTAGCTGCTAGTGGAGCTGGAGATACAGCTATCAATCCATTGTTGATAGGCAGTTTAGCTCCAGGAGCATATGAGATTTTTGTAGAAGCACTGGATACTCCTTTCTGTGATGAGAGGACCAATGTAGTTACTCTAGGTTCTCCTGTCGAGGTAAGCGTAGGGGTAAGTCAGTTAATGGATGAGACGTGCAGTCCTGGTGATGATGCTTCGATTCAGGCAGTAGGTACAGGAGGTACAGGAGGGATTGAATATCAGTTAGAACAACCTGCTGGTACGGTAATCATTGCCTATGGAGTAAATACTACCGGTTTGTTTGAGAATCTGGATGCTGGCACCTATACAGTTAGTGTTCGAGATGGGAGTTTATGTGAGGCTTCAGAGGATATTACGATTACCGCTCCGGTGACGACCAGCGTTATTGCTACAGAGACAAGTTCCTTAATATGTTTTGATAGTGTAGATGCTGCCATTACGGCAGTTGCCAGTGGCGGTCAGGGAGCTGGTACTTATTTGTTTAGTATCACAAACTCTAATGGTACGACTTCGGCACAATTTACAAGTACCACAAACACCTATATTTTCACAGATTTAGGTCCAGATACTTATACGGTTACTGTTACGGACAATCTTAATTGTGAGTCTACAGCGACAGTTACCATTACCGCTCCAACAGAGGTTATGGTTACGGTAGAAACGATACGAGAACCTACGTGTACGGATCCTACAGCAGATATACAAGTTACGGGTACAGGAGGTACTCCACCCTATGAGTATAGTCTTGACAATATTAATTTTGTAACGGGAGATACCTTTAGTTCATTGACCAATGGAGATTATCAGTTTTATGTACGAGATGCCAATGGTTGTATTGCAGGACCATCGAATACGGTTCCAGTTCGAGCTCCGGAGGATTTGGTTGTTGTGTTAGATTTAGGGAATACTGCTATTATCTGTAATGGTCAGAATACAGGTTCTATAGATGCTGTTGTTACAGGAGGATTAGGTAATTATATGTATACGTTGACAGGTACAGATATTAACGGTACTGCAATCAATGTAGGTCCCCAGACAGAGAGTTTCTTTGGCGATTTATTTGCAGGGACATATAGCTATAGTGTAACGAGTGAGGATTGTGGTCCGGAAGACACCCCTTTTGAGATTACAGAGCCCCCTCTTTTTGAGGCCCTTGCTACGGCAGAAGATATTACGTGTAACGGAGAAGAAGATGGTCGGATTGTAATTACTGCTACAGGCGGTACTGCTCCTTATTTCTATTCTTTATATGATAGTGCAGGGAACGCATTGTTTACCTTTATCGAAGATGATAGTGATGGTCAGCTGAACACCCATATTTTTGATGAGTTGGGAGCAGATACCTATCGAGTAGAGGTTGAGGATTTTAATGGATGTCCAGTAACTATATTAGATATTATCATTAATGAACCTACAGCGATTGATGGTATGGTTTTAGGGACCACTGCAGAGTCCTGTGCAGGGTTTTCGGATGGTACGGCTACGGTTTCGATTACTGGGGGTACACCAGATCCAGTTACGGGGAACCCGGTATATTACTGGAGTATCGATGGTGTTACCTTTGACTTGGTAGCAGACCCTACTAATTTGTTGATTACGGATCTTCCGGGAGGTATTACGACTTTATTTATCAGAGATTTTAATAATAGTTCGAACTGTGAGTTTCCATTGAATCTTGATATCGAGCCAGGCGTTGTTTTGAACGGTATTCTGAGTAGCAGGATTGACTGTCCTGTTATCGATCCGATTACCGGAAGCGTAACAGATGAAATATATTATGTTGACTTTATCTTAGGAGGCGATTCGGTTACTACAGATATCATTTATACTCTGGTAGGTATCAATGGTACTCCTAATCCGATCCCCAATAGCAATATGACGGGTAGCTTTGTTGTGGATCCAGGAGAGTATGAAGGTAGTTTGCTTCATTCATCAGGCTGTGAGGTATCCGCTGGAGAGGTTGAAGTTGAAGAGTACACACCATTAACGGTTCCTATTGCCCAGATGACTGGTAATCCACAAGATCCTAATGAGTATGAGATTATCGTTAGCGGGGGTAGTGGTAACCCTGAGAACTATATATATTTTATAGCCATACTTCGTGAAGGTCAAACAGTTAATGATCTGACAGCTTCAGATTACCGTGAGTTAGACAGTAATATCTTCTCAATAGATGAGACTGCTGATTATGCTTTACGCGTATTGGATACGATGGGTTGTGAGGTTATCGGTATTGCGCCTTTAACTTTTATCAATATTTTGATTCCAAATTACTTTACACCAGATGGAGATGGCACGAATGATTTTTGGTATCCTAGACAGGATAGTTCTAATCCAGGGAGTGATCCTTTCTTTTTTACAGATATGGAAGTCAGTGTTTTTGACAGGTATGGTCGATTATTAGCTGAGTTTGTTGGCGATCAGCAAGGTTGGGATGGTATCTATCAGGGCAGTGAGCTTCCTTCAGGGGATTATTGGTTTACGATCATCCTGAATGATATTGATAATAGAGAGTTTACAGGTCACTTTACTTTATATAGATAATAGTATGAGAATGTACACAATAGATATGATGATGTTCACTATGGTTATGGTAATAGCTGTAGTTGTTAACAGGGGGTATGGTCAGGAGTTTTTTGCTCCAGTTCAGAACCAATATATTGCAGATAACCCATATTTAATATCGAGTGCTTATGCAGGTATTGGTGATTGCTGGCAGGTGAGGGCTTCTGGTTTTGAGCAATGGGTGAATATAGAAGATTCTCCAGGTACTCAATCGGTATCGATAGATGGTCGTATTTCAGATCGTTCCGGTGTTGGAGCAATTTTGTTTAATGATCAGAATGGATTTACGACCCAGAAGGGAGTTCAGTTGTCTTTTGCACATCATTTGACATTAAATGAGTATAACAATCAGTATTTATCCTTTGGGATTAGTTATAAGTTCACTCAGTTTGGTATTGATACTTCGGATTTTAATGATGGAGATCCGGGTTTACCCCCGATTGAGACTCTGGACAATGTTAGTGTAAACAACTCTAATTTTGATATTGGTATGTTGTATCGTCTGGGTCGCTTTTTCTTAAGTGCGAATGCTGTTAATTTATTACAGAAAGAGATTGATGATTTTAATCCAACGGAGCCCTCTACGATTCAGAATTATTATGTGTACAGTGGTTATACCTTTTATCATCGATTTAGTGATGTTGAGATAGAGCCATCTGTTTTGTATCAGAATTTTGCGGGGGATGGTCGTAGTACAGCAGATCTGACGTTGAAGGTACGCAAATTACATCGAGGCGATTACTACTGGGCAGGAGTAAGTTTACGTTCTTTGGTGGATCAGGATTTTAAGCCCTTATCGTTTTCTCCTATGATTGGTATCAAGAAGGCTAACTTTTATGTAGCTTATGGATATCAGGTAAATGTAAATGAGGTACTTGCTCCTACCACAGCAGCAGGTTCTCATATGATTACCTTGGGTATCGACTTTGGGTGCAGACAAAGTAAATGTGGATGTACATATTAA
>NZ_VTZU01000144.1 GCF_008370685.1 Aquimarina sp. RZ0
CTCGATCAAAAAAGAAAACTAGGACTAGTGAAAAGAATTAGAAAACAAATTGATAAATTTGGATTAACTAATGATGATTTGCAAATAACTGTAAATCAGTAGTGTAATTTTACGTTAGTCAGAATCAGGATTGTACTCACAAAAGGTGTTGTAGAGTTCTTCTCCAGAAAGATTATACATAAATTGGATTCTTCTTTGATCAGCAATTCTAACTTTTTCCAGAATAATCCTAAAGTACTTGTTCATTTCCAGGGAACGATTGAGAATAGTATCAAGTTTTTCCTTACTGATTTTTAAAACAAGTGATTCCTCGGTTGCCTGTATATTGAGTTGAGAGATACTTTTATTAATAAAACTATCAAAATCAGTGAGCCACCAATTTTCGATACCAAAATTAATTATGGTATCTACACCTTTTTTATTGATGAAGAAGGATCGAAAACAACCTTTGATGATGAAATAAGTGTAACGACAATGTTGTCCTTGCTCCAGTATATATTGTTTGTTATTAATGTTTTCGGGTTCTATTGTATTCAGAAATTCTTGTAGTTCTGTCTTTACCGGGTTTGCAAATCGTAGTATATGGTTTTTTAGCGGATTGGTTATCATTTTGATACTGCTGAAAATATATGTAATAAAGTGTGTACGTAATGGTTATAGAATATTTTAATCTGAATAGGGTATCTCTCTCGACTACTTTTTTAAAGTATTAGGGATTGGTGGCGGTCCATCAGGTATAATTGCCTTGTACACTTCGTCTCCTTTTCGTTTCTGATATTCTGCCTTTACTTTTTCCAGAGTTTTTGGATTTTCATATAGATCAGTCATGGTCATTGCCATTGCTTTGGAGGCATACAGCATTCCTTTATGTCCGATACTCATTCCGCCACAGGCAACTACTGCCCAGGAATGCCAAGGAGTATCTTTTGGAGCTGTCGTAACACCCAAATTGATGTTGGGAACATTCCAGCTTACATCACCTACATCAGTAGAACCGCCTCCAGGATGTTCTTTGGTTTCTTCCAGTGGTTTTATTTCAGTATCCATTCCTACCTGTTCTTTATTGGTAATTTCCTGAATTTTTTTACCAAAAGCAATTTCCTCTGTTGTATACGTAATGGGACCAAGGAGCTCAAGATTGTTTTGCATTATTTTTCCGCCTTCGCGATTGACAAGTACTTCATAGATTCCTGAGATTAAGGAAATTTTATAATCTACATTTGCCATAATAGCCGCACCTTCTGCCATTTTCTGAACACGTTCATATACCGGCATCATACCAGAACGTTTCGTGTCACGTACCCGCAGCCATAATCGGGAGTAGTCTGGTACTACATTCACTACCTGTCCGCCATCCTGGATATGATAATGCATGCGAACGGTAGGTTTTACATGTTCTCTGTAATAATTAATTCCGGTGGTATATAATTCTAAAGCATCAGAAGCACTTCTGCCATTCCAGGGATCAGCGGATGCATGTGCTGCTTGTCCAAAAAATTCAACTTTGAAATCGACTAAAGCCAAAGAGCTTTGCACATCTGCTTTTGTGGTAGCAGATGGATGCCAGCTAATATTAACATCTACATCTTTCCAGAGTCCTTCTCTGACCATCCATATCTTTCCGAAGTACTTTTCTTCACTTGGAGTTCCAAAGAATTTAATGGTTCCCTTGATTTTTTTGCTTTCTATAAGTTCTTTTATGGCAATAGCTGCTCCCAGGCTCCCTGCACCAAATAAATTATGTCCGCAACCGTGTCCGGCAGCACCTTCCTGGAGGGGAGTTTTAGTGGGTTGTGCTTTTTGCGAAATTCCAGGAAGTGCGTCAAATTCTCCTAGCACACTTATTACAGGTTTTCCAGAACCATAGGTAGCTACAAAAGCTGTAGGCATTCCGGCAACACCACGATCTACAGTAAACCCTTGTTTCTCTGCATAATCAGCTAATAGTTTTGAAGATTTATTTTCTTCGAATGCGGTTTCTGCCAATGACCAGATCTGATCACTGATGCTAATAAGTTGTTTTTGATGATTTTCTATAGATGTAAGAATCGCTTGTTTAGTATCGGGTAATTTCTTTTGACCAAAAACAGGAAAGAGATACAGTAATGGTATTAATATGCATACTAAGTTTTTTGAGTTCATAACGGCCTTATTTGTTGAGTTTACTTAAGATGAATGTCATAAAAATAAAGCTTTTTAATTTATGAATCAGATTTTAACAGAGATACGTCGCTTTTTTGATTGATATTAAAAGGCAATCAAAAACCCTTGTCTCGGCAAGAGACAAGGGTTTGGCAGATTATTTAACCATAGGAGTATCACTTATTAGTTTCCAGTTTCCATTCGTATCTTTTACCATATTGATTAAAGATACAAATGTGGCTTTTGTTCCTTTAAAAATAACTTTTGCACTAGCAGCAGTATTGTTGACGATCACATTTTCGAAAGTTACTTTTCTGGTGTCCCCACCCCATTCTTTAGTTCTGATTTTATCCAGATACGCAGATTTGGGTAAGACTACAACTTTTTTACTACCAAAAAGACGATTCATTACTACCCTATAATTATCATCAAGATAGGTGTCTAATGCTTTAGTATCATTTTTATCCGCAGCCTTGCTAAAAGAAATGATTGTTTGTTTAATTGCATTTTGCTCCTTTGTTTGAGAAAAACCAATACTAGCAGTAAATAATGTAATGAGTCCGATAAAAATTGTTTTTTTCATTGTTATTTGTGATTTAAAGATTACTAATTTTATAAATGATTTTAAAGTTTAATTGAAACCGATGTTCGCATGATAGAATGATGTTGAAAATCATCTTCTGGGCTATACGCCATGATCATATGATATTGATATTCTTTGCCGTTGGATAAATTCTTTTGATACTTACTAATTTGTTGCAGAGGAAGTGAAAACTTTAAGAGCGTGATACCCATATTCTCTTCTCCACTTATATTTTTTGTCTGATACGGAATATTAAAACTAGTTACCGGTTTATAATTTCTGGGATTTACAGTGTAATACTCGACTACCATGGGGGTGTCATTCATATTGTGCCCCATTAATAAATAAGTGTCAGTGATATCTGATGTATCATTAAAACCAATTGCAACCCACCCAGTGGCAGGAGTGCTCGTTTTTATAAAGATCCTTCCATCTTTATGATACCAGTGAACGGTCATTTTATTTTTAATGATTGTTTCTGAGTAGTTCTCCTGTGCCGTAGCTCTAATTAGTATAAATGTTACTAGTAGTAAATATATTTTGTGTTTTTTCATAATATTGCTAGATCAACCATTGATATATCAATTTATAATTTAAAAAAATATTAGCTCATATTTTTCTGAATTCTAAGAAGAAATGATTTTAATGTTTCTATTTCTTCTTTAGAAAAGCCTTCTATACTTTTTTTTCGATGTTCTGTAATCAGATTGATGTTTTTTTCTACAAAGTTAGCTCCATTCGGAGTTAGCGAGATATTATATTGTCTTCTATTATTAGGGATTTGTTCTCGCCTGATAAGTTCTTTTTTTTCCAGAATATCTAATGTTCTTGTAATAGAGGCAGGATCTCTAAGAGATTTGTTGGCTAGTTCTTTTTGGGACATATGTCGGAGTTCATGAATGATTTTTAAAAGTATCCATTGCTCTATGGTGATCCCAAGTTTGATTTTGTCAAACTCGCGCTGAGAATATTGTTTTGATATCTTACTGGTTTTATCTATTTGAAATAAAACTACATTTTCAATATCTTTTTCTATCATAGCTAATACATGTTATCTGTGCAAAGATACATGATAAATTGATATATCAATAGTTGATCTAGATAAATAATGCTAAAAAGTTGAATTCTTTTGTTTTAGTATCAAAAAATTATACAGAGTGAAAGATGTTTTTTAATAGTGTTTAGGGGAATTTGTATCTATTTTAAAAGCCTTGAAGAATTATTTTCTACATCTGAGTACGCTTACTAATCAGATCCTTACGAATACTCATTTATTAACAGAGCTTAACTTTATTTAGAATATTTTTAACCCGTCGGGATTTAATATTTGCTTTAATCAATAGTTATCATAGCTATAGCATACATTATAAATTTAACTTTTTTAAAAATGAGAATTAAGACCTTATTTAATGTTTTAGTAATTTCAGGTTCATTATTACTAGTAGGTTGTAGTAAAACCGAAAACAAGAATAGTCAAGCTGATAAAAATAAAGGGCTTATCGCTCAGGCAAATATACCTTCTATTGAGGAAGAAAAGATGTTAACAGTTAATGGAGTAATTTCACGCGATATAGGGTTTAAAAAATTAAATCAGGCAGTTCAGGCTACGGAGCTTTCGACAGTTTTGAATGCAGATAAGGTCTATACTATATTTGCACCTCTCAATGGTGCTTTTGAAAGAATGCCGAAGAATGCATTTGATCAATTAGTTTTACCAGAAAATAAAGAGACATTAGCTGCGATCCTAAAATGCCATATCATTCCGGGAGTTATTAATGAAGAAGCTATCATAAAAGCAATTAAGAATGGAAAAGGAAGTGTGAAACTAAAGACACTGGGAGGTAGTCAATTAATAGCGACAAGAAAAAGAGGAAAGATACTCCTGATTGATGAAAATGGGAATAGTGGTAGAGTTATGAAAACAGATATTGAAGCGACTAACGGTGTGATCCATACTTTGGAATCAGTTATGCAACCTAAGAAATAGTAATGTGTTTTTTTATACATCCTAAAAAACCTCACAAATGTAGGACTTGTGAGGTTTTTTTCTTTTAATCAACTCTGATCTATATCCACTGCTATCAATCAATGTGATAAAAAATCAGGATTTCTACGATTTCAATTTTTTTCAATTTCCTTAGCCTGAATTTCCAATATTGAACGCATCTTGCGTAGTGGTTTTCAACCGAAAAGTTTGGCTTTTGCACTATAATGAAATAGTTTTTTTTTATGACTATCTGATAGTTTACATATTTCCCATTTTTTGCTAGCTACCACTGCTATGATAGCCCTGTCGAATATGGATTCAAAGTATCTTCTATTGAATTTATAACAATATTCATCCAGATATCTCTGTAAATAATGAATCCCAGTAGAATGGTATATA
>NZ_VTZU01000145.1 GCF_008370685.1 Aquimarina sp. RZ0
ATTTATTAAATTAGTATACTCCTGAGAAGTTGTTACATAATATCGCTGAGCACCGGTTTTAGTTTCCACTGCACGGAAAAAATGCTTTTTCCCATGAAAATTAGTATATGAATATGGCATTTACTGATCGTTTTATTGGACTTTTAATTCACCCTTCCACACGGAAAATAGTTCCTTATTATTAGGCTAATTGATTGTTATACCAATAGCTATTTAGTATTAATAGCTCAGAATCTTGACTACTAAAAACAAAAATAATCCGAAAGTTGTAATTATTGATAATAAAGACCTTAAGTTTTGTTTGTTAATCATTATTTCATATTTCTCAACATCCGTTGTAAAATTCCAGTCCATTCGTTTTGCAGCATGCCTGTAAATCTCCATTTGCCATTTTTCCAGAAGCATTAAATAAATTAAGTTTATAATTGGTAAAATAGCAGCCCAAAGACTAAAAATAGGTTCATCGCTTGGAAATTTACTCAATCCCAAAAATGCTGCAATTAGCATGTTATTAAAAGTAAACATTTTGTCATGTATACGATCAAATGTAGACTGTATTTTATTTGTAGCTTCTTCAGCTTCTTTTTCAGCCTTATTAAGTAACTTATTGCTTTCTGAAGTTAATTCATTTGTGCTAATTCTTGCTTCATTTTCAGCGAGTAGCTTGAGCATTTGCTTCAGTAATTTATTTGTCTCCTTAGGTTCTTCCATCGATTTATTGAACTCTATATTCGTGATTTTTCATTGAAAATAAAAAGCCCAGTTTTCTGGGCTTTTCGTAAGTGATTAATTATTTTAACTTACACCTCCATTGTTATCAAAAGTAATAATTGATCCAGCTGCAAACCATTGTCTAACATTAGAACCTGAAATCCTTAAAAAAGTTCTGCTTCTAAGCGTTCCTGTTCTAACCTTCCTATTTTGTCCAGTTGCAAAAATTATCTGAGTACTAGCCTTGAACCATACTCCCGAATTAGATCCTGAAGGATTTAGAAATGTATTACTTCGTAGAGTTCCTGTTTTTACTTTTCTGTTTTGTCCAGTCTCAAAAGTGACTTGAGTACTAGCCTTGAACCATACTCCCGAATTAGATCCTGAAGGATTTAGAAATGTATCTCTGGCAAGAATTGCTCTATTAGATTTTTGTATTGTTTCTATCTCAATAGGATTACTCTCTTCATTTAGAGTAGATAGATCATCTTTTTCACAACTATATACTGACAGAAGAGCTGAAATAGATAAAATCGATTTTGCAAAAAAATTAATTGTTTTCATAATAAAAGTTTTAAGGGTTTTTATATTCTTCTAATGTAATTTTTGATTCTCTTATAATTTAATCCTAATAGATTTGTAATTGATATCTTCAATAATTAAATGACATTTTAATAACATCAATTCCTTCATTTTCTCATAAGTATCACTAGCATCCATCGTTTATTTGAACTTTTTATTAATCAAACTGCTTACATATTCTCGAACACCATCTTCAGTCGGTACTACGTAATAATTTCCTTGAGAACTTTCATTAATTTCATTAGCAACTTTTTCAGGACCGTAGTTATCCATATCTCTTAATATTAGTAATGACATTTTACGGAATACTTCATCCTCAATATCCTCTATTTTCTCTTCAATACTTTTCATCGGTTTATTGAACTTTAATGGTCTAAATAAATGCTATTAAACTGCCATTTATTTCTTGTCGTATCAGCTTCTACTTTTTTTCTTTACGCAAAATTTTCTCCATTTTACGACCTTTTGCTAATTCATCGATCAACTTTTCCATTCGTCTGCAATCACGGTACAAAGCAAATTCTTCAGAAATTTCTTCAATACGGTATCCGCATACTACCCCTTTAATCATATGTGCGTTTTCATGAAGATTGGCTCCGTCAAAAAAATCTTTAAAAGAACCATTACCCTCAATAAAAGATTCTAACCTATCCTGATCATAACCTGTTAACCATAAAATAACCTGATCGAGCTCTTCTTTGGTTCTACCGTGCTTTTGTATTCTATTCAGGTAATGCGGATAAATAGATCCAAAGTTCATTTTGGCGATTTGCCCATTTTTTTCTGCTGTTACTTCTGCCATGACTTGTAATTGGTTGATATTAAAAATATATAAAGAACCTGTCCTTTGTTTTTTGTGTGTTTTATTTATTACATTTCCATGTATCGTTTTATTGAACTTTATTTTTCAAAACTTAGTACCATCCGTTTGGTTAATTATCTTTTGACATAAATCCATCATATGGTAAATATTCATTATAATAAGGGGGAGCAAAATGTATAGCATTATCTTGTATAGAAACTACATATTCTTCTTTCTTTATTATATACTTATTCAGCTCTTTATCTAGAGTATAACTAAAAACCTTAATCTCATTACCCCTGTATAGTTTCGCCCTCACATGAGCTATACCTTTATCAGCATTAATAAAATAGGGATGAGTAATTTCCAGATATCCATGTGCATATTTTTTTGTAAAATATTGATGCATTTTATCCGCTTCATTATTTAAGAATAAGCTATCACCGTTGATAAATCTGACATTTGGGAATATTGATTTATTCCAATACAATGGGGTTCTATCAAAGATAGAATCATGAGAATCATCTATTGCTTTATCAACTATAGCAAGATATTTTCCATTTTTATACCGTAAAGATTCTATTATTTCATAAAACACCATATCTAGTTCAGGATTCTTTGAAGCTTTCAGAATCTCTGTAAGATCAACTTGATTGCTTCTATTATTACAAGAAAATAATAGTAGGATTAGAATTGTATAATTAAGATTTTTAATCATGCTTAAATCAAGAAAAAGTTAGTAGGTATTGTATCTTAAAGCTTCATTACGAAGTTCTATCGCATAACCAGAGTTAAAATATTGATTATCAAAAGTTGTGTTTATGCAAATATTCTAGTTAGTCTAAAAAGGAAGAATTCTACATTTTTAACGCCTCTGAATTGTGCTCTAAATGCTTTTATCTTTGCATTAAAGGATTCTGCTAAAGCATACTTATTCTTCGTTTATAAAATTCAACTTTGTTAAACTCATGTTAATTCTAATATAGCATGGTAACAACCTGTCCTTTTTCGACATATATAATGGGAATATTTCCTGTAAAAAAATGAAGATAACTTTTTAATTGGAACTTTAATTCTTAGTATGATCGGACTATTTAGTTTTAGTTTTGACTCAGAATAAACTTTTGCTGCTGGAATATGTAAATCAAAAGCACACTTACATCAGGTGGTGGTTTCGTTCGCGATGGAACAGGAAGAACTGAATGTGACTACAATTGCCCTGATAGAGAAGGTGGAGCGCCATCTAGTCAACCATCTATCTAAATTTTATTAATCACTAATTTATAAAAAATGAAAAAAAGTAATTATTAATTGGTTTCTGAAGATTTTAACCTATACTTTAACAAATATGTCAAAAGCTTCTCTAGAATACGTGCTACCACTTTAGAAGCAAACCTCGGAACACATATAATTGCCAAATTCGACCAAGAAAACGGAATCATTGCTGGTACTTTTGAGTTTACGGTATTGGATACTGATGGCAATGAGATCAAGATTACCGATGGACGATTTGATTTACTATATACTAATTAATAAAACAACTTTTTAATACAATTATTTACAATATTCTTAATGTTTTTTAATATAAGTAAAATGATCAGTTTTAAAAAATGAAACTCGCACATACCCCATACTTGTACAACCAATAAAAACTTATATTTATACACAAAAATCTTAAAAACCTACTATGATGAAAAAATTCCTTTTTTTACTAGTACTAATAGCTATAACTATCATAAGTGCCTGTAGTAATGATGATGACAATAACAATCCTATCGATCAATTACCTCCCGCAACACAAACCGGAAAACAAACCATTGGGTGCTTAATTAATGGAGAAGCTTTTATACCTACAAGATTTGGTGGCGGACAACCCAGAGCATTTTATCAATTTGTGGATGGAGCATTTACGCTAGGTATATCCGCTAGCAATGGTAATGCAGGACCGAATTTTGAATCGATAAACATTGGTGCATTAGATATTTCCATTTTAGAAGAATCTACATACAATTTAAAGGAATTCGAAACTGGTCATTTTTTTGGAGAATATTTTGTAGGTGGCGGTCTTGAAATTTCTGGAACTACTACTTCAACAAATCCTGGTTCTTTGATCATTACTAAATTCGATCAAGAAAACGGAATCATTGCAGGTACTTTTGAGTTTACGGTATTGGATAAAGAGGGTAACGAAATCAAAGTAACCGATGGCCGATTTGACTTATTCTATGAGTCTAATGTAACAGTTATATCCGACTAATAAACAATTTTTTACACCTACCCCACTCACATATTCATGTAACCTTTTTTAAAATCATTTTTACAATGAAACAGATTTCTATTGCCATTTTTGTAATGGTCTGGACAGCTATGTCCACCATCAAGGCACAAACTACAGACACAAGTGTAGCCAATGCCATTAACCATGCCTTTGCTCCCTTAGAAAAAAATCGCGTGCCCCACGGGATTTTATTAGACTATGGCTTCGATTTTACAGACCTTAACAAATATAATGGGATCAATGTAAGTGGGGATCATATTAATCCTGCTTTGTATAGAGACATCTACAATACTATTGTTTCTTCTGCAATACAATCAGGGATATCGGGGGTGCAGAACCCCAAAGGCGAATACAGCAAATGGAAAAACCTACAACAACAAAAAACGGCTATTAATACCAATACAAACACCAATATTGTACTGAGTGGTTTATACTTTAAATACTCCAAAATACGAAGCAATGCCCTTAATCAAGGGGATATCCGAGTTATTAATAACAATACCCAATATGATGATGCCTATAGTGGCGGAGTATGGCAAAACCCTTATGAAACCAAAAATGCAGTTGCTTATAAAAAATGAAAAAAAATAATTATCAATTGGTTTCTGAAGATTTTAACCTATACTTTAACAAATATGTCAAAAGCTTCTCTAGAATACGTGCTACCACTTTA
>NZ_VTZU01000015.1 GCF_008370685.1 Aquimarina sp. RZ0
ATACGCCCTCAAACACCAAAGCCGTAGCTTCTGGGGTCAATGCAACCTGAGAAGTAAACAAATCAACAACCGTCTTTTCTAAGGGATAAGCTACAGCAGTAGCATTAAAACCGGAGAGTAATTGTTCCTCTTCTATCGGAACAATATTTAAACTATTTATATTGATTTGTTCGGCACCAATAACACCTTCAATTATCTGATTTAAAGCTATTTTCATATAATAAATTATACGAATCGCATCTATATCATCAATAACATATGCTGTAAGGTTAAAGTCTGTTCCGGTATCATCTACACTTAATTCTAATGGATAATTAGTACGTTCTTTAGCTCCGATAACAGTACCACCTATCTCTGCATCGACATCATCTATAGAATATCTATAATTTAATAAGGCACTAAATAAAGGGGTGTCGTTAGGAATACCACTCCAATTATGAATACTGGATAAAGGGGTTTGCTCGTGAGATAACAATCCTTGTAATTCTTTATATACATGCTTTAAATACTCTTCAATACTTCCTTCTAAACGGAGCATTATCGGTAAGGTATTGATAAACAACCCTAATGACTGACCAGCTCCTAGTGATCCTTGTAAACGACCAGAAAATAGTGTCCCAAAAATAGCATATTCCTTATTACTACATTTACTGATGACAAGTCCCCATGCAGCATGAAAAATAACGGCTGGTGATATTTGTAAGTCACGACACACACTTCTTATCTGCTTAGATACTTTAGAAGAAAGAATACTGCTTAACTCTTTGATATCAGAACCATTTCCAAGAGTATTGGATACCCCAAAAGGAAAAGTCGGCTCCACTATTGTTCCCCATCGAGAACGGAAATATTCTTCACTATTATTATAGTGTTTTTGATATTCTAGATGCGCTATAAAATTTCGATATAAAACAGGTTCTGGAAGATTCTTAATATCTCCTGACAGAAACATGGCGATTTCTTCTATGATCTTTTCTAACCCAACATGATCTATCATCATATGATGATATTTAAATAATACATAATAAGTATCTGTATCATCTGTTGTCTGTATTTGTATAGAAGGAGCTTTTGACAGCTCCATCCAATGCTTACCGAAATTAAGGATGGATTCTAATTCTTCCAATATATTTTTTGAGGAAGCAAAAGATAACTCTTCGATACTAAATTTAACCTCTCTTAAAACGACCTGAACAGCATGAGGTAAACCTTCACTAATCACACAACTACGAAGTACGTCATGACGCATAATAATATAACTAAATGCATCAATAAATTTATTTCGCGCAAGCAAACTATTAAACGAAACTAAATTAGTTATAACATAAGGATCTCCATGAATCTGATCACTCATCAAATAATGAAAATACATCCCTTCTTGTAACGGAGATAATGGGTATATGTCCTGAATATTAGATGCACCCCCTGGAACAGTATCCATGATTACATCTAAATCACTTTGGCTAAGATCGACCAAAGGCAACATATCTGGAGTAATGTATTCACAATCTATACCAATGGCGTTCTCTGGTATCTCATAAGTTGGGGATGCAATCGATACTTTAGAAGCTAATTCTCTTATCGTTGGATTTGCAAAAACTTCTTTAACACTAATCTGAAAATCTACTTTTTGTAACTGTGCTATCAATTCAACTACCATTAATGAGTGGCTGCCCAATTCAAAGAAATTTTCATCTATCCCCAACTGATGAATCCCTAATATATCTTTCCAGATATTTACTAACTGTTCCTCAGTTTCGTTTCTTGGTAATACAAGAGCATCCTTTTTAGTATTACTTCCTTCATCATAGTCTGATAAAAAGATCGATATTAATTGTTTTCCATCTATTTTATCACTCAAATTCAATGGAAACTCATCGATAATACAATACTGATTTGGATGCATATACGATGGGAGTTCTGCTTCGCATCGTTTGTAAAGTTTTTCAGAGATAGATTCTTTTAAATTATCCAGAGGTTCAAAATTATTTAATATCACAAAGCATAATACTAACTCTTGATCACTATCACTTTTATATACCAAAACATGGCAATCATTTACAGTTTCATCTTTTCTTATTACTGATGCTATATCTTCTAACTCTACACGATGTCCTCGAATCTTAACCTGATGATCTTCTCTCCCAATGAATTCTATCATACCATTACTTAACCAACGACCTAAGTCTCCTGTTTTATATAAGGTATCCCCCAAAAGATTAGGATAAGGATTCGCTAGAAAACTTGTTGCTGTACGCTCTGGTAGTCCTATATATCCTTCACCTACTCCAACTCCACTTACACATAATTCACCTATAACTCCAATAGGACATAACTCTAAGGAATCATTCAAGATGACAACATTCATATTAGGAATAACCTGACCTATTGGGACTCGTAATCGTGTAGATGGTAAAAGTGTTGTAATCTCATATTGTATCACGTCATCAGAAGCTTCACACGGACCATATGCATTCAATAACCGAACCTCGGGAAGTAAAGTCTTTAATCCATTAACTAATGCTACAGGAATTGACTCTCCAACTAACATAATCCATTGTAAATGTTCTAATGTAATAAGGGTTTCTCTTTCCTTTATATAAGAAAATAACCCCCACATATAAGTAGGTACAAATTCTATCACATTTATTTTAGTACGCTGCAAAGTGTCAATGAGAATGTCATATGCTAATAATTCGTACTTATCAACAATAACAGTAGTTCCTCCTTTTAATAGTGGTCCTAACAATTGCCATACTGAGATATCTGAACCAATACCTGCACTTTGTAGAAAACGAAAACCATCAGGCAAATCTAATAGCTCATATTCTGCTAAAATATGATTCATTGCTCCATCATGGCGTGTAATTGCTCCCTTAGGTTCCCCTGTAGACCCTGAAGTATACAATATATATGACCAACTATCCATTTTATTTCTATTATCAGGGTTATTAATAGGCATATTGCCTATATGATAGCTATCATAGATTGGTAATCCCAACACAGCATAACTACTGGATAATAAATCAGAACACTTGTCTATTAATATTACAATTATATTTTCCACTGCTCGTATTCCTAACCCCTCTAATAAGCTAGAGGTAGTTATAAGAATAGAAAAATTAGAACCTAATAACATTTTCTTAATCCTAGAGGGAGGGTTTTGAGTATCTAAAGGAGTGTACACTCCCCCAGATTTTGAGATTCCCAACATACAACCTACAAACTCAACACTTCGGTCTAAATAAACACCGATACAAGTTTCTTCTACAACTCCAATTTCCAATAGTGTATGTGCAATTTTATTTGAATACTTGTTTAATTGCTCATAACTCCACGAGACCTCATTATGAATTACTGCTATAGATGAACTGCTTGAATGAACAATAGATTCAAAACGAACATTTATTGGCATATTATTATCTAAATCAACCTCTTGTGAGTTAAAATAAATACCTTCTGGTGTACTTGTTCTACCAAGTATTAAATCTCTCTCATCATTAGGTAGCATTGATAAATCTTTTACGACTTGAGAAGTATCCATAGTAATATTACTCAGCAACTCTTGATAATGAATTAGCATACAACGAACCGTGGCTTCTTGAAATAAAGAAGTACAATATTCCATTCGTAAAGAAATGGTAGACTCTTTTTCTATTACTGTTAAATTAAGATCAAATTGAGATGTGGTTTCTTTATACTCATAAGAAGATACCTTTACCCCTTCAAATATTGAATCATTATGTACTACATCATCCTGAACATCAAACATTACCTGAAATAATGGACTCATACTCATATCCCGTGTAGTAACAACACGATCTACAACTTTTTCGAAGGGAGTCAACTGATGATCATAAGCTGATAAGGTTGTTTCTTTTAATTGAGATAGCACTTCTTTAAAACTAAAATATTCATCTATAGTACTTCTAAGTGCCAAAGTATTAACAAAAAAACCCATTACATCTTCTAATTCAAATTGAGTGCGATTGGCTATAGAGGTTCCAATACAAATATCTGACTGACCACTATAACGAGATAATAATATTTTAAATGCAGATAATAATAGCATAAACAACGTAACACCTTCTTGTTGAGAAACTTTCTTAAGTTTCATACTCAATTCTGATTCTAAACTAAGAGAAACATTGGCTCCTTCATTACTTTGAATGGAAGGTCTTATATAATCCATTGGTAATGATAAAGGGGATACTCCTTTTAATTTATTTTCCCAATAAGACAATTGATTTTCTAATATTTCTCCCTTCAAAACTTCTCGTTGCCAAATCGCATAATCAGAATATTGCAAAGACAACTCTGGAAGAGAGAAATACTTATTACCCTGTAAACCATCATACAACAAAGTCAGTTCTTTCATAAAGATCGGAATTGACCAACCATCACTGGCTATATGATGAAAAACAACTGCTAATACATATTCCTGGTTTCCTAAATCATATAAACATGCCCTAAACATATAATCTGATGATAAATCAAAAGGAGTGCTTACAAATGAAGTAAAGTCATTTTCTAATGCTTCTTTGTCTAAAACTTTAGCATGTTCTAATGACCAATCTTTTGCTTTCTTTATTTGTTGAAATGCTTTACCCTCTTCTGAACTAACCACCGTGCGTAAGGTTTCATGACGATCTACAATAGTACACAATGATTTTTCTAAACATTGAATATCTAAATTCCCAACCAAACGTAATCCTCCTGGCATGTGATAAGCGACACTACCTTGTAGCTGGTCTATAAACCATAAACGTTCTTGACTAAAAGACAATGGGATATGTGGGGGTTTATCTGCTGGAGTGACGACAGGTAATAATGATCCTTGAGAAATTTGAGATATATAAAGTCCTAATTCCGATATTGTAACATATTCAAATACGTTTTTTATCGTTATTTCAATGGCCAATTCCTTACGTATCATTGATACTAATCGGGTTGCTGATAAAGAATGTCCTCCTAATTCGAAAAAATTATCATATATACCAATCTTATCTATTCTTAATAATTCTTCCCAGATAGTCACTAATTGTGTTTCCATTGTATTTCTTGGAGCACAATATTCTTGTGTTGATAATTGAGAACTATCAGGTTCTGGTAAAGCTTTTCTGTTTAATTTACCATTACTAGTTAAGGGCATCGATGCTAACTCAATCCAAAATTGAGGAATCATATATTCTGGTAATTGTTTTTGTAATTCTTTCTGTATTTGTTTTTTATCAAAGTTTCCTTCTGCAACCACATAACCCACCAGAAATTTCCCTCCCTGAATGTCGTCTTTAGCAATGACACAGCAACTCTCTATAGTACCTAATGATGATAAGACACTTTCAACCTCACCTAATTCTATACGATATCCCCTAACCTTAACTTGATCATCTTTCCTACCAATATATTCTATATTTCCATCAGCCAGCCACCGTACTAAATCACCTGTCTTGTAAATACGTTCTTTAGCATTAAAGGGGTTGATTATAAATTTTTCTTTTGTTAACTCTTCTCTGTTTAAGTAACCACGTGCAACCTGCACTCCTCCAATACATAGTTCTCCTGTTACTCCTATAGGTAATAATCGTTCTTGCTTATCCAAAACATACAGTTTTGTATTCGCAACTGGCTTTCCTATCAAAACACTTGATAAGGAGTTCTCTGTGGGAACTTGCCATGAAGTAACATCAATTGCAGCTTCTGTTGGACCATATAGATTATCTAATCGTACATCTTTAAATTTTTTCTTAAATAAAACTACGTGATCCATTCTTAGAGCTTCTCCACTACATAAAACTCGTTGTAAGCCACTACATTCACCTTCATTAATTTCACTTAAAAAAGCACTAAGCATAGAAGGAACAAAATGAATTGTCGTAACCTTTTGAGATTCAATCAAATTTTTTAGATAATTAGCATCCTTATGACCTTCTGGTTTTGCAAAAACTAGTTTAGCTCCAGAAATAATCGACCATAACAGTTCCCAAACAGACACATCAAAACAAAATGAAGTTTTTTGAAGAATTACATCTTTTTCTGTAAGTTGATAGTGCGATTGTGTCCATAATAATCGATTAACAACACCACTATGTTCATTCATTACTCCCTTAGGTCGACCTGTACTTCCGGAGGTATAAATTACATAGGCTAGCATTTCTGGATATGCTACGTGCCCTAATTTTCTATTAGACTCTTTACTGATACTACCCCAATCCTTATCTAATAAAATCGTTTTTAATTCTTTATTATCATTAAAAATTGAAACTCTTTCTGTACTAGTTAGTAACAAGGCAATTCCAGCATCTTCGAGCATATAATTAATACGATCTAAGGGATACTCGGGATCTATGGGAACATAAGCTCCTCCGGATTTTAGTATTCCTAAAATACCGATAATCATCTCCAGAGAACGATCGATACAAATACCTACAAGACTTTCATTACTCACTCCTTGCTTCTTTAAATAACGAGCTAACTGATTAGAGCGCTGATTTAACATTTTATAGGTTAATGCTTCTTCCTCAAAAACAATAGCCACATGGTCAGGAGTTTTTTTGACCTGTTCTTCAAATAAATCTACAATCGTTTTATCTTTAGGATAATCAACCTGAGTATTATTAAAGTCTAATAAAACTTTTTGTTTTTGATGCTCAGAAATAACTTCTATATCAGACAATACAGATGTAGGGCTTGTCATTATTTGAGAAAGGACATGCTTAAAACAGGTCAAAAACTCTTCTGCCGCAGTCTCACTTAATGCAGATGAACGATGGTTTAAACTTATGATTAACCCTTCAGAGTTTTCTATAACATTAAACGTGATATCAAAACCATTATGCAAGGGCTGATGTTCTTCTAATTGTAACTGCAGACCATTCATCTTAATATCACCTACATTAACATCAAAATTGAATAGTACATTAATAAACTCTTCTGGTTTTATTTGTGTTTCTTTTTGTAGTAAGCTTATAAAGTCAGCATAAGGATATTCCTGATGATCATAGGCATCAAATAATCTACATTTTAGCACGGTTAGATAATCCGATATGGATTGATTAGCATCATATTGGGATGCCAATGGAATAATGTGTGCAAAATAACCTATTGAATTATCTAGGTCTGGCATTGAACGTCCTCCTACTGGAATCCCCAGTACCATTTCTTTATGCTGACACAATCTATATAGCAATATCTCAAAAGCGGATAGAAACATCATAAAAAGTGTAAGCCCTTCTTGACCACTCCATTGTTTCAATACTTCAACTTCTTTTTCGGGTATTTGAAGCATTACCGAATTATTTCTGGTATCATTGCCTGGCAAAGTGGTATCAAAAGGCAAATCAACATGAAAAGAAGCATTTGCAAACTGCTCTAAAAGATAATGTTCGTGTTCTTTCCATACATCACTTTTACGTTGCTGATCTAACCAAGATACATACTCAGGAAACTGTATTATGGTATACTCAGGGATACTATGATCATTCCTAAGAGCATTATAGTGTTCTGCCAATGTGCGTAAAAATAAAGCACAGGACCAACCATCAGCAATAATGTGATGCATGGACAGATGTAACACATGATCTTCTGGAGAAAACTTAATAAGGTTTAATCTAATTAATGGCCCCTCAGTAAAAGAAAATGGAGTTTCTAAATCATTATGGAGTAATTCGCAATACTTCTCTTCTTTTTTATCCTGAATAATTGAAGATAAATCAATTTCTGTTATAGGAATTAGGATTGATTTATCATATATCAATCGTTTACCATCTTTAGAAAAAGTACTCTTTAAAATCTGATGCTTTTCTAACACTTCTTTTGCAGCACTTTTTAAGGCAGATAGATATATACTTCCTTTCATACGTAAACTCAGCGATATGGTATATGCCAGAGATTTTTCGACACTAATTTGATCTAACAAAAATAATTGCTCTTGAGCCAAGGTTGAGTTTGATTCCTTTGCTACTACTGCTACTGTATTATGATCTATAGAAGGTGTAAATTCTTTACTATCACTTGATTTACAAACTATATAAGCACTCTCACATATTGCCTTATAAATGGTATCGATATCATCATCCGAATGCGCAAATGTTAAGAAAAGATTATTGGGAGCCCATGCAAAAATGCCTCTTTGGATAAGGTGAAATAATAGTAAATCAAAGTTTCCTCTGAATTTAAAACGAAATAAAGAGCCAAAATTCACAATCTCTAGCGGAAGGGATTCTTGTTTAAAATATACATTTAGGCGCTTCATCAAATAATCTGTTTTTTGATTAAGATCTATGTACGCTTGTTTTCCTATTTGTTGTATCCGAGTTAATACAGCTCTTGCAGAAGCCATAGTTAATGGATGACGCGAAAAAGTTCCTGCAATTAATGTTTTAGGGATTTCTGGATAAGAATCATCTCCATACTTCCAGTTTCCACCATCTACAATATTAAGATACCTTCTAGAACCTGCAACGATTCCTAATGGCATACCACCACCTGCAATTTTACCATATGTAGCGATATCTGCTTTGATACCGAAATATTCCTGAGCACCTCCAGGTAGTATTCTAAACCCTGTAACCATCTCATCAAAAATCAAAGGTACATCTAACTCCAAGGTTAATTCCTTTAATTGTTTTAGCAATTCTACAGGTTGAAAATCTGGAAATCTACTTCGTACAGGTTCTACTAAAATAGCAGCCAAATCATCTGCATTTTGACGTATTTGATCCAATATATCTGTATCATTATAACTCAATACAATAAGATCATTCACCATATTTTGGGTTACTCCAGGAACCATGGGTTCTACACCATCCTCTCCTTGCATTCCTAAAACAGTTTCTATATGTCCATGATACGAACCAGAGAACAATACTATTTTATTTTTTCCGGTGGCAGCTCTTGCCAAACGCATGGCGAAAGAAATAGCCTCTGTACCTGTATTAGCGAAAGCAATACGCTCCATACCTGTAAGCTCTGAAACAAGAGTAGCTACCTCTCCTGATAATTTTGCTAATGGACCAACAGTAATGGCTTTATGCAACTGTTCTTGCATAGCTTCAATTATAAAATCGGGTTGATGCCCAAAAATACAAGACCCATACCCCATTGTGATATCAATGTATTTGTTGCCATCGATATCCGTAAAACCAGAGCCTAAAGCATGCTCGCATACAATAGGGTACTCCATCTCTTTGGTAGACAACTTAAAACCTCTTGCCAAAAAATAATCCGCTAATACTTTTCTGTATTTGGCTGTGTATTCTTTTGAGTTTTGTGTTTGATCAGTATATTTCTTTAATAATCCGGGAAGTTGTGCTTCTTGATTCTCTGGAAGTTTTTGAAAAAAGAACTCCTTATTACCCAAAGCTCCCGGTAAAGTAGCTTCTTTTTTTTGTTTTTCTATCTTTTTTCCATTGTTAATGATGGTGTTAGAAAAATGCCCTTTTTTGGGTATTATAGCCGACGACAGGAGCGTTTTATTATGGTTACTAGAAGTATTAGTATTAGTCTTTATATACTGTGTAAGAATCTCATTTTGATCCGAAAACTGTTTAGTAAGTAAACGGTTTTGTTCTGTAAATTGTCCCTGTAAAATCTGCAAAAAATCCTCATTATGTGTACCCTTTTTAGGTGATGTAGCAGAAGAATTACTGATTTTATCGGTGGCTTCTGTCTCTGGTATGGCTGGTGTAATAGTAGCAATCTTTACTATATCATTACTAGTAGTACTTTCTTCTGGGTTATATACAGACTGATCTATATTTTCTATTATATAATTTATAATAGCTTCAAGGTCCTTCAAATCTTCGAACATTTTTCGAATCGGAAGTTTTATTTTATATTCTTTCTGTATTTTTTTTGTGATTTCTAATAAGGAAAACGAATCTGCTCCATAATTAAGTAATGGTCTATCTAATGCTATTTCTTCAATATCCATATGAAGGGTAGCAGAAATCATTTTCTTTAAATAATTTTCTATATCCTTAAAAACCATATTTGTTGTCACGTTTTGATCATTTTTATTTGCTGAACTCAGTGTAGGAGTAGGTTTGTCTTTAACTTGAGTTAGGTATGTATGTTCTATCCAAAATCTTTTTCTTTGGAACGCATATGTTGGGCAGTCTACTTTGGTAAAGGTATTCTTTGAATAAAACGCTTTCCAATCTACATGTCCCCCTATAGTGTACCATTCACTTACACTTTCTAATAGTTGTAATGTCTGATCTTTATTTTGTCTAATAGAAGGTAACCAGACAGCCTGACTGGTTTCAGATACACACTGACTCCCCATAGCCATTAAAATCGGTTGTGGGCCTATTTCTAGGTATGCATCAATCTCTAATTTCTCAAGTGATTGCATACTGCTTAAGAAATCTACAGGGGCACTAATGTGTGTTACCCAATACGCTGCAGTACATACTTCTTTGTCCACTAAGGTTCCGGTAACATTACTTATTAATGAGTATTTGGGATACTGATAATTAATCGTCTTCGCTATCTCCATAAATTCGAGCAAAATCGGTTGCATCAATGGAGAATGGAATGCATGTGAAACGTTTAATTCTTTATACTTGATTCTTTCTGAATCAAGTATGCTGATAACCTTCTTTATTGCCTTTTTATCTCCAGACAATACGGTTTGATCTGGTCTATTAATTGCTGCAATGGCAATTTTTTCTTTAGTATCTAAAAACTTTAGGACTCTATCTTTATCTAGTTGTATCGATACCATTGCCCCTGGCTCAGATAATCCTTGCATGAGCCGTCCTCTGGATGCTACTAATTTAAGTCCTTCCTCTAATGAAAACACTCCTGCTACACAGGCAGCAGTAATCTCTCCTACACTATGTCCCATTAGTACATTTGGTATAACTTCCCAATGTATCCAAAGTTGGTATAAAGCATATTCTATGGCGAACAAAGCGGGCTGTGTATATTGGGTTTGGTTGATTAGCTCTGCTTTTTTACTTGCTGCCTCTGCAAATAAAACTGTAATTAGGTTTTCTGGTAAATAAGAATCTAATATCTCGGCACATCGATCTAAAGCTCTCTTAAAAATGGGTTCTGTAGCATATAACTTTTGCCCCATTCCCAGATATTGGGAGCCTTGTCCTGTAAATAGAAAGGCTATCCTTGCTATTCTATTTTTATGTTCTGGAAGTCGAGTAATTGCCTTGTTAAGTTTTTGAAGTAATTCTTCTTTGTTTCCGGAAGTTACTGCAAGTCGGTTTTCCCAATGATCTCTGGTTACAGACATACTATAAGATAAATCTTGGACTGAAACTTCTGGATTTTCTTTTATGTACTCAATGACAGAAACAATTTGATTTTGAAGTGCATTTTCTCCTTTTGCTGAAATCGTAGTTACTACTATATCATCAGTAGAGACTCCATTTGTTACTGGTTTTTTCTTTCTTTCTGGTGCTTCTTCTAAGATTACGTGAGCATTGGTACCTCCAAATCCAAATGAACTAACTCCCGCTCTTCGTACTTCATTTTCTTTTATATCCCAATCTAACAAGTCATCTGGAATCTCAATATTTACCTCGTTCCAATTGATAAATGTATTAGGTTTATGATAATGAAGCTGCCTAGGAATTTGTTTATATTGTAAGCACAATACTGCCTTTATTAAACCGGCAACTCCTGCTGCCGATTCTAAGTGACCAATATTAGCTTTTACCGAACCTACCTTCAGAGGTTCCTTATCTTTTCTATCTTTTCCGTATATCGTATGAAGAGCATTAATTTCTATCGGGTCTCCTAAAGATGTACCCGTTCCATGTGCTTCTATATAATTGATATCATTTGGCACCAAACTTGCCGATTGTAATGCCGATTGAATAACCTGTTGCTGTGCCAGTCCGTTAGGTGCTGTTAACCCGTTGCTTTTTCCATCTTGATTGATGGCAGATCCTTTTATAATCGCTAAAATATTATCCCCATCTTCTTGAGCCTTAGATAATGGTTTTAGTAGTACCAATCCACATCCTTCACTTCTTACATACCCATTTGCTGAGTCATCAAAAGCTTTACAACGACCGTCACTAGCCATCATACTTGATTGAGACAAAGCGACTGTAGCATCTGGAGTAATTATTAAATTTACACCTCCGGCAATTGCCATTGTACAATCTCCATTGCGAATATCCCTAACTGCAGTATGTATAGTTACTAACGAAGAAGAACATGCCGTATCTACAGACATACTAGGTCCTCTTAAATCATAGTAATAAGAAAGTCTATTCGCTGCAATGCTTAGCGCTCCTCCCGTACCGGAATACATATCTTTTCCTAAACCCCTTGTAAGAGACTTATAATCACTTTGGATAATCCCGATATAAACACCTGTTTTAGTTCCTTTTAATTCTTTAGAAACATATCCAGAACTCTCCAGTAGTTGGTGACTTAATTCGAGTAAAATCCGTTGTTGAGGATCCATTAATTTAGCTTCTCTAGGAGAGATATCAAAAAATGAAGCATCAAACTCATCAATGCCATCCAAAAAACCTCCCCATCGAGTTGTCATTTGAAACCCATTAATATCTTCATTAGAGGTATAAAAATCATCCACACTCCAACGATTAGAAGGAATTTCTGAGATAGAATCAGTATTGGATTTTAAATTTTGCCAAAAAGTATCGATATCATTTGCTCCTGGAAACCTACCAGCCATCCCTATGATAGCAATAGGTTCATTTTGATACGAAATTGATGATGTTTTTTTTATTGCCTGAACGGTTTTCTCTTTCTCAGATAGATATGATACTAAATCAATTATATTAGAATAACTATAAAGTAGTGATGGTAATATTTCTTTGTTCAAATATTCTGATAGTAAACCTGATAATCGTATTCCTTGTATAGAAGTCATACCCATTACTGCAAACGACTTATCAAGGCTTATTGCAGAACGCTCAATCTTTAATTCATCACTAATCGTATTTTGCAACCATTTTACGAGCTCTTCATTTTTTAAGCCATTTTGATTAGATTTCGTATTAGTTATATTTTCATTTTCTTTCTTCTCTTGCTTTGTTTTTAAACTCCAGGTTTCCACGACTCCTTCTAAAATATTTTCCTCATAAGAAGATTTTGCCACTAATCGCTGTATTTTACCACTCGAGGTCTTTGGTATCCTTCCTGGACTCACTAATACTAGAGCATACAAGGGTAATTCATGCACTTCTAATACGGCTTTGCTAATAGTGTTTACAATAGCTTCAAAATCATAACTCCTCATACTAGTGCGTTTGATCTCCTGAACAATTACCAATTGCTCTTTCTGGTTAACTGAAAAGGAAAAAGCAGCTCCAGCATTGTTTTGTAAATCAAGATGACTATTCTGTACGGTTTGTTCGATGTCTTGCGGAAAATGATTTACTCCATTGATAATCATCATCTCTTTTAATCGACCTGAAATATATAATTCGTCTTTATGCAAAAACCCCATATCTCCAGTACGCAAATAAGAATCTTTATTTTGATCTGTCGTTTTAGTATCAAAATTAATTTGTGCAGAAAAAATTTCTTTGGATAATTGCTCTCTATTCCAATATCCTCTGGAAACACTATCGCCACTAATCCATATTTCTCCTATCTGTTTGGATCCGCAAAGTCTTTTGGTTTTAGGATCTACTATTCTTACTGTCAGACCTTTTACAACCGGACCGTTACCCATTAGTTTTACAATTTCATTATCATATAATGGTTTCTCTGCTATTTCTATTTTATGATCGTTAAAACTTTTTTTATCAAGTTTAAGAACCTCAGGTGGAGTATCAAATTTACACCCACTTACAGTTAAGGTCACTTCGGCAAGTCCATATCCAGGAAATAACGCTTCCACTGTAAAGCCATACTGCACAAATCGAGAAGCAAACTTCTTAAATGTTTCTGGACGAATAGGCTCTGATCCATTAATTGCAACTCTCCAACTACTTAAATCTACTTCTTCTAGGTCTTCATCCTTTATTTGATTAAGACATAGATCATAAGCAAAATTAGGTCCACAACTGATTGTCCCTCTATATTTAGAAAATGCTTTTAACCATCGAATAGGTTTTTGAACAAACGCAGTTGGAGGCATTATGATTAGTTCAAATCCTACATAAAAAGCTTGAATTATATTCCCTATTAAACCCATATCATGATATATGGGCAACCAAGAAACACCTATAGATTTCGGAGTGGTTCTAAAGCAATTCTTAAACAGTTCACTATTATGAATCACATTAGAATGATCTATTACAACTCCTTTAGGATCTCCTGTGGAACCTGAGGTGTATTGTAAAAATGCGATCGTATCTGGTTTGATTTTTGGAAATTCTAATACAGTAATACCAACATCCAATATATCTGTTTTAAGCCATTCTATGTTTAAAAAGACTTCATGCTTAAACCAATCCCTGCTCTTTTTATATACAGTATCTATGGTTAATACCAGACTAGCCTTACAATCTAACACAATGTTTTCTAGTCTGCCTAAACGCCGTTTACCTTTTGGAGGATAGGCAGGAACAGCAATTACCCCTGCCAATAAACACCCCAAAAAAGCATCAGTAAATTCTAATCCCGATGGATATAGTAATAAAACCCTATCACCTGGGCTTACATGTTTTAAAATGTTAGAAGCAATCATCTTTGCTCTATCGAATAATTCTTGATATGTTCTAGAATCACTTTCATCTTCACCATTGGCTAAGAATCGATATAAAACCTTATTTGGTGTTTTATTAATATGATTATTAAATACTTCTATTAATGTTTCTTCTGAATACATGTGAGAGGATAAGTTTATAAGAGATGTTTACTATTAAAAAATTAGGCTAAGCTTGGTTCTAGATATTCTTCCAAGCAAAGCGTAATAGATTCTTTCATGATGCTGATTGCTGCATCTACAATAGCATGAGTAGTTATTAATGGAGGAACTAATCGTAATACATTATTATAATGTCCACCGACCTCAAACAACAAACCTCTTTGGAAACAGGCTGCTCTAAACTTTTTTATAAACTCAGGGAAAGGTTCTTTTGTATCTCTATCTTTTACAAATTCAACTCCGATCATCATGCCTCTGCCTCGGACTTCTCCTATGAATGGTGTCTCTGTTTGTAATTCTTCTAGTCTTTTTACTAAATACGCTCCAATAGATTTGGTATATGCTGCTATATTGTATTCTTCGATAAAATCAAATGCTCCTCTGGCAGCAGCTATACTTACTTGGTTCCCTCTAAATGTACCTATGTGAGCACCTGGTCCCCAGGCTTCTATTTCTTTTTTATAGATTAATCCTGAAATTGGAAATCCGATTCCTCCGAACCCTTTAGAAAAAGTGATAATATCTGGAACAGCTTTGGTATTCATAAATTCTAGAAAGCTTCCTGTTCTGAAAAAACCACATTGAATTTCATCAAATATGACGAGTACATCATTTTCATGAGCGATTCTCACCAATTCTTCTAAGTATCCATCTTCCGGAATTATATTACCTCCTTCTCCCTGGATAGGCTCTATGAGGATTGCTGCCGGTTTAGATATTCCCGAATGTCCATTTGTCAATACGTTCTTAAAATATTCTATACTAGAATTTTCGCCACTCTTTGACTCCTCTCTATAGGGATAATTATAGGGTACAAAATGTACATTTGGCATCAAAGAAGTTAAGTGATTTCTAAAAAAAGTATCCGAAGTCACTGCTAATGCTCCAGAAGTCATTCCGTGATATCCACCAGTAAAAGCAATTATTCCATCTCTTCCTGTCTTGATTTTTGCAAGTTTAATAGCAGCTTCTACAGCATCAGATCCTGTAGGCCCCCCAAAACTAACTTTATAATCATCACGAATAGCCTCTGGTAAATTATCCTTTATCTTTTGAATTAAAGCTAGTTTATTTTCTGTAGGAAAATCTAATGCGTGAATCAATTCTGTCTGTTGTGCTTTTACGTACTCTAACACATACTCATTTCCATGACCAACATTTAAAACACCACATCCTCCAAAAAAATCAATAAATTGATTTCCATCTACATCTTCTATAATACTACCTTTTGCTCGTTTTATGGCAATTGGCATATTTCTAGGGTAGGAGACAACGCTGCCTTCGATGTTTCGTTGTATTTCTAATAATTCTTTTGACTTTTCTCCTGGTATAGAAGATGAAATAATTCTTGCGGTTTCTGATAAATGATACTTTTTTAGTGATTCCATAGTAATAATTAGATTTTTTGAGTGATTTTAAAAAAATTGTGTTCTAGGAAATTCCATTTATAAATTATACGTTAACCAACGTAGCATATTAATAACTTTAAAAGGATAATAGATTTACTAAAAAAAAGAAGTGTATAGCAGGAAACATATATTCGTTTACTGCTCTATAAAAGACTAATAATAAACATTCTTAAAATGTAATTAACTTACATAATTCAGATATGACTTATAAAAAGGGAAAATATATTTAGCTGGAATATGAAGTGAAAGCCCTAAATAAATTAAGGCATTATAATAGCCATTTTTTAATGGAGCTCCTTTTAGTAGCGTTCCTACCCCTTTTCTGGCGCTTTTTGGAGTATGCCAATCTATATTAAACGATATAGATTGACTAAGCCCATGAACCTGATGTAACATCCCAGATGGCATATATAAAATATCTCCTGCTTCTAAGACTACTTCCATTTTCTTTACCTCTCTTGCTTTTGGAAACTTCTTGTAATCAGGATTGTTTGGATCAAACCTGGCCCATCGCCATCCTTCTATATAGCAAAGTTCTTTTTGATTCCCATCTATCAAAATAAACTTCTTTTTCCCAACAACCTGAAAAAACAAGTTATTTGTTAATAATGTATCAAAGTGCAATGGAGTCAGACTTCCTGTTGCTCCGATAAAGAATTGTATATAGTTATACCATTTTGCCCAATACCACTTTGGTAACAAATCTTTACTAAAAGGATCTATATCAGATAAGTACTCGGGAAATATATGAAAGAATGGTAAATCATGAAGATATCCTATTGCATCTGGAGTTAAGCCCATCTTCAAATCCTCTTCGTATTGTGTCAAACGATCTAAGAAATCACTCAAAAGCATTTTTACTTTTTTTCCTTCTTCTATCTTTGCTGATTTTATAGGTATTTTTATGCCCCTTTCTCTTGACTTTAAGTATTCGATATCCCAATCTAATGCTTTCCAATTGGCAGTCATTCCTTTTATTACTAATGGTTTACTTTTGTTTACAAAATTTGCGTAAAACTCATTTCTTGTAATATGATCTACAATTGTAACTTCTTCTGAATATTTTAATTGATCAATAAATTTAAGTTGCCTCATGCTTTTGTTGAATTAATAATTAAAGTGGAATGAAATTTTGGGGATCCCAGATCATTAGAGTAAACTACCTCATGGCAAGCCCACGAGGCATTTATTAGAAAAAAATAGTTTGATTTCGAGGCAAGCCTCGGAGCATTTAAATCTCAATTATTGAGTAAATAACTTTCTCTAGTTTATATAGAAAGTTCTAATCTCTCATTAATGACAATGTAGAAAATCCTATCAAACCTTCTTGTTTTGTAATTTCTGGATAAGGAACCTCTTCTACAGTGATACTAATACTTCTTAGCCAATGATTCAATCTGATAAACTTTTTCTCAGAAACTACTATATCCTCATTAATAGAGAAAATATTTGAATTCATACGGTACATTTCTTCTTTGCTAATGTGAAATAAATTCTCGAACCAAAAAAAATCAACTCAATATTCATAGTCTTCTTTATTCCTAAATGACTCTCTATGAATGATTGCTTTTCCTTTTCCAAGTAGTTGGAGGCAACAATCTAGATGTAATGCATTCTCTTTTGGTTCTGTTATTGACTTTGTAAGGCCAAATTCTTTCACTATTTTATTAGGAAAAAGTTCTTTAATGTACTCGACTCCCTGCATATTACTTCTTACCACCATACAATTATTAAAATGATCAGATTTATGTGTGCCAACAAAAATATGTTCATTATGCACTATGACATCTCCTCCTTCAATAAAAATACCTTCTGATGCAGCATCATGAATATTATCAGGATGTATTCTATCGATTTTGGATCGTATGCTTGTTCTATTTCAGGCACTCCTCCTAAACTATTTGCAATACCTAAAATTACCACTCTTAATCTGGAAGTTTCATTTTGTATATTCAGTTTCATCAATTTATTTATACGATTTTAGCATCCCTTTTTATAATCGTTTAAAACTTTTTTGAGTAATACGATTTACGGATGAGAATTTCGTAAAAATAATGGCAAGGATTTTTCGCTAGATTGATGAATCAAATTAAAGAATAGCCATAGCTATTGTTTAATTTTATGAAGAAAATATAGTAGAAAAAGAATGTCATTAGATGCGAAATTTTTATTCGTAAATCGTATAAGAGTTTTAATATCTCTAAATAACAACTCTACTCTAATAAAAAGATTTATCCAAGTAATTAAACCATAAGTGAATTTATATAAACTATTCTTAAATCACTTCTAATTCAGAAAGGAAAGAAGAAGGTAGGGTCGCCATAATACTATGCTTGATAGAATCAATACGCACAATAATTTTGTTTACATTATTAACATTAATTATCTCACAATCTAAACCAGACAATGCTCCTTCTTGTACTCTTCTATATTCTCCTACTTTTATTGCTATGTCACTATTTTCTATATCTTTTACATCACTCATTTCTGTAAGCAACCTAATCGATTTTATTTCATGATCTTGCACCTTAGCAAATTCTGATCCGAAACGTATAAAAGTGCAAAAACCTCTAATTGACAATACATTTTCTGAGTCCTTTCTAAAATCAATCTTTACAAAAAGATAGGAAGGGAATAAAGGTGATTCTATCATCTTTTTTCGATCACTCCATTTTCTTATTGTTTTAACCAATGGCAAATATGTTTCTATCTGTTTTTCTTTTAATAAGTTTTCAATCTTCTTCTCATGCCGTGGTTTTACATACAATACGTACCACGCTGTAGGCTGGTTAATCCTCATTGTTAAATTTCTTTTGATATTGGTGATGAATTAGGTTTAAATTAAGAGCAAAGCTTCGCCAATTGACTCACATTTCTTCTTTTCAAAATAGGTTTTTTGTGAATCTGGATTATGTAAAATATATTTTTAATTTGAACTGATTAATTAGAAAATCACTTTCCCTGATTAATCAGTTTTAGAAAATATAGATTAGGGTCTATTACTATAAATATGTGTTGAATATATAAGTTCAGTCTAAAAACTTTATAATATGATATTCTTGATTAGTAAATTTTTCATCTTAGTACTAAATCCTGTTTTCTAAACAGAAGGTGTAATCCTTTAAGCTGGTTTATTGTCATGATATAGGTTTCTTTGATATTGATATAAATTAGGTTTAAATTAGGAGCAAAGCTTCGCCAATTGACTCACATTTCTTCTTTCAAGATAGAATTTTTGTGAATCAGGGTTTTATGAAATAATTTAGATAGCGGAATTAACTAATAAGAATATCTACTCTTCAAGTTAATTGTATTTAAATAAAGCTTACGCAATTAAAGAATTTAGTTTGCTAAAAAGTCTTTCAAATCTACCATCTCTAATTAATAAAAAGGTTACGTAATGATTAAGCCTTAAATAATAATTTACAAAAAGTATTAATTTTTGTTTGTTAAATAATCATATTAGTAAATGTATTCATTGACTTTACAATAATTTATATTAGATAATTTCTTCCGAACAATTACAATTTATATGTCCTTATTTTATACATTCAGTTTAAAAATATAAGACACGATTAGTATCATAAAAAAAATACACTCTTTTTTGAACATATTAAAACAGAGCTCCGCCATTTGACTTACATTTTTTTTCTTTATACACTTTTTGTGAATCAATATTATAAAAAGGAAATTAACCCTATAAAAACAAAGTATAACCCTTATTTTATAATTGTTTTTAATACATTGAATTTTAAAATTCAATGTATTAAAATTAATGTCTACAAACCATACAGGTGATTTGTACCCCCAATAAGGTTAAATAACTATTATACTTATTTCACTACTAAATTATAATTAAAATCCAGTAAGTGACTCCCAAAAAACAAGGAAATTTTTATATAAAAATTCCCTGAAATCAGGGTAGTGTTTTTTTTTAAAAAATATGTACATTTAAAAGATAAAAACGTAAATCCTTTATAAACAAACAATTACGAACCAATCTAAAATTTCCCCAAAAAAATTACTTAATTATTTGAATCAATCGAAAACAATTTAAGTTTCGATTATCAATGTAAAAGATCTCTAAAAATCATCTGTTCGAGGCTTTATCTTGTGTTTAAACGCTTCAGCAGAATCATTTAATGCAAAGATAAAAGCCTTTAGAGCTCAGTTTAGAGGTGTCAAAAATGTAGAATTCTTCCTTTTCAGATTAACTAGAATATTTGCATAAACACAACAATTGAGCTTGATCCCTTTATTATTTACTGACGTAGAACCGCCTATAAATGAAAAATCCGTTCGTATTTCCTTGAATACGAACGGCTTACATTTGTCGGGGTGGCAGGATTCGAACCTGCGACCTCCGCGTCCCAAACGCGGCGCGATAACCGGGCTACGCTACACCCCGAATTGGCTATCAATAAGCGGGTGCAAATATAAATAAACTCTTTTATTAAAACCTACTATTAAACAAAAAATATTTATTTCAATATTCGTTTAAATTGAAGTGATAATAAATATCCTAATTTATTATAGCAACTTCCCATCCTAGCGATATCTCCAAATTCTCCTTTCACATAATCTCCCAAAATATTTGGTGTTTCTGTTTCATATATCACCTCTTCGGTATCTGTTACTTTTACAAACTTCAATGTATTTTTCATTTTTGCTCCATTTCTTGCAATTTGTACTTTACCATATCCAAAATACATCCAATCTGCTTCTATTATCAAAATATATTTGGTGTTTTCATTAGGAACTACAAACCGGAAATCACTATAATCATCTATATTTTGATGTATTGATCTTATAAAATTTTGTCTCCAAACTTCATCTTTCGCTTCATTATATTTTGACAACCAAGTATCTCCATTAATAGAATCTTTTTTATTCCATTTTTTAATCATTTTTTCAACAAATACCTTTTCAGATGACATATTCCCTTTAATTTCTTTTGCATAATTATAACCTACAGGTAAAGTTAAATTAAAGCCAGCTACCACAATATCCTCTGGAAAAGTAAGCTTCACTCCAATTTCTTTTTCTTCTTTTAAAAATTCTAGTTTTTTCTTATCAATCTTTATTCTTTGTGCAAAAGAAATCGCAAAAGTAAACAACAGGGATACAAAAAGTATTTTTCTAATCATTCTATAATTCTTCTAATTAATTTTGTTTTTTGAAACCAATACAATTATAAGTAATTTTTAAGAACTCTTAATCAATTAGTTTCGGATATTTGAAGAAAAATCTCACTTGAAAAAAATAATTCTCATTTTCTTAATACTAAGCTTGAATAGCTATTCTCAATATAACATTTCGGGGGTTATCGTTGACAACACTACCATGATTCCTATTGAAAACTGTAAGATTATCGATATTTTATCTAAGGCCGAAGTCTATACAGATAGTAATGGCTCTTTCAGCTTTATGAGTAACAACAAGATAATTGTAAGTTCTCCTGGCTATGAGACAAAAGAAGTTATAATTAACAGAGATGAGCACCTTACTATCTATCTAATTCCCACGATTAATAAACTTGAAGAAATATTGGTAAAAGCAGCATCCATACCCATAGAACAAAAACATGCTACAGATGCAGTGTCTATTATTAATAAAAAAGAAATTGATCGAGGAAACACTATTGAATTGCACCCTATATTAAATAAGGTCGCTGGTGTTTTTATGCAACATGCAACCCTAAACACTAATAGAATTGCCATTAGAGGTATTGGAGCCAGAAATTTGTTTGGAACCGCTAATATAAGAACATATTTTGGTGATATACCACTCACAGATGGTAATGGGGAGTCATCTATTGAAGATATAGAACTGGCCTCTTTGTCAAAAATTGAAATTCATAAAGGACCATCTTCCAGCACCTATGGTGTAGGATTAGGTGGAACCATTTTATTAAAACCTACTCTTACCAATTATCAAGAATCCAGAGCTTCATTATCTACTTCTGTAGGTAGTTATGGACTAAGAAGAACTGTGGCAAACGTTACTAAAGGAGGAAAAAAATCTAATTTTAATATCCTATATAGTAATAATCATTCTGATGGATATCGAGTTAATAATACGTATGACAGGAATACAGTGACCATAACAGCTGGGGTTGATACAGATAATATGAATACTTTTTCGATAATAGCAAGTTATATCAACCTAAAAGCAGGTATTCCCAGTTCTTTAAATCAAGAAGATTTTGACACAAACCCCAGACAAGCAGCGTTTACCTGGGGGAGATCTCAAGCCTTTGAAGATATCGATTACGGAATTCTTGGAATCACCTGGAATCATCAATATTCTGACAAGTATACGCAGTACACAAGTCTCTTTGGCTCTTTTAGAAATAATTATGAACCAAGACCTTTTAATATACTGAGCGAAAGATCGAATACACTGGGGATCCGAAGTAGGATTTTAGGAAAACACACCATCCATACAAAAGAGCTTACCTGGAATCTTGGAGGCGAACTTTTTTTTGATTTTTATAACGGAAGAACTTTTGATAACCTCTATCAGGATTTCCCTCCCGGTACAGGAAGCGTACAAGGAAATCAACTTTCGGATCTGCAGGAAAAAAGGAATTATTACAATCTTTTTGCTGAAACAAATTTAAAACTAAATAATAAACTACGCTTCAACTTGGGACTACATCTTAATCAAACATTTTTTGATGTAAATGATCAATTTCTACAAGATGGAATTAATAGCTCCGGAACATTTGATTTTAATCCCATTTTCTCCCCAAAAATCGGTATAAATTATGTCATAAACTCTAATCTTATACTATTTGGAAACATTGCTCACGGATTCTCTACTCCTACTACTACAGAGACACTTCTCCCAGAGGGCGTTTTTAATCCAGACATCAAACCAGAAATAGGATGGAACTATGAAACGGGGGTTCGATACAAATTCTTAAAAAATAAAATATATGGTTCTATTTCCCTATACACCCTTAGAGTAAGAGATTTATTAGTTACAAGAAGAACTGTAGAAGATAATTTCTTTGCAATTAATGCCGGAAAAACAAATCACAATGGTATAGAAGGTGAAATTAATTACACGAGTACAAAAACTAACTATGGACAGCTAAATTTCTATATCAATACATCACTGAATATGTATACTTTTGATGAATTCACAGATCTGGAAGCTGATTTCTCTGGCAACAACCTTACCGGAGTTCCTAAAAACATTATGAACCTTGGTATTGATTTGATTTCTGAAAAAAAGTTTTACGCAAACCTTAACTTTCAAGCGGTTGGAGAAATTCCTGTAAATGATGCTAACACTGTATTTAATGATCCGTATGAGTTATTAAATGGAAAAATAGGATATCAAAATACAATTAAGAAACACTGGAAATGCAACGTATATATTGGTGCAAATAATATTTTAGATAAAAAACATGCGTCCCAACTCCAGATAAATGCTATTGGTTTTGGAGGGAACGCCCCAAGATATTTTTATCCAGGTCTCCCATTTAATATATATGGAGGCATTAACATAAATTATAGGCTATAAATAATATTTCTTTGTATTTTTCAGAAGTAAAACAATCAATTAAAATGAAAAATTTTATATTTCTAAAAGTTTTATTCTTGTTCACTCTTTTTTCTTGTGCACAAGAGAAGTTAGATGATGTTCCTCTGGAACCTGATCCCAAAAATTATACCAGCAAAATTGTTGTCCCTGATTTACAAATTCCCTGGGGAATGACCTGGCTTCCTGATAATAGTATGCTAATTACAGAAAAAAGTGGAGAGTTAATTCATTATAAAGATGGAATTAAAACTCAAATCGGTAATATTCCAGAAGTCTATAACCGTAATCAAGGAGGCTTATTAGATATTGAACTACACCCTAATTATAAAGAAAATGGATGGATCTATCTCACATACTCTTCTAAAGAAGGAAGTGAAAAAGGTGGGCATACAGCATTGATACGTGCCAAATTAGAAAATAACCAACTCACCGCTATTGAAAAATTATATAAAGGAACTCCCAATACAACTCGTGGACATCATTTTGGATCAAGAATAGAATTTGATAACGAAGGGTATCTATATTTCAGTATTGGAGATCGAGGTAATAGAGATGAAAACCCGCAAGATATTACTCGTGATGGCGGTAAAATATATAGATTGCTTGATGATGGAAGCATTCCCGACAATAACCCTTTTGTAACCAAAGATGGTGCTAAAAAAGCTATATTCTCTTATGGTCATCGCAATCCGCAAGGAATGGCATTGAATCCAGTAGACGGGAAAATATGGATTCACGAACATGGCCCCCGCGGTGGTGATGAAATTAATGAGATACACAAAGCCTCCAATTATGGATGGCCTGTCATTACATACGGTATTAACTATAGTGGTACATCCATAACTGATATTACTAGCAAAGAAGGAATGAAACAGCCTATATATTACTGGATTCCTTCTATCGCACCTAGCGGTATGGATTTTGTAACAAGTGATGTATATCCTGAATGGAAAAATGATTTGTTGGTAGGCTCACTAAAATTTCAATACCTCGAACTAGTAGAATTAGAAAATAACAAAGTAATCGGTAGAAAAAAAGTGTTAGAAGATATCGGTCGCGTACGCAATGTACGTCAAGGTCCTGATGGATTTATCTATGTTGCGGTAGAAAATAAAGGAATTGTAAAGATCATTCCTAATCCGTGATCAATGTCAAGTACATTTCAAAATTATTAATTTACATTTTGTACTATGAAACATTAGAAAACGAAGCAAACATTTAAGAGACTTAAAAATTACTATATAAAAGTTGATGTTTAAAATTTTTAATAAGAAAACAGAGAGCGTATACACTTTCTTAGTTTTATAATTAATTTCTGATTAACAATTACTAAAATTTATTTTTTTATGAAAAAACGTATAAAACAACTCTTTATTCTTGAAATCTTTTCATTCATATTTTGTATTTCTATTATAGCAAATCAGACGAAATCAAAGACGCAGTATACTAATATCCATACTAACGATCAAGATACTTCTTTATCAAAAAGTATTACAAGAGGAGAAATAATTTACTCCGATTTCTGTATGCAATGCCATCTTCATAATGGCAAAGGTACTCCTAAAATTTTTCCTCCATTGGCAGGATCAGACTGGCTTACTCAAAAAAGAGAAGAAAGTATTCATTCAGTAAAATATGGATTAAAAGGAGCAATAGAGGTTAATGGGCAACCATATAAAAGTGCTATGACTCCATTAGGATTAGAAGACGATGAAATTGCTGATGTAATGAATTATATTATGAATAGTTGGGGAAATACTCAAAAAAAGATGGTTACTATAGAAGAAGTAAAAAGTATTAAGAAGTAAGAAGCATATAACAATCATACTATATTTTACGTTAATATTTTAAAAACACCTACAAAATACAGTTAAAATACAGTACAAATTACGGTTCATGAAATTCCTGATCTTTTTCTATATATTTTCTTTTGCGTATTCAGGCTATATGCAAGATGTAGATGAGATCTCTCCCAATACCTATAAATTCAGATATCGCTTAAAAGTATTTAAAGGTTCCAGATTAGAAATCACAGCGCAATTAAGAGCCATAAAAAATGATCCGAAATATGCAGGTATTCCAGAAGAAATACAACTTGAATTAAATAATCTTTTTGAAAAAGTAAAAAACCAGGCTTTTCCTAAACAGTATCGAAAAAATGCCATATCATTTCTTAATGCCTTATATACATATGATGAATTTGTTATAGTCTATAATGACGCACTTCAGAAAGTGATAAAGAAACTAAAAAAAGATATAAAATATATTGATTTTAAGCTAGAAAGGCAATTCACTAAATCAAAAATAGCGCTGGATCGAGTTAAACTGGAAGATTCTACAAATCAAAAAGAAATAGTCCGACTGGGAGAGGATCTGCAAAAAAGTCAAATTAGATTAGTCTGCCATCGATGGATGCAGAAAAAGTTTGAAAACTACCAAGTTTCTACAGTCGTTAAAGAACCTGATCAATTGATTAAGGAGTTCAAAAAAACAGAAGCTGCTAAAGTATTTTTATTATTTAAAGAAAAAAAAACAGCTGAGATCGAAAACTATCTGGAACATCAAATCATAGATTTTTTTTATACAAAATCAATTCCGGAAATAGACCTCGACAAGTTTGAACTTAGATATATTAATAAAATATAGCGCTTATCCATTATTTTACTAATACTTACAAACCACAGTTTCTATTATTAATACAGAAGAGTAAACTACTACCTCGGAGCAAGGATACGAAGCATTTATTGAAAAAAAATATTTTGATTTCAAGGCAAGCCTCGGAGCATTTAAATCTCGATTATCGAGTAAAAACCATCAATTCGATTTAATGAAGAAAAAGTGTGTCAAGCATAGGTTTTTAGCCCCAAAACATCTATTTTCTTTACAAAATTCTTATCAGAATTTCACTCAAACTGACACCCTTGGGAGTAATTGAACTAAGCTTATTATTTATATTAGAATTATTTTTGGTAGTTTGCACGTGCAACATGCTTACTGCTCCAGAATCATACAAAGTAATAGGATTAATGTCTGGTACATCTCTGGATGGATTAGATATTGCCTATTGTCATTTTGAAAACAAAGGAGGCATCTGGAAATTTTCTATAGAAAAAACCGCAGATATTCAATATACAGCGCGATTTAAAGAAAAGCTCAAAAACACAGTACAATTAAACACTATCGATTTACTAGCATTTCATAATGAATATGGAAGCTGGTTAGGAGATAAGGCTGCCGATTTTATAGCAAAAAACAAATTGGATGTTGATTTTATAAGCAGTCATGGGCATACTGTTTTTCATCAACCCGAAATTGGAGTAACCTATCAAATCGGATCCGGACAACATGTAGCAAATCGTTCTAAAAAGAAAGTCATTTGTGATTTCAGGACTAATGATGTCGCTCTGGGAGGTCAGGGAGCACCTTTAGTTCCTATCGGAGATCAGTTATTGTTTGGTATCTATGATTTTTGCCTTAATCTGGGAGGTATTAGTAATATCTCATTTCAATCCAATCACACCAGAATTGCCTATGATATTGCTCCTGTAAACATGATATTAAACTATCTCTGTCAGAAAATAGACCTGGCATATGACAAGGGAGGAAACCTGGCCAGTTCAGGAATAGTAAATACCGATTTATTAAATAAACTAAATGGATTAGAGTATTATAAGAAGACATTTCCAAAATCTCTGGGATATGAATGGTTTTTAGAAAAAATAATCCCTCTGATAGAAAAAGCTGATGATTCTATCGAGAATTTACTACATACCTCAGTACATCATATTACTGATCAAATAGCCAAGTCTGTAAAAGAAATAAAAAAAGAAAATACTTTGCTATTAATAACCGGTGGAGGTGCTAAAAATGATTTTTTAATAAAAATGTTACAGCAGAAAGTAAAGCAAACCGTCAATGTAGTTATTCCGGAGGAAAAAATTATTGATTTTAAGGAAGCACTGATTTTTGCTTTTATGGGCGTACTAAAGGAGAGAAAAGAAATCAATTGTCTACATACAGTGACTGGAGCAGAAAAAGATTCGTCATCGGGTGTGATCTACTATCCGTCATAATACAGTAAGAATACCGAATTTCACCTATATGTATCATAAAAAAAACTCTCGTACACAAAACTCAATAACTCAATAACTATTTCTAAATTTGCTGAAAATAAATCGGAAAATGTTAATTATTGGTATCGCTGGTGGCACAGGTTGCGGAAAAACTACAGTAGTAAATCAGATTATAAATGAATTACCTGAAAATGAAGTTTGTATAATTTCTCAGGATTCATATTATAAAGACACTAGTCATCTGACATATGAAGAGAGAACTAAAATAAATTTTGACCATCCCCAATCCATAGATTTTGAATTATTAGGAGATCATCTGAAATCTCTGAAAAACGGAGAAATTATAAAACAACCTGTATACTCTTTTGTAGAGCATAACAGAACCACAGAAACTATAATTACTGCTCCTAGTAAAGTGCTTATTGTAGAGGGTATTTTAATTCTTACAAACCCAACAATAAGAGATATGTTTGATATCAAAGTATATGTCCACGCGGATAGTGACGAACGCTTAATAAGAAGATTAAAACGTGATATTGCAGAGCGTGGTAGAGATATGGAAGAAGTTCTGGATAGATATCAAAATACATTAAAACCCATGCATCAGCAATTTATTGATCCTACCAAAGAGTTTGCTGATCTAATTATTCCTAATAACACCTATAATAATGTGGCTGTTGATATTCTTCGTACAATTATAAAAGAACGCTTGGATTAACTTTTGTACCTTTATAAACCAAAATCATACGATTAAGATTGAAGTTAAAAAGTTATTTAGAAAAACTAAGGAACACACCTGCGTTGATTCCTTTTTTTGCCATATTTTTAAATAAGTATGTGTTGATAATACTTGTGTTTGTAATCTGGATGTTATTTCTGGATACAAATTCCTGGCTAATACATAGAGAATTAGATCAGGAAATAAAAGAATTAAACGATAATAAAGAATACTACAAAAAGGAAATTGTAAAAGATCAAAAAAACATAAAAGTTCTTAAAGACAGTAGTGAATTAGAAAAATTTGCACGAGAAGAGTATTTTATGAAACGTGATAATGAGGAGATTTATATAATTGAATACGAGGATAGTATCCATAAAAAAAAGAATAATGACTAAAATCTTATTTGAAAGTTTCGATGCTGTTTCTACAAAAGAGTGGAAACAAAAAATTCAATTCGACTTAAAAGGTGTAGATTATAATGAGGCATTGATTTATAAATCTTTTGAAGGTATTGATATAAAACCTTTTTATAATCAAGAAGATCTTTCAGAAACCAAAAATCAGATTACACATCCTTCTTCCTGGAAAAATGCTCAAAAAATAGAAGTTAATGAAGCAGCGGTTATTGCAAATAAAAAAGCCCTAAAAGCAATCAAAGAAGGAGCAGAAAGTATCTATTTTGTTATTTTGAATGAAAATTGTATTCCAGAAGAACTGCTAAAAGATATTTCTGAAGAAATTACGATCTATATAGAAACCTTATTTTTATCCTCCAAATTTGCTCGGGAGCTTGACAAAATTGCAGCAACGTTTACAGGTGACATCTTTTTATTGGTAGACAGCATTGGCAATCTCTCAAGGACAGGCAACTGGTTTGATACGTTAGCGGATGATCACCGAAATCTAATTAGCATTCTAAAAGAAACTCAAAATCTTAAAAGTATTATTAGTGTTGATATTAGCTTGCTCCAAAACGCTGGAGCCACTATGATTCAGCAATTGGCATATGGATTAGCACATGCTAACGAGTATTTGAATATACTGAATACCAACAAAATGGATTCTTTCAGTGAGGCGTTTATAGTTTTTAAAGTAGCTATTGGAAGTAATTACTTCTTTGAAATAGCAAAATTGAGAGCTTTAAGAATGCTATGGACAAGCTTGTCATCAGAGTTCGATCTACTTAAAAAATGTCATATCCTTGCACATCCTTCCCATAGAAATAAAACCATTTTAGACTATAATGTAAATATGCTACGTACTACTACAGAATGCATGAGTGCAATTTTGGGAGGAGCAGATACTATTTATAACCTTCGCTATGATGACATATATAATCTGGAAAATGATTTTGGAAACAGAATCGCACTAAACCAATTACTTATTTTAAAAAATGAAAGTTATTTTGATATCGTAACCAATCCAGCATCAGGAAGTTATTATATTGAGAGTTTAACACGGCAATTATCAGAAAAAGCACTGGAGCTATTCAAAAACATCGAACAAGGTGGCGGTTATCTTACACAATTAAAAGAAGGAACAATTCAGCGAAAAATAAAAGATAGCGCTAAAAAAGAACAAGACTTATTTGATAATGAACACATTATACTAACTGGCGCTAATAAATTCAAAAACCCTAGTGAAGATATTCCAAATTTGGAAAAAATACCTTTTTCTAAAAAAAATGTTATAAAAACTTTACTGAATCCAATAGTTCAGCGAAGATTATGTGAAAAAATTGATAAAAAAACAGCAGCAAACGCTAATAATTAACAACTTATTATTAACTTACGATCTAATTAACATATCTATAACACATAATTAACATAACAAAATCTTAATCGATGCCCCATAAGATGAGATTAATGGCCAATATTGTATTAGTAGGATTACTTTTTACCATCACCTGTAATGCACAACAATATGATTGCGCTATTGCAGACAAAAGTGGTTTTATCAAAAAAGCCTTTGATTCGTTCGAAAAAGACCTATTTGATCATTATAAATTTGATAGCGATTCTGTAAAAACATATAGAACGTTCTTAGCAGAGGTAGCAAGTTTATCTCTCGATCTCAGAAAACTCCCTTCAGACAATTCTATACAATTGGCAAGAACTTTTAAAAAGAAAGCTAATGATAAAAATTCTATATGGGTGAAACTGAGCGATTATGAAAGTAGAGACGCCACAAAAAAAACATCAACGTATACTCCTTCTCCAGAAGAAAAAGATGAGGAAGTATTGATTTTTAATTACAGAGGAGGTTTTATACAATGCCTTAAAAATACTAGTAATAGTGACGATTTTAAAAAAATTATATACACATTAGAAAATGATGGAAATGTAAGCACCTCACTTATAGCTCAAAAGGTATATTACATGGTAGACAAAGAAATCAACACCTCTCAGGTTAAAGAATTTATTGCTTTTGACATTTACTATTCGATACTTATGGTTATCGAAAAAGCTTTTGGCTAGTCAAATCCACATCATACCTTACTCAGTATTAATATAATTATTGTTTTCTAAAATAAATCATCAATAAAATTGTAATTTTATATTTTATTGATGATTTATTTTTTTTTATGAGAATAAGGTATTGTTTTCCTATATTATTTATTTTGTCACCGATCTCAGGTAAAACTATTATTGATGAAGCACTAAATTGGATAAAAAAAATAACTCCAAAAAAACCAGACGAGTTATTAAACAGCATCTATTTCTTTAAGAAAAATAAAATTCTTAAAACACTTCTTTTTCTTGAACTCATCTTGTGTAATGCTTTTACCTGCAAAATTTATATTTCGAACCCTAATTTTGATATTCTTTGTAACCAATACCATTTAAAATCATAGTTGGCAGATATATTTTAAAAATGATATTTTAGAAAATGACAAGAAAAAACATCCAACATATTACAGTTCCAAAAGACATCAACAATCAGACGTTAAAAACTGATTATAAAACACATAGTACTTCTGAAGGTATCGAGATTAAATCAGTGTATACCGCAGAGGACAACAAAGAATTAGAACATCTTAATTTCTCCGCAGGCATTCCTCCTTATTTACGTGGTCCATATAGTACAATGTATGTACGCAGACCCTGGACGATCAGACAATATGCGGGTTTTTCGACTGCAGAAGAAAGTAATGCCTTCTATCGCAGAAATCTTGCTGCTGGACAAAAAGGATTATCTGTAGCTTTTGATCTGGCTACACACAGAGGGTATGATAGTGATCATGAACGCGTAGTTGGTGATGTAGGAATGGCTGGCGTAGCGATTGATACCGTAGAAGATATGAAAGTACTCTTTGACCAGATTCCATTAGATAAAATGTCTGTATCTATGACGATGAATGGAGCAGTTCTCCCAATTATGGCCTTTTATATTGTTGCAGCAGAGGAACAAAATGTAGATAAAAGTTTACTCTCCGGAACTATACAAAATGACATTCTTAAAGAATTTATGGTGCGTAATACCTATATCTATCCACCGACTCCTTCTATGAGGATCATTAGTGATATTTTTAAATATTGTTCTAAAAATATGCCAAGGTTTAATCCCATCAGTATATCAGGATATCATATGCAGGAAGCAGGAGCCACCTGTGACATAGAATTGGCATATACACTTGCAGACGGGCTGGATTATATCAGAAAAGGAATAGAGGCTGGCATGGATATTGATTCTTTTGCTCCTCGCCTATCCTTCTTTTGGGCAATAGGAATGAATCACTTTATGGAAATTGCCAAAATGCGTGCTGCCCGCATGCTATGGGCAAAATTAATCAAGCAATTCGACCCTAAGAATCCCAAATCCTTAATGCTTAGGACACATTGCCAGACAAGTGGATGGAGTCTCACAGCTCAAGACCCTTTTAATAATGTTGCCAGAACATGCATTGAGGCAAGTGCCGCTGCCTTTGGTGGCACACAAAGCCTTCATACCAATGCACTGGATGAAGCCATTGCATTACCTACAGATTTTTCTGCCAGAATTGCCAGAAATACACAAATCTATCTTCAGGAAGAAACCCAAATAACTCGTACTGTTGATCCTTGGGCAGGAAGTTTTTATGTAGAATCTTTAACAAACGAAATTTCAGAAAAAGCCTGGCAACTCATTCAGGAAGTAGAAGAGCTGGGTGGCATGACCAAGGCAATAGAAGCTGGAATTCCCAAAATGCGTATTGAAGAAGCCGCCGCCAGAAAACAAGCAAGGATAGATAGCGAACAAGATGTTATTATTGGTGTTAACAAATTTAAATTAGCGCGCGAAGAAGCCATAAGCACATTAAAAGTTGATAATGATGCGGTAAGAAATCAACAAATAGCAGGATTACAAAAAGTAAAAACCTCAAGAAACGAAAATGCTGTACAAATGGCATTAAATAATATTACAAAAGCTGCTAAGGATGATACTCAAAACTTATTAACTTTAGCAATAAAAGCTGCCAGACTAAGAGCTACCTTAGGTGAAATCAGTAGTGCTCTGGAGAAAGAGTTCGGAAGATATAAAGCAGAAATTAAATCATTTACAGGAGTGTACGCCAAAGAAATAAAAAATGATGATTCTTTTCATAAAGCAAGAGAGCTAGCCAATCAGTTTGCAGAACTCGAAGGTCGAAGACCAAGAATTATGATTGCAAAAATGGGACAAGATGGTCATGATAGAGGGGCAAAAGTAGTTGCTACAAGTTATGCAGATGTTGGTTTTGATGTAGATATTGGTCCTTTGTTTCAGACACCGGCAGAAGCTGCTAAGCAGGCAGTAGAAAATGATGTCCATATAGTAGGAGTATCCTCACTGGCTGGAGGGCATAAAACATTGGTTCCTCAAATCATTTCAGAATTAAAAAGATATGAAAGAGAAGATATTATGATTATTGTTGGTGGAGTCATCCCTCCTGATGATTATACTTATTTATTTGATGCAGGTGCTGTAGCAATTTTTGGTCCTGGCACCAAGATTAGTGATGCTGCCATTACTATTTTGGATATTTTAATTTCGACGTTTCAATAGTTTTTATTTCTGTGGATATACCATAAAAAAATTGAATTCGTTTTACCAATAAGCGTGCTTATTTATGACAAACAAAATTGCCCTTTTCAATAAAAGAATTTCCGTTTTTATAAAGGATAAAAACAGGAAAAGTCTTTTTAGAATTTGTAAAGAAGCTTTTATCTTTTGGATCGTAAAAAAAGAAAAACCATACTTTTATTTTGGCAAATTTCTTTACAGAAAAAACATCCTTAATTATACAGATTATCTCAGTAACAAAGAAGTACATAAAATTACTTTTTCTAAAAACCTACACAAATATCAATTTGCCTCTCTTTTAAGAAATAAATTATCATTTGCAATATATATGGAACAAAACAGTTTTCCTGTTCCTAAACTTATAAGTCATAATTTCAAAAAGCAGTTTTACTATAAAACTAAGAAATATACAATCAACACCTCAGAAGAATTAGCGCAATATATTGAAATGATATTCGAAAAAACTCAAACAGCTACTATTTTTATAAAGTCTATGACAGAAATGGGAGGCACCGGTTGTTTTTTAATAACAAAAAGCAATCTGAACAATCAGGTCTCTGAACACGCGAATTATATTTTATCAAATGAATGCATTCATCAGGAAGTTGTAGTACAACATCCGGAAATCAATAAAATATATGCTCATAGCATAAACACCATACGTTTTGACACCTATATAGATAAGAATAATAATATCCATATACTATCGGCATTCATGCGTTTTGGGTGTGGAGGCAATGTTGTAGATAATGGCAGCTCTGGAGGTATTTACTTATCTGTTGATATTCAAAAAGGAGAGCTAAAAGGTTTAAGCCACCAACTTATGAAATATGGCGGCAAACAATTACAAAAACACCCAGATACTCATACACAATTTGACGGTTTTTCAATTCCGTATTTTACAGAATCTCTCGCACTGGTAAAAAAAGCTGTTTCTTATATTCCTGATCGAATTATTGGTTGGGATATTGCGATTAGCCCCGATGGCCCTGTAATTATAGAAGGAAATGACAACAATTCTTTTATCACACCGGATATTGCTTTTGGAGGATACTTAAAACACCCTTTGTTTAATGAAATTTTAGAGGAGGCTTAGACTTGTTTTTAGACGAAAAATTCCCTAACTTAACTCTTAACTAATGAAAATAAGAACGTTAGCCTTTTTGATCTTAAAACAATTACACCCTAGATTAAGTATCAATACCCAATACACTCAACCTTTAAAACCTGTAAATTATGTTACAAAAAATACGTAATAAGTCGTTCTGGTTTGTAGATTTGTTAACCGGAAGTAAAAAAAAGTCAAATTTTGAAGATATTAAAACCATACTCACCGATGGATCTTCAGATGAATCCAAAAAAAGAAAACAGCAATATCTGGAAAAGATTTTAAGTCACGCCATCCACACGGTTCCGTTTTACAGAGATAAAAACCCACAATTAACTTCTTTTCCGGTAATAAATAAAAATTTAATTCGAAAAAAAAAATCTGAGTTCGAATCTACTGCGTATATCGACAAGGAAAAAATAACCGTCTGCACCAGTGGCTCTACAGGAACCCCTTTTAAGGTTTGTCAAAACAAAAATAAAAGAATCCGAACTGTTGCAGATAATTTATTTTTCTGGCAGAAAGCATCATTCAGTGTAGGAGATAAATTATACTTTTTCAGGCTTTGGAATGCATTCGAAAAGAAAAATTTCTTAACTCGTTTTACTCAAAATGTCGTCCCTATCGATGTTTTTGAACTCTCTGATGATTTTATAGCAGCGTTACTCAAGGATATACAAAAAAGAAAAAAGAAACCCAGCTTGCTGGGCTATGTTTCTGCATTTACGAAAATATGTAAATATCTTGATCGAACAGACACCGGTTTTAAATCCAATGATGTAAAATCAATAATAACGATTTCAGAAAAATTAGATGCATACACAAAAAAATCCATAACAAAATATTTTGGTATTCATGCAATTTCCAGATACTCTAATCTGGAAAATGGCATAATTGCGCAACAACCAGCAGGTGAGTCCTATTTTATTATCAACCACGCTAGTTATCATGTAGAAATTCTAGACATAGATACAGATCAACCAGTAGAAAAAGGAACTATTGGACGAATCATCGTGACTGATTTTTTTAATTATTGCATGCCTATGATTCGATATGACACAGGTGATTTAGGAAGCATTGATACAGTACAAGGCAAAGAAGTTCTTACACATATTGAAGGAAGAAAAATAGACACTATAAAAAATACACGTGGAGAAATAATCATATTTAATGTAGTACTGATTGTAAACAAATACCAAGAACTGAAACAATGCCAACTCATTCAGAGAGATACTAAAGAATATGTTTTTAAACTTAATTCGGAGACTACTTTTCTAAGAGAAGAAGAATTTCTTATTGAATTCAGATCTTACCTGGGAGATGATGCCGTATTAAGCATTGAATATGTAGATGAAATACCTTTACTAGCCTCAGGGAAAAGAAGAATGGTGGTCAATGAAATGGAGCAATCTAAAAACATGAAAGTCCTAAATTATTAACAATATTACCATCAAAATACCAAAAATATTGATTTTCTTAATATATTAGACTAGAAACATAGGTAGGCATAAAAAACTATGCAAGCATAATTTTTTATAAATATAAATTGTATTTTTCAGCACTATAAATGACACTTATACAAAAAACATGAGTTATACGGATAAAATGCTTAGAGACGGAGCACTAGAAGGAAAAAACATTGTTGTTACTGGAGGCGGTAGTGGACTAGGAAAATCAATGACCAAATACTTTCTGGAACTTGGTGCAAAAGTGGCTATTACATCTCGTAATCTCGAAAAACTTAAAGATACAGCAATAGAGCTTGAGAAAGAAACTGGGGGTACTTGCCTGCCTGTACAATGTGATGTAAGGCATTATGATCAGGTAGAAGCGATGAGAGATCAGGTGATTGATCAGTTTGGATCTGTAGATATCTTATTAAATAACGCTGCCGGAAATTTTATTTCTCCCACAGAACGCTTATCTGCCAATGCCTTTGATACAATCATTGATATTGTTCTAAAAGGAACTAAAAACTGTACACTTGTATTCGGAAAACATTGGATTGACACAAAATATCAAAATACAGTAGTACTTAATATCGTAACTACCTATGCCTGGACAGGCTCTGCATACGTAGTACCAAGTGCTACTGCAAAAGCGGGAGTATTAGCAATGACCAGATCACTTGCCGTGGAATGGGCTAAATACGGAATGAGATTCAATGCTATCGCCCCAGGACCATTTCCTACAAAAGGCGCATGGGACAGGCTACTCCCAGGTGATATGAAAGAAAAATATGATCTATCTAAAAAAGTGCCTCTTAAGCGTGTTGGTGACCATCAGGAGCTGGCAAATTTAGCTGCATATTTAGTATCAGATTTTTCTTCTTATGTAAATGGAGAAGTTGTTACTCTGGATGGTGGTGAATGGCTTAAAGGTGCAGGGCAATTTAACCTTTTGGAAGAAGTCCCCCAACAAATGTGGGATATGCTGGAAGCAGCAATCAAAGCTAAAAAAAGCAAGTAAAGCAACCCACAAAAGAGAATCGTTGCTGTTTTTTGTTTATTTCTGAAATTCTCTTTTCATACATACTTTTCAAATAAGATATATTTATAAACACGCTAAAATACCCATACTACAGCGGATAGCCTGTTTAATCTGGAAATGTTAATATTTTTCATTTTTATAATGTATAATTAATTGTATTTTTATCGCTGTTAATCCAAATCTCCCCTTATGGGTAAAATAATAGCAATTGCCAATCAAAAAGGAGGTGTAGGTAAAACTACAACTTCAGTAAATTTAGCAGCTTCTTTAGGAGTTTTAGAAAAAAAAGTATTACTTATAGATGCAGATCCTCAAGCTAATGCTACTTCGGGACTTGGTATAGATGTAGAAAGTATTGAAAAAGGAACGTATCAGATTCTGGAACATACTATTACATCTAAAGAAGCTATTATAGCTACCAATTCACCGAATGTTGATATGATACCAGCACATATCGATCTTGTAGCCATAGAAATTGAACTTGTTGATAAGGATGAAAGAGAATACATGCTAAAAAAAGCAATCAATGATCTCAAAGAACAATATGACTATGTCTTAATCGACTGTGCTCCTTCACTGGGATTATTAACTCTAAATGCGCTTACAGCTTCAGATTCTGTTATTATACCAATACAATGTGAATATTTTGCACTGGAAGGATTAGGTAAATTATTAAACACTATAAAAAGTGTTCAGAAAATACATAATCAACAATTGGATATTGAGGGACTTCTATTAACCATGTATGATTCCAGATTGAGATTATCCAATCAGGTGGTCGAAGAAGTACAGAAACATTTTAATGAAATGGTTTTTAAAACAATCATTCAAAGAAATATACGTTTGAGTGAAGCTCCCAGCTATGGAGAAAGTATAATAAATTATGATGCTTCTAGTAAAGGAGCAAGTAATTACTTAAGTTTGGCACACGAGATTATAAAGAAAAATAGTTAATGATTCATGGCGAAGGCAACAAAAAAACAGGCATTAGGTAGAGGGCTATCAGCATTATTGAAAGATCCTGAAAATGATATAAAATCAGCAGAAGATAAAAATGCTGATAAGGTCGTTGGTAATATCATAGAATTAGATATGAATAGTATCGAGGTAAACCCTTTTCAGCCTCGTACCAGCTTTAATGATGAAACGTTACAAGAACTGGCTACCTCTATAAAAGAGATTGGAGTCATACAACCTATTACGGTAAGAAAACTTGATTTTGACAAATATCAATTAGTCAGTGGAGAAAGGCGTTTTCGTGCGTCCAAACTGGTTGGCTTAAAAACGATCCCTGCATACATTCGAATTGCTAATGATCAGGAATCTTTGACAATGGCATTGGTAGAAAACATACAACGCCAGGACCTGGATCCCATTGAGATTTCATTGTCTTACCAAAGATTAATTGACGAAATCAACCTAACTCAGGAACAATTAAGTGATCGAGTCGGTAAAAAAAGATCAACCATTGCCAATTATCTAAGATTATTAAAATTAGATCCTATAGTACAAACGGGAATACGAGATGGTTTTATTTCTATGGGACATGGACGAGCACTTATAAATGTTACTGACCAACAGGAACAACTCTCTATTTATGAAAAAATTATAGCAAATTCTCTATCGGTTCGTAACACTGAAGAATTAGTTAGGTCTTTAGGTAAAAAAGAAGAAAATACAGGTACTAAAAAAACTGAAACCAAGGCTCCTCCATACATATTAAAAGGAATAAAAGACTTTTCTGAATATTTTGGAGCCAAGATTGATGTAAAGGTCTCCAACAATGGACGTGGAAAATTAATTATCCCGTTTTCTTCAGAAGAAGATTTTAAACGTTTAAAGAAACTAATAGATAGTGAAAATTAAATCCTTTCATATTATAATATTACTTTTTTTTTGCTCCTGCACACTATTTGCTCAAGAAGAAAATGAAAATGAAGAGCTAAAAATTGTGACCGAACAAGTAGCTGTCAAAAAAAAGAAAAGAAGAAAGAAAAAAATTAGACCCTACGAACCTTTAGCTCCAGCTAAAGCCGCATTTTATTCGGCTATAGTTCCTGGACTTGGTCAAGCGTACACCGGAAAATACTGGAAAATTCCTATTGTCTATGGAGCTATTGGTGCAGGTATTTATTTTTACACCTTTAATAACGACCAGTACAATGAGGCTAGAGATCTTTTTAAACGTAGATTAGCAGGTCTTCCGGATGGTGATAATAGATTAAGCATCCTTGACAATGAACAACTAATCGACAGGCAACGCCGTTTTCGAAGAGATCAGGAATTATCCATATTAATTACCGTAGGATTGTATGTATTAAATATAGTAGATGCCAATGTAACAGCACATTTACAGCAATTTAATATAAGTAAAGACCTATCATTTAACCCCAAACTAAATTTTAACGAGTTCGACGCAAAACCAAGTTATGGTGTATCTCTTACTTATAGTTTTTAAACTTTATAACTACTAACAACCAATCAAGAAAATATGAATATCGCACTGCTAGGATATGGCAAAATGGGAAAAACCATAGAGAAAATTGCAATAGAAAGAGGACATACCATTATCCTTAAAGTAGACAAAGATGACACTTCATATGATGTTTCTGTGGCAGATGTAGCCATAGATTTTAGTATCCCCAACGCTGCTGTACAGAACATAACTAATTGTTTTAATGCCGGAGTACCTATTGTTTCCGGAACTACAGGCTGGTTAGAGTATTATGATCAAATGGTATCCTTGTGTACTGAAAAACAAGGAGGATTTATCTACGCATCGAATTATAGCCTGGGAGTTAATTTATTTTTTGAATTAAATAAAAAACTATCAAAAATGATGAACCCCATCCAAGGATATGATATTCATATGGAGGAAATTCATCATACCCAGAAACTAGATGCTCCTAGTGGAACTGCCATTACGCTAGCCGAAGGAATTATAGAAAATACATCAAAAAATTCCTGGAAGTTAGATCATGGTGATCAAAATACTATTCCTATTATTGCAAAACGAATTGAAAATGTTCCTGGTACGCATACCGTAACCTATACTTCTGAAGTAGATGATATAGAAATCAAACATACCGCGCATAACAGACAGGGCTTTGCGTTGGGTGCCGTAATTGCTGCAGAATGGTTATGCAATAAGAAAGGTGTATATGGTATGAAAGACGTTTTGGGATTATAAAAAAATATTTAAAAGTGTAACGCTTTTACCAATAGAAGCACTTATACTAAAAACAAAGACGAATGACACTTACAGAATGGTTTATTTTTTTCCTGGCAGTACAAGTAGTACATTTCTTAGGAACCTGGAAATTATATATAAAAGCAGGAAGAAAAGCTTGGGAAGCAGCAGTACCAGTATACAATGCAGTAATTTTAATGAAAATAATTAATCGCCCGTGGTGGTGGGTTATACTTTTATTCATTCCTGTAATCAATGTGATTATGCTACCGGTAATATGGGTAGAAACGATTAGAAGTTTCGGAAAAAACAGTACCACAGATACCATTTTGGCTATTGTAACATTAGGGCTCTACATATTTTATGTAAACTACATGCTAGATGTCAATTATATAGAAGACAGAAGCCTAAAACCTACAACTGCAGCGGGAGAATGGATTAGCTCAGTACTTTTTGCGGTCGTTGCTGCCACTATTGTACATACCTATTTTATGCAACCGTATACAATCCCGACAGGGTCTCTGGAGAGAACTCTGCTAATAGGAGATTTTTTATTCGTAAGTAAATTTCATTATGGAGCCAGAACCCCTATGACCTCCATATCATTCCCTATGGTTCATGATACGATACCGTTAGCTAAAACCAAATCCTATAATAGTGATATACAATATCCATATTTTAGAATCCCTGGTTTCCAAAAAATTAAGCGTAATGACATTGTAGTATTTAGCTGGCCTGTAGATACTGTTCGGTTTTTTAGAGATAATTCTGGTATCAATGTTTATAAACCAATTGATAAGAAATCAAACTATGTAAAACGCTGTGTTGGAACCCCTGGTGATTCTCTCTCTATTATTGAGGGTAAAGTACATATTAACAATAAACCATTACAATTATCTTATAGAGCCCGGGTACAATATTCATACACAATAAAAACCAAAAGCGGGTTTAATCCAAAAAACCTTTATGACCGTTACAAGTTAATATATGGTAAAAATCTATACCCTACTGACAACTCCGGAGGGTATATTGCCGCAGAATTATCCGAAGAAAATGCTAAAAACCTAAAAAATAATCCTTACGTTACCAGTGTAGAAAGGGTTATTTCTCAGAAAGCTCCAAGAAAAGATTCGTCTATTTTTCCTAACAATGGCAAGGTAGACTGGACTATAGATAATTTTGGTGCCATCTATATCCCAAAAGCGGGTACAACAGTAGAAATGAACTTAAAAAGTTTTTCGCTTTACAGAAGAATTATTGAAGTGTATGAAGGTTCTGAATTGGGTATTGACAATAAACTGTCTGTAAACGGGACGAACGTATTACTTAATGGCAATCCTATAGACAGCTATACGTTTAAACAAGATTATTACTGGATGATGGGAGACAACCGTCATAATAGTGAAGATAGCCGTATGTGGGGATATGTACCTGCAAATCACATCGTAGGAAAACCTGTTTTTATATGGATGAGTTGGGATAGCAATGCCAAAGGATTCTTTAATAAAATTAGATGGGAACGCCTATTTACAACCGTAGGAGGAGATGGAGAACCAAGATCTTATTTTTATTACTTCCTGATCGCTTTAGCTGGATGGTTTGGTTTCAACTTTTACAGAAAAAAGAAGAAAGCTAATTAGTATAAATTAATAGTAATTTCAAAAATTGAAACCCACCCTACTCCATCCAATGTATTTTGGATCTATATCAAAGTATGTAGCTATCGCCCAATCAGGCGAAGTTGTTTTTGAGGATCATGATAATTACCAAAAACAGACCTATCGCAATAGGACTTATATTTATGGAGCCAATGGTAAACTTCTATTGACTATACCTGTAAAACATTTAGGAAAAAATAACAGACAGTTATATAGAGATATACGTATAGAAAATGATTTCCCCTGGCAGCAAACACACTGGAGATCCATAGAGACTGCTTATCGCACTTCTCCTTTTTTTGAATACTATGAGGATGAATTTGCACACTTATTCAAAAAAAAGAAAACGTTTTTATTAGATTTTAATTATGAATGTATAGAAATCATTCTTGACTGCTTGCAATTGGATCGTAACTACACCAAAACAAATACATATATAAAAGATGCCGTAGTCCATAGAGATATGAGATATCTTGTAAATGCAAGAAAGGAAAAATCAGTGTTGCTGGAAAAATATATTCAGGTATTTTCAGAAAAACATGGTTTCATACAAAATCTCTCTATCCTGGATCTATTATTTAATGAAGGCACCAATGCCCTTACCTATCTGGAGAATCAAAAAATCTTTTGATGCTTAGGACTTGTATTCATTATGGCCTTCATTTTTTAATTCCTATAGCCATTGTTCTGGTTTTTTTTCCAAAATATTGGAAAAAAAATTATCTTATTTTTTTAACAGCTATGCTAATAGATCTAGATCACCTAATAGCTGATCCTGTTTTTGATCCTAATCGCTGCAGTGTAGGGTTTCACTTTTTACATAGTAGCTATGCTATTGTATCATATCTCATACTATCAATACCTAAAAAAACGAGAATCGCCGGACTGGCACTATTATGGCATATCATCACAGATCAAATAGACTGCTGGATGATGTTGTCTGACTTCATATAGAACTGTCACTATAGTTTAATTTTAGAAAAAATAGGATAATGATCTGATAGTTCTACATCAAAACTCTTAAAATCAATCACATCAATATCTTCTGGAACTAGAATAAAATCAATTCTTGCTGGGAATAATTCGAATTTAAAAGTTTTACCAAAACCGCTCCCGGCCTCCTTAAATGTATCCAAAAGATTTTCTGATTTAATTTTATCATATACATAAGAATAAGCAGTGTTATTAAAATCTCCCATCACAATATTTTTATATGGCGATGATTTCATGTGCTCAATAAGTTTTTCTGCCTGGTTTTGTTGTTTTTTAAAAGATACTTGTATGCGCTTTAGTAACTTCTGTGAATCGACTTTTGCCAGCTCATTGGTATTAGAACTGATCCTGTGTGATTGCAAATGCACATTATACACACGTATTGTATCTGATTTTATCACTATATCGGCAAAAATCACATTATTGGGTGTTTTTTCGAAACTCAAAGAGCCTTTATTTAAAAAAGGATATTTAGAAAAGATAACCAGAGCTAACTCTCTTCTATTATGATTAAAATACTCATATTTATGCTGATACTGACTGAAATCGGTATCTGCATTATTATAGAACTCCTGTGCACAAAAAACATCAGGATCTTGTTTTTTTATTAATTTAGAAATGTTCTGAGGTATCTCCTCTGAATCAATCCAATGAAATCTATTAAAACTATGCACGTTATAGCTTAAGAGAGAAGTAACACCTTCTATTTCTTCAGATGACTTTCCTCTCAACTTATACAAAGAAGAAACATGCGAAATTCCTAAAATCAGAATCAGTAGTGATACTAACATTTTTCGGTTCAGGAGTACCACCCAATACAGTAAAAATATTACATTTATTATTATTAGCACAGGCACTGCCAGGCTTAATACGGAGAGTAAAGGAAAAGTATGAGGCGAAACATATGGCAGCAGATATGATAATAACAAAGCAAAAGCTGCAAAGGAATTGATGATAAAAACAATCTTATTTACCAGCTTTCTCATACATAATTATTCTTTACCAGCTTTGAACAAAAAATCCTTTTCTTGTTTTGTCAAACTTTCATATCCACTTTTACTAATCTTATCAAGTATTGCATCGATCTGAGCCTGATTAGGATTCTTCTCTTTTTCTTTATATAAATTCGTTCGCTTGTTCGAAGCTGTTTTGGTTTTGGTCGCTTTATGCACCGTTTTTAAGGGGCTTTTTTTTCTGGAAGTAAACATACTTACTGTAGCATCCATTATTTTTTCGAACCAGCCTCCTATATCATTTCCTTTTTTAAGCTGACTTGCATAGACATATCCAAACAAAGCCCCTCCTAAATGAGCTATGTGACCACCTGCATTACTAACAGGAATCTGAATTATATCTAATATCACAAAAAAAGCAGCTATCCACCAGAATTTAATACTCCCTAAAAACATCAACCTAATTGTCATATTAGGTATATACGTTGCGATTGCAATTAATATAGCCATGACAGAAGCAGAAGCTCCTAATAAGGAAGAAGCTCCTATCTCAGAAAAAGCAGGAAATAAGTTATATGATAACATATATAATAACGCTCCAAAAATTGCTCCTAGAAAATAAACAGTAAGCACTCTTTTTCCTGTTAGATACTGAACAAAATATCTTCCGGAAAAATACATTAATATCATATTAGAAGCGATATGCCATATATCACTATGCAGAAATGCATAGGTAATTATTGTCCACGGTTTTACTATAAATTCACTAAGCTCTTTAGGAAACACGAACCAATCCTGTAAAGAATTGTTTGGTATTTTAAATAAAAATGCAAAGGTATTCAAGAGATAAAACAAAACAAATACAACTACATTGATTACTATCAGTTTTTCTATGATAGTAATCATCTTATATTTCAGTTTTAAATCGTCTATCAATGCCATTAGTTCCAGCGATTTTGATTAAATGAATTCTTCTTCCAATACCACATCGTAATAAATCCTATGACCGCTCCACCAATATGTGCCCAATGTGCTACATTAGATGGACCCATAATGGATTGTCCGGTAATTCCGCCAAACAAATCCATAGCAAAATAAGCAGCCACCAGATACTTAGCTTTAATAGGAATAGGGATAAACATTAGATATAATGGTAAATTGGGATATAGCACAGCAAAAGCCACTATGATACCCGAAATTGCACCAGAAGCACCTACCATCAAACTTCTATATGCTCCAAACATATTAGAAACACTTTCTTCTGAGGTATACTGCAAAACAGCAGTGCTATATTCTCCTGATTTTAAAAAACCTATCACCTCCTCATTAGTAAAACCAGCCTCAATAAAACTCTGATACGCAGGCTGAAACTGAACATAATAAAATACTAATTGAAGTAACATAGCTCCAAAGCCAGAAGAAAAATATAAAAACAAAAATTTCTTTTGCCCGATAGAGGTTTCTAAATGACTACCAAACATGTACAACATAAACATATTAAATAATATATGTGTAAAGGTTGACTGACTATGCATAAACATATGCGTAACCACCTGCCATATCTGAAAATTGTCATTCTTAGGAAACCATAAAGCAAATAATCGATATGCAACATCTCCTAATGTCAGAGATCCTATAAAAAAAATAACATTAATTATCAGTAAAGTTTTTACCGTGTCTGTAATTCTCCCCATATATTTAAAATTTCTTATCTATGTCATCTACTGTCAGGGTGATGAACGTTGGTTTATTATCAGGTGTTATGGTGGGTTCTGTACATGCAAAGAGACTATTTACAATATGCTGCTGTTGCTCTATTTCTAAATCCACCCCAGTTCTTACTGCCAAACTACCAGATATTGACCTTGCTAAAAGATCTGTCAACGAAAAACCACTATCCGGCACTTCCTGCTCTATATCACTCACCAACTTTTCTAACAGCATAGAGACTTCGCTTTCTGTTGTTACTGTTGGAATTCCGGAAATGGTAGCTTCTTCTTCTGAAATGTCATCAAAAACAAAACCTGTATTTTCTAACTGCTCTTTTACTTCTTTTAACAATATCGCTTCTTGCTTAGAAAAAGAAAGTTTTAATGGAAATAACAATTGTTGACTGACAGCACTCGCCATAGTAATATTGCGCAATACCTCTTCATACAATATCCGCTGATGCGCACGGTGCTGATTAATAATTACCATTCCACTTTTTATAGTAGTGACAATGTATTTACGTCTTAATTGATACGTAGTATTATGTGCTAATTCTGTATTCTCATTACCTTTGAACAAAGAACCTGTTACTTCAGTACTTTCGAATTCTACTGTAGAAAAATTATTCTCAACAGGTTTAGGAGCTATATCCGGGGTATCTAGCCCAACATATAAATTCTCCCAACTTCCTGCGGCATCTTTTTTGAAATCAGTATAAGGTTTTGAAGAAGAGAACCCTGCATTTTCTTTTTTCTCTTCCTTAAAAGGATTAAAACTTCTATCTACTTCTATTGTTGGAGTCTGCGCTATTTTACCTTTATACTCGTATGGAGTATCCATAGATGAATCTCTATTAAAATCCAATACTGGTGCTACATTAAACTGACCTAAACTATGCTTAATAGTCGAACGCAGCATGGCATATAAAGCATGCTCGTCGTCAAATTTAATTTCTGTCTTTGTTGGATGAATATTAATATCAATAGACTGTGGATCCACTTTTAGATATATAAAATAACTTGGATGTGCTTTTTCCTTCAGCAAGCCTTCAAAGGCCGAACTGACTGCATGATTGAGATAAGCACTTTTTATAAATCGATCATTCACAAAGAAAAATTGTTCTCCTCGTGTTCTCTTCGCATATTCTGGCTTACCTACAAACCCACTAATACTAACTAAGTCAGTTTCTTCATTTACGGGTACCAGTTTCTCATTTGTTTTTCCTCCAAAAACCTGAACAATACGTTGTCGACGATTTGAAATCGGAAGGTTAAAAATTTCGCTCCCATTGTGATAAAAATCAAATTTGATAGTCGCATGTACCATAGCTACCCGTTGAAATTCATCTATAATATGCCTAAGTTCTACTGAATTAGATTTTAAAAAATTACGTCTTGCGGGAATGTTATAAAACAGATTCTTTACACTAATAGAAGTTCCTTTTGGTGATACACATACCTCTTGGGATATCACTTGGCTTCCTTCTATTTTAATTTCTGTACCTACCTCATCCTTCTCCTGCTTTGTTTTCAATTCTACATGGGCTATGGCTGCTATAGAGGCAAGTGCTTCTCCTCTAAAACCTTTAGTCTTTAATTGAAAAAGATCCTCTGCTGTTTTTATTTTTGAGGTAGCGTGACGCTCAAAACTTAACCTGGCATCAGTAACACTCATCCCCATGCCATCATCGATTACCTGAATCAATGTTTTTCCTGCTTCTTTAATAATCAATTTTATGTGAGTCGCTTTGGCATCGATAGCATTTTCCAGTAGTTCTTTAACTACTGAGGCTGGACGTTGTACTACCTCTCCTGCGGCAATTTGATTTGCTACGTGATCTGGTAATAATTGAATAATATCTGACATGTATTATTGAGCAGTAAAAATAGAAACATCAAAATCAATAAAATATAAAAAGATAAAAATAAGTACACAAGCGATATAAATGACTCTTTTATTTATTTCTCTGTTTCCTCTATTACGACTTGCTTTTCTATCTTCACTCCATTGAGAACCAAAATCAATAGCATTTGTAGCTTCGCGATATTTAGTGATTCTATTTTCAAAATCATAGATATTACCTTCACTCTTCCCTTTGTAATACCTGGGCGTATAGTTATACCTTCTGTTAGTCTTTCTTTTAGGAATACTTAATTTCACGATCTGCTCCTCTCCTTTTTATTATTCAAATATACTCAAAATACGTAGTATTATAAAGCTTTTAGCATTACAATAACAATGAAAATAAGTGCTCATTCAAAAAAAATATTTTCTAAAAACAATCATGTAGACAATCATAAGATCACTTCGAACCTCACTACAACGAAATAACCCGCAATACGTTCGAAACTTTAAACTATTGATTTTCAGGTCACATTATTTAAAAAAAACACTAAATCAGTAAGCTTTGCTTTATTTATAAGTGCCTAAATAATTATCAAAAAACACAGCTATATGGTTTCATCATAAATTATACAGACAAAACGTAAACATCAAGGATGATGCCGTTTTACAAAAACAGGGAAATAGAATTTATGAATACAAAAACAAAGTACTATCTAAAACTTAGCATCTTTACGTAATTGTGCCATTTTTATAGCAGCAATAGCAGCTTCTGTACCTTTGTTACCATGTTTTCCTCCGGATCGATCTATAGACTGCTGCATTGTATTATCTGTCAATACACAAAAGATCACAGGAATATCATTCTGTATATTTAGATCCTTAATCCCCTGAGTAACTCCCTCACAGACAAAATCAAAATGTTTTGTTTCTCCCTGGATAACACTACCGATTGCAATCACAGCATCGAGCATATCATAGGATTCCTGCATTTTTTTACAACCGTAAATCAACTCAAAACTTCCTGGAACATTCCAGCGAACAATATTTTCTTTGATCGCTCCGCAATCTATCAAAGCGTCAAAAGCACCCTGAAAAAGACCTTCGGTAATAGTATCATTCCATTCTGAAACAACAATCCCAAACCGAAAATTCTTCGAGTTTGGGATGGTTGATTTATCATATTGAGATAAATTCTTGTTTTCTGTAGCCATTTCTAAAGTTCAGAATTTATTCTTCTATCTATTTTAACATTCCTTGCGCTCTGCCTAAATGAACATCTACCTGGTTTGCTTCCACACTTTTAGAAAATTCTTCTTTTATTTTTTCTAAATGTGTAATTGCTACCTGAGGTTTATCAAGAGAGATGGCTGTAATTGCAGCTTTTAATAAAAACTTAGGCGTAGTAAAGTCATTATTTTTTGCCTTTGCTGCTTTTTCATAATACCCTAATGCTTCTGACATCTGATCTAGTTGCGCAAAAGCATCTCCTATACCTCCTAGTGCCAAAGGACCTAACATCTCATCATCACTCTTAAAGTCATCCAGATAATTAATAGCGTCCTGATACTTATTCATATTGAGATATGAAAATCCAGCATAATATTTTGCAAGATTAGCAGCATCTGTACCACCATAATTTTCTATGATTTCTAAAAAACCATATTTACCTTCGCCTCCATTAAGTGCTAATGTATATAAAGAGTCACTGACAGTAGTATTTCCGTTTACTGCATTATCAAAATATTGTTGTGCCTGGAACATTTCGTTCGAAGCTTCTTGTTCTTTAGGTTCCTGAATATATTTTTGATATCCCAGCCATCCTAAAACAACGACAGCTATAGCTCCAACAAAAATGAATATATATTTCTGATTAGCAGCAACCCACTCTTCTGTCCGGGAAGCTCCCTCATCCAAAGTATTAAATACTTCAGCAGTTGTAGAATTATCTTCTAGTTGTTCTACTTCTTCTTCTTTATTCTTTGGTTTGTATCCTCGTTTCTTATAAGTTGCCATAAGTTGATTTTAATGAAACGCAAAAATAAAATTTTTATTCATAATTAAAAGCGAAAATATTTGTTATTTTTCAATATTTTGCACTTCATATTTAAGAATTCCTCTATATTTATTATTTACTGACGATCAGTGTTTTATGATTTTGAAAATGCTTTCCCTAATCAATTATAAAAATTTTGAATCTATCAATTTTGAATTTGATGATAAGATAAATTGTTTTGTTGGTGATAATGGAGTAGGAAAAACGAATATTCTGGATGCTATTTACCATTTATCTTTTGGCAAAAGCTATTTTAATCCAATTACTAGACAAAATATAAAGCATGATGCAGATTTTTTTGTAGTAGAAGGGATTTATGAAAAAGCCAACCGTGAAGAAAAGGTACTTGTCAGTGCTAAAAGAAATCAAAAAAAAGTAATCAAACGTAATGCTAAAGCCTATGAAACATTTAGTGAGCATATTGGCTTTCTTCCTTTGGTTATTATTTCTCCTGCTGATCGTGACTTAATCACCGATGGTAGTGATACGCGTCGCAAATTTATTGACGGTGTCATATCACAAAGTGATCGCAGCTACCTTACGACTTTATTAAAGTACTCAAAAGTGGTATCACAACGCAATTCATTATTAAAATATTTTGCTGCCAACAATACTTTTGATTCCATTACTTTGGATATCTATAATCAGCAACTTCATGAATTAGGGACTTTTGTTTATCAAAAAAGAGCCACTTTTCTTGAAATATTTATACCTATATTTATAGAACGTTATGCTGCGATAAGTTCTGGAGAAGAAAAAGTCTCATTATCATACCAAAGCAAATTATCAGAAAACGATCTGTTGATACTTCTGGAACAAAATTTAGCAAAGGATAGAATCCTACAATATACGAGTGTAGGGATTCATAAAGATGATTTATCTTTTGAGATCAATGAATATCCAATCAAAAAATTTGGCAGTCAAGGACAACAAAAATCTTTTTTAATAGCTCTAAAACTTGCGCAATTTGACTTTATAAAAAAACAAAGTAAGGTACACCCTTTATTACTTCTTGATGATATTTTTGATAAACTAGATGAAAAACGTGTTGAACATATTATAAAACTTGTAGGAGATCAGAATTTTGGTCAACTATTTATTAGTGACACCCATGCCGATCGAACAGAAAATGTGGTAAAAAAAATATCTCAGTCCTATAAAATCATCAGATTAACATAGAGTGATCTATACTTTTTTTTAATTTCTGGTAAAAAGTATACAACAATTCAATAAAATAATACGTATGCAGAAAACCCTTTTAAATATAATCGCAATAGTCTCGATCCTCTCTTGTTCCTCTCCTAAACCAGAAACATATATTGACTACATCAATGGATATTGGGAAATCGAAAAAGTAGTTACAAAAGAGGGGAAGGAAAAACAATATAACTTTAATCAGCATATTGATTTTTTTGAAGTCACAGAAATGAAAGGAGTACGTAAGAAAGTACAACCTACATTAGATGGTAAATATATAAGCACCAATCATAGCGAAAGAGTAACGCTAAAAATAGAGAACGACAGCCTAAGAATCTATTATAAAACTCAACTCGCCACCTGGAAAGAAACTATCATTTCTGCAAAAGAAAATCAAATGATTTTAAAAAATGAAGCAGGAAACCTTTACTTTTATAAATCTCATACAAGAATACAATTATAAAGATATACATGGCAAGACAAAATGATCATCAGTTATTAAGTGACGTTCTTAAGGAATTTGTCAGTAAAAATAAATTACAGAAAGGTTTGGATAAGGTAGAAGTGCGTGACGCCTGGGAGCAGATCATGGGACCTGCTATTACAAAATACACCAGGAATGTCAAATTAGATCGTGATACTTTATATATAGAACTTACATCTTCTGTACTTAGAGAAGAATTAAGTTACGGAAAAGAGAAAATTATCTATAACCTTAATGAAGCTATGAATCGTGACCTTATTAAAAAATTAGTTTTGCGCTAATTGAAACCTTTCTAACTTGTTAATCTTTCTTAATTAATCTGTTTTTCAACTCATTATCAAGTAACATTTGTTGTTTTACTGACACTATTAAATAGAAGTAGTTTAATTATTTAAAACATTATAGTATGTTACAAAACATTTTAAATTTAGAAGGTATTTCTGAATTTAAAAAAGAACAACAAAAGGTAATTAATGGTTGAGGCAATCTAGAAAATTGTGACAAACCTGCAACTTGGCTTTATGACGTGTCGTCTGAATGTGAATCACATTATAGTAATTAGTAAGCTTATAGAGATTGTCTTTTTTGACAACCTCTACTTAAAAAAAATAAGATGATCTTTATTTTTTTTAAGAATTATAAATTTTACTTTATACTATCCTCTTAAAAGTTCCAGGTACATAATGAAGTCTCGAAGTATTTAATCCTCAGAAATTAAATTGAGTTTTTTTTAGATTACTTTAATGTTTAAAACTATCAATCTTAGTTTTGCGCCAATCTATCCTTTACAAACTCTATTTTGGTTTTACCGTGTGGAGTTGGTCTGCCGTCTTCGCCCAAATTAACCATTGTTATATTTTCTACCTTAATAATAGTTTTTCGTGTCAATTTATTTCGTACTTCGCATTTAAGCTTTAACGATGAATTTCCAAACTTTGCTACATCCATCCCTATTTCTACAATATCTCCCTGCACTGCAGAGCTGACAAAATTAATTTCTGACATAAATTTAGTAACGACTCTCTTACTTTCTAGTTGTATCACTGCATATAGAGCTGCTTCTTCATCGATCCATTCTAATAATCTACCGCCAAATAAAGTCTCATTGGGATTTAGATCTCCTGGCTTTACAATTTTTCTAGTATGATATCTCATATTCTTTTTTTTACAAAATTAAGGAATATCCATCGTTTAGATAGGTTACATCCACAGGTATAAAAAAGAATTATGGTATTCGTTATTGATCAGTACAGGAGTTTCAAAATCCTTTAATATCATTTATAATTTTTATCATCTTGACAACTATAAATACAAGATTATCTCTTACTGAACCACAATTTCTTCACAAAACTCAGTCCCACTTGGGCAAGAAGAGTTCTCTGCACGCATACATACCGTATAAGTCCCTGCGAGTTCAAACTGAAAAGTAAAAATACCATCACCATCTGAACCTCCATCAACCTCTTGCAACATATCATCTACAATCCATTCATAGGTGATACTGTCATCGTCTTCAAAACTAGCGAAAAAACTATATTGATTATTTCCTTCTGGTTCAAAACCAAAAGAAAGGTTCGGGCAAGTTTCTTCTACTATTATTTCATTATTACAAAACTCCAAAACTTCATTATCATTAGGGCAAGATGGTACGGTTGCTCTGATACATACCGAATGCGTTCCTGGTCCAATATCAGGAATCAAACGATTATTTCCATCTGCTCCACCATCTACTTCTACAACCTGATCATTTACAACCCACTGATACGTAATATTAGAGATTCCTTCGAAATCCGCAGTCAATTCTACACCAGCAACATCTTGATTTACTTCAAAAAATAATTCTGTACATAGTTCTGGTACAACAATATTTTCACAAAATTCAGGACAAGTATCGTTTTCTGTTTTTATACATATCTTATATTCTCCTGGAGCATCAAAATTACGAACCAGCAAATTATCACCTTCATTATCGGGTCCATCTTCTTCTACAAATTCATCATCTATAAACCAGCTGTAAGTCCCAACAGTTGTTAAGTCAGGGAAAATTGCCTCGAATGTATACGCTAAGTTGTACGGATCATTCAAATTAGATGTAAAATTCAACTCTGGACATCGAGTCTCACAGGCATTTATAATTCTGTATAGCTCAAAATAAGTACTAATAGATTGTGGATTAAAATCTGGTGCTACCAAAAGATTTATAGGAAACTTAATAGTAGGCTGATACGCTGCTCCCTGATTTTGAAAAAAAGAATCAAAATCCTGGTCAGACTCTAATACAATCCCTCTGTCATTCGAATTTATTAACGTTACAGGATACTCAAATCTAAAACATTCATTAAAAAAAGTATCAAAATCATCTCGTATCGTATTAAACTGACATGCTCTCAACACCTCTATCAGAGCCGTTTCATCTTCTATGGTAACTTCACTATCATTCGTATTAATGACAACGTTTACTGGAAATTGCAGTCCTGTAATATTAAAATTAACCACCTGACTCGAAATAACGCTTATTAAGCCGGCATAATTATTTATTTTAATACTAGAATCTGTATTATAACCCAGATTAATCGGATAAACAAACTTAAAACACTGTTCGTTTTCAGATAAGAATGTTGTTCCCGAATCAAAATTATCTAATATGGTTACAACAGCAATACTGGATGTGATTTCGCCTATATTTTCTTCTGGAAAAAAGGAATCATCGTTAACGCAAGCACTCATAAGTACTAATACTGCCAGTATTAAAAACTTCCAATATGTAGTTAAACTCTTCAAAATAATTCTATTTTTATATTAAGTAAAACGCCTGAATACCGATCAACCCTACCTCTTTTTTTTTGATATTTCTAATAAATTTTCAGACCACAATCTAATACATCTCTTTCTTATAAACAAAAATCATCTGGAAGTATGGCATTTCCTCCAAGTGATTTCCCTACTTAATCTAACCTAATAAACGAATTATTCTATCACTAACGTTTTACAAAATAATATACCATTAGGACAATTTTGAGTTTCGGTTGCAATACATATTTCATATGTACCTTCTTCAAACTGATGATACAAGTAATTATCTCTGTCACTGCTATCAACTATTTCTCTATCTACGACTTCTCCATTTATTAGCCATTCGTATGTAACGCCATTCAAACCATCAACATTTGTCCAAAAATTATATCCGCTACTATCTCCTTCTTGTTCTATATCAAAATATAAATCCGGGCATGTAATAGCAGGGGCTTCGATTTCAATAATTTTACAATATGATATCCCTTCAGGACATTCTGGAGTTTCTGTTTTTAAACATACCTCATATCTTCCTGGCGCAAACTGGTAATAGAACCTATTGTTATCCCCTTGATTAGAGTCTTCTACAAAATCTCCATTAATATACCAACCTAGCCATTCTAAAACATCTGCTCCTTCAAAAGCTACCTGAAAGTAGTATGCCGGATTAGTATCATCCTGTTCTATCTCAAAATATAATTCCGGGCAAACATCATCATCTACCTTAATTTCTTTGCAATACACAACTCCATCTTGACAGTCGGATGTAAATACTTTTAAGCACACTTCGTATATTCCCCGGGTAAACTGATAGGTAAATAGTCTTATTCCTTCTTGCTCATCAGTAGTATTTTCTACTAAATCTCCATTAACATACCACTGCACTTCATTGACCTCATCTATTTCTTCGATAACTGCTTCAAACACATACGATCCAATTGCATCTGGCTCTCTTTCTTTATCAAAAGAAATTTCAGGGCATCTATCACTTACTGCCTCTACTTCTATCACCTTGCAATAAAAAACTCCGTTTGCACACTCTTCTGTTTCTGCTTTGACACAAACTTCATACCTTCCAACTTCATCAAATTCCCAGAATAGGTAATTATCATTATTTGTATTCTCTACTAATTCTTCGTTAATAAACCACTCAAAAGGTATTTCTTCAATTCCACGGAAATTAGCTATTAATTTATATTGAGAAGGTCTTTCTTGTATGTGTGCATCAAAAAATAAATCAGGACAAGGATTTAATTCATCTATAATAACTTCAATTTCTTCACAAACTTCTATCAAACAAGTATCACTTGCTGCTTTTACACAAATCATATGACTTCCTTCTTCAAACCTGTAGTCAAGACTCTGATTTATAATATCGTTTAAACTTCTTATAGTAACTTCTTCTCCGTCAATTGACCAGGAGAGTCTAACTTCTTCCTCTTTATCTAACTGAGCATAAAAACGATACACCTCACTCCCAGGTGTATTATTAATACTTATACTCACATTAAGGCACGTTTCAAATTCTTCATTTTCATCACAAGAAATGAATCCTAATAATAGTATAAAAACTATTATACAATACATACTACGTTTTTTCATCATATATAATTTTAGGGGTTATTCAATTATTGAGTGTAAAGCATAGTATTACAACCTTACAATAATAAAACGCAAAAAATAAGAAAAACCCTACCCATTTATTTTGAAAAATCAAAAAACATTGCTTAAACCTGTTTTTTAAATCATTTAAACTTAAAAAAAATACTCAAACTACCGTTTCTACCATTCAGTTTTCGAATAATATAATATTATAGACACCTATTATGCATTTAGACATAATTATGGTAAAAAAACATCAATTCGAGACATCCAATAAAAATTTTATCCAGTGTATAAACTGACGAATCTTATCTCTAAAATGCCTAAATGCACGACGGCTTATATACTAAAAAATGTATTAAGAATTTATACGAGGATTTGATTGAAGAAGAATTATCAAATCTAAAAGAGTGATTTTTTGAAATGAAATGTAGAAAAACAGAATTGATGTTCAGTTTTTTATTGCAAAAATATTATTCTCGATATCAATCTTTTATGTTATAAAAATCGAATCTATATAATATTTATATCAAATTAACGTCTAATACGATTTGTGATTAAAAAATTCGTATAAATTCATTGAATTATTTTTTCTTTATGCAAGGCAAAAAAATCAAGCATAGCTATAGCTACGGTTTATTTTTTAAACGAAGTAGAAAGGAAAAAGAAACGATGAATATGCGAAATTTTTAGTTATAAATCGTATAAAACGTTTAATTGGTAAACTCCCCCGGAGCGTTTAAATCTCGACTATCGAGTAATTGCAACAGATTCACTAATAACTTCTAAATAATACTAAAAAAATAAGGTCACAAATTAATGTGACCTTATCTCTTTTATAAATACCCAAAAAATCTATGCAGTTTTTAAGGATAATAAGACTACTTATTATAATCCCTGGAAATTAATATCTATACATTTCTCTAAATTTCCACAAACACGAGAAACTCCTCTATAGCAAATCTGATACATTCCTGGTTGCGTAATATGATCACTAAGCGCTAAGATTTGTCCTTGAGTAAGTACTGATTGTGGTATATCAACACCGTCTATCGACCAGAAAACCGTACTACGATCCATATTTAATCTGATTGTTCTGGCATCTACAAGCTCTGTAGTACCAACAACAACATATTGAACATCAAAAACAGAACAATCTGCTGAATCTGGCTCAGAAATAGTTACTTCTGAACAGTATTCTACACCTTGAGGACAATCTGCAGTTGTTGCTTTGATACAGATATTAAAAGTTCCAAAACCATAAGAGCTTATATCTAACGTATTATCACGATCCTGACTCTGAATATCTTCTGTTTCTGCCAACTGACCATCTACAAACCACTCATAAACTGCTACATTATTGATTCCAGGGAAATTTGCAAGAATCGTAGTACCTTCAACATTAAATGATAATTGTGGACAATCATCTCCGCCTCCATTACCGTCTCCTTCTCTCACAACAACTGTATCACAGAATTCTACTCCTTGCGGGCAATCTTCTGTCGTTGCTTTTATACAAACATTATACGAACCTGGATCATATGAACCAAGAACCAATTCATTATCACGCCCCTGATTAATATCTTCTGTCTCTACCAGCTGACCATCTACAAACCACTCATAAACTGCTACATCATTTATCCCAGCGAAACTTGCTACTGCTGTAGTTCCTTCTGAGAAGAAACTTAATGCCGGGCAATCATCTTCATCACTTTCTATAACAATGTCCTCACAATACTCAGTAAAAGTACAAAAAGCACCTTCGGAAACTAAGCAGATCTTATAAGTACCTGGTTCTAAACTTTCCAGAGAAAATTTATTATCTCCTTGATCATTGGTACCTTCATTTTCTGTAATTACTTCATTTCCTAAAGATTCTCCTGTAACATTCCAAGCATAAAACTTTAATGTATCAATTCCTTCAAAATCTGCAACTAAATACGCTCCTTCTTTAGTATACTTTAAATCAGGACAACCATCATTACTAGTATCTTCTTCGATTGTTATTTCCTTACAGAAATCAGTAAGAGTACAGGTTGTACTCTCAGAAACCAGACAAATCGTATATGTCCCTGGTTCTAGGTTCTCAAGAGAAAATTTATTATCCCCTTGATTATCAGTGCCTTCATTTTCTGTAATTGTTTCTTCTCCCAGAGACTCCCCTGTCACTTCCCAGGCGTAGAACTCCAGTGTTTCGGCTCCTTCAAAATTTGCTAGCAATTCTTTCCCATCTTGAGTAAAGGATAATTCTGGACAGTCTGTATCTGGATTCGGATCGACTTCTTCATCTTCACCACAAGAGGTGAAACTTAAAATCATAGCAAAAGCTAACAGACTCCATAATTTAAGATTTTTCATTTTCATCATTTATTTTAACTTATTAATTATTTTACGATTTTTTTGGTTGTTTACTTAAGTACCTTTTTTGTTATAACATTAATAAAACGCTTTATGTATCCATCTCCCTACCCCTTATGAAATTTTTTTTTTTATTTTTGCGACTAATAAAAAAAGTATAGACCTTGTGCCCATAATTTTCATAAATGTCTGACGATAAAAATTCTACCTGTAATGAACGCGCTTTTGATCATTTTTTTAAAAGCCATGCAAAACTTTTGAGGAGTTACTTATATTATAAATTCGGAGATCTGGATCAAGCTGAAGATATTGTACAAGATACTTTTATAAAGTTATGGAACAACTGTTCTAAAGTCCCTTTGGATAAAGCCAAAAGTTATGTCTATACGATTGCGACTAATTTAGGAATCAGTAATGCACGCCACCAACAAGTAAAATTCAAATATCAAAATTATATAACTCAGCGAAAAAATGATATTACGAATGAATCTCCAGAGTTTGTTATTCTTGAAAAAGAATATATGGAAAAACTAAAAAGTGCTATTGCTGATTTACCCGAAAGACAGAGAGAAGTTTTTTTATTAAGTAGAATCGATAAAAAAACTTATAAAGAAATTGCAGAATTATCTAGTGTTTCAGTAAAAGCAATTGAAAAACTGATGCATAAAGCTTTAGTCACATTAAGAAAAAAAATTGGAAATATTTAATATTGAGAGGTAGGGTAACACCACTTTCAAACGTTTCTATTAATATATACGTAGGTTATGTTAGAAGATAAAAAAGATAATATATTCTTATCCAGGTGGGTTAACGGCGAGCTCTCCCCTGAGGAATTTCAGGAGTTTCAATCACATCCTGAGTATGAATATTACACAAAAATAATAGCTGCTACCAATACATTGGACTTGGTTGATTATGATGTAGATGAAGAACTTACAAAGTTAAAATCTAAAAGAAAAACTACGCCCGCTAAAAATAAACCAGTAATCAAATTATTGCCATATATCGCTGTCGCCGCATCAATTGCTATACTATTAGGGGTATTTTTATTTAATGCTAATGATTCTTTCTCTACTTCATATGGAGAGCAGCTAGCAGTCACACTACCTGATGGTTCTGAAATGATCCTTAATGCTAAATCTGAAGCTAGTTTTGATAAAAGTAACTGGAAAAATAACAGAACGGTATCCTTGCATGGGGAGGCATATTTTAAAGTAAAAAAAGGAAGTAAATTTACGGTTTCTACAACCAATGGAAATGTCTCTGTATTAGGAACCCAATTTAACGTAAAATCACATGCTTCATTCTTTGAGGCGGTTTGTTATGAAGGGAAAGTAAGTGTTAAAAATAAACAAGAAAACAAAATTCTTACAGCTGGAAAAGGCTTTAGAGCTATTGCAAACAAACCGTCTGAGCTTTGGGCATTTATAACAGAAAAGCCTTCCTGGATTGATAATACAAGTTCTTTTAGAAGTGTTCCTATACGATATGTTTTCAAAGAACTTGAAAAACAATATAACATATCTATTGACACTACTAATATTGACAATAATATAATTTATACAGGAACTTTTCCTAATAATGATATAAATGTTGCTCTTAAAACAGTTTTTAGTACCTTGGACATTCAATACCAGTTGCTGGATAATGGTAAGACCGTGGTGTTAGAAGAATAGGAGAATGATAAGATTTTTTTGGGCCTGTATACTTTTTTGGGGTATGTCTGTTTTTTCACAAGAAAAGACAGACATTATTATTACTGAAAATCAGCCTCTTTCTCAGATTATTCCCATTATAGAAAAACAATTTAATTTAAAAATTTCTTATATTGATCAGGTAATTAATGACAAGTTAGTTTCTGTACACATCCAAAAGGATACTACCCTGGATGATATTATAGGTACATTGCAACAGCAAACAAAACTAAAATTTGAACCTGCAGGAAATAATTTTTTTACAATCAGAGAGTATTCCAGAAAAGATATAATCCCCATCTGTGGGTATATTCTCAATGAAAATGATGAGCCTCTTGCTGATATCAGCATTTTTTTTAAAGCTTCTTCGGAGAATATAACGACCAATGAAAAAGGGTATTTCGAACATAAAGAAGCTTTTTTTAACACCCCTCTATTAATCAGTGCTCCTGGGTTTAGACAAAAAGTACTAAACTCATCTTCATTCTTAGCAGAAAATTGTATAACCATATATATGATCAACACTGTAGAGGCATTAGACGAAGTAATTATACAGGAATACCTTACCAAAGGAATTACTCTAAATAAAAAAGTAGTAGCCATCAATCTTAATGATATTGAGATACTACCAGGTCTGACAGAACCTGATATCCTTCAGAGTATTCAATTAACCCCAGGTGTTAACAGTCCCTTTGAGACCGCTTCGGGATTATATGTTCGCGGTAGTCCCCCCAATCAAAATCTGGTACTGTGGAACGGAATCAAAATATATCATCAAGGACATTTTTTTGGGATGTTATCAGCATTTAATCCTTATGCTGTAAAAGAGGTAGATTTCTCTAAAAGTGGTGTTAGTGCTAGGTATGGAGATCGCGTATCTGGTGTCATTGATATCAAAACAGATGATCAAGTTGCCAAACAATTTTCTGGTGGAGCAGGGTTTAATATGATAAATGCTGATGCCGTAATTCATACGCCCATTATAAAAGATAAAGTTTCACTACAGATTTCTGGAAGAAGGTCTTTCACCGATATTTTAGAAACTCCTACATATAATCAATTTTCGGAAAGAGTGTTTCAGAATACTACAATTGCTGAAACAAATGAACTAAGCAATGCTAAGAATAATTTTTTCTTTGCTGACTATAATGCGAATCTAATTGCTCAGGTATCAAAAAGTAATAAAATTGAAATTAATTCTTTATACAGTAAAAATGATTTGGATTTTAAGAGAAATGATGCGCTCATGTCTTTTAATGACAATCTGACTACCGAGAATGAAGGATACAACATACGTTGGAATCATCAAAAAAGAGAGCGCTTTTCGATTAAAACAAGTGGATATTATACCAGGTATTTATTAAACTACCAATTCATTACACAAGAATCAAATACCATTACAGAAATCGAAAGCAAAAAGAACAGCGTAAAAGATATTGGAGCGGCATTAGATCTACGTTTTAAATTATCAAACTACCAAAATTTATCTGGTGGCTATCAATTTTCTAATAACGCTATAAAATATGCTTTTGTCACACAAACACCTAGCTATGAATTAATTTTAGATCAAGATGATCGTTTTATCAATACCCATGCTGGATATGCAGAATACAAGTATGAAAATCCTGCATATTTTTATCTCTCAACCGGACTGCGCTTTAACCATTATACAGAATTAAATAAGTCCTTTATAGAACCTAGAATCTTTATACAAAAAAATCTATCTAAATATTGGGAAATCAATATTACCGGAGAATATAGAAGTCAGGTTGTAAGCCAGATAAGAGAATCTGTTGTGAGTGATTTGTCTTTGGAAAATCAGGTATGGACACTCTCTAATGAAGAACAATTCCCTATAATCAGCAGTTATCAATTTACATGGGGAAGTAGTTTTAAAAAAAACAGATGGTATTTTGATGTTGACACATACTATAAACAAATTGATAATATCACTTCGCTAACAGCCGGATTTATAAATCCTATAGACAATACTTATCACAATGGGGATAGCAGAGTATATGGTATTGATTTTTTTCTAAAAAAACAGTTTAAAAAATATAAAACCTGGGTAAGCTACTCTTATATTAATACCAAAAACAGATTTGATGATATTAATAATAATGAATCTTTTCCTGGTAATTGGAATATAGAACACACTATTAAATGGTCTCACTTCTATAAGATTAATAATTTTCAGTTTTCATTAGGATGGATCTGGCATACTGGTAAAGCGTTTACCAATGTATCTGGAGTAGATCAAAGTGGAAACCTTATTTTATTGGATTTTGATGAAATCAACGGTAATAACTTACCTATATATCACAAAATGGATTTTTCTGCCCTTTATAATTTCAAAATAGGTACTAATCCCAAGATAAAATATCGATTAGGACTCTCTGTACTCAATCTTTATAATAAAAAAAATGTGCTCAATAGAGAATTCAGAACTACTAACTCTTTAGAAAATCGATTTATTAATGCTGATGTATTTGCTTTAGGAATTACTCCCAATCTAAGTTTTAGAGTACTATGGTAATAATCAAAAGAACGATTAAAAAATCAAAACCGTCTCAGGATATTGAGACGGTTTTGAATCATATATATTTAGAATTGCTCTCTTCCCGAAAAATGGAAAGCACCTTCAATAGCAGCATTATCATCGCTATCACTACCATGTACTGCATTTTCACTAATTGAAGTTGCATATTTCTTACGAATAGTTCCTTCTGCAGCTTCTTCTGGATTAGTAGCTCCTATTAAGGTTCTAAAATCTTCTACTGCATTATCTTTCTCAAGAATAGCCGCCACAATAGGGCCACTTGTCATATATTCTACTAATTCCCCATAGAATGGGCGCTCGCTGTGCACTGCATAAAAAGCTTTTGCATCATCAGTTGTCAATTGAGTCAATTTCATTGCTACCACTCTAAAACCTGAAGCTGTGATTTGTTCTAGGATTGCACCTATGTATCCTTTTCTTACCGCATCCGGCTTAAGCATTGTAAAAGTTCTATTTGTTGCCATTTTAAAAGTTTATTTTTATCTAATTTCTTTTTTTATCAGAAATTTTTACTAGTTGTCTTAACGGTCGGCTGGTCAAAACGCCAAAGCAAAATTTTGTGCAAAAATATGTATAAAAGCTTCAAATGCAAGAAATATTAGTAGAGATGTGATGCAAACTTTTTTCTTTCCACATAAATTAAGTGGACAACATCCCTATCTATACATCAACCTGTAAAGTAAATATTTGATTAGAAGATAATACGTTTCAGCTATTGTACCTCAATACATTACTCAGTAAGATATTGTTGTCTGAATTCCTGTAGAACAACATTATTAGCACCTCTCATTTGCATCAGTACTTCTCTTGTATCAAAATCAAATTTGAGAATCCCAAAACTGGGCACATAGACAACATCCAAGATTCTATGCTGATTAGGCTCTCCGTCATAATTTACATATGAATGTGTTAATCCACTCGAGGTAAAATCTACAATTGGATATGTTAATCCGTATACATGTTCTCTGGAAAATTCTGAAATATGCCGATCCCCACTTAATATGATAACATTCTTTATATCATGATTAATCAAAATCTTTTTAAAACGATCTATTTCGTGAGAAAAATTACCCCAGGTTTCCCATCCATGTTCAGCTGATAAAAATTGGATACTACTCACTATAATATTAAAATCAGCTTTGCTCGATATTAGTTCTGTTTTAAACCATTCCCATTGCATATCTCCCAGAATAGTGCCTGTTTTATTTGTATACGGCTGATATCTTTTCTTGCCTATACTGTCTTTCTGCAGAGGAGACCTAAAAAATCGTGTATCCAAAACAATAACCTTAACACTCCCTTTTGAGGTACTAAAAACTTTGGACGTATAAATTCCTTCTTGCGCTCTTCTGGGGTCATCTTTTGATACCTCAAGAAAATCTAAAAACAATTGCTGACTTTCTTTTTTCATTCTCCATTCAGCACCAGCATCATTTTTACCATAATCATGATCATCCCAGGTTGCCAGTATGGGAACACTTTTCTTTAATTTTTGATATTCTGAATTCTTATTTTGTAATATATAATCATTCTCTATTTTGGACATATCATCAGAATCTCCATAGATAATATCACCGCCCCATATAAATAAATCTGGAGTGTTTTTTAATATTTCTACCCAAAATGGTTGTGGTTTATCAGGCATACTACAACTACCAAAGGCTATACTAAAGTCTGTCTCTTTTTGTGTAGTCAGCTGTCCAAAAGCAAAATGGACGGAGAGGATACTTAAAATAACAAGTATTACATTTGTTTTCATTACCAAATAATTTGCGCTCGGTAAAATTAAGTCTTCCTATATTATCATATTATTAATAAATAGTATATTCGCTGATATATGGATACTTCTGACATAAAAGAAATAAAAGAGCTTTTAAAGACTCCAAAAAATATTATAATCGTGCCACATAAAAACCCGGATGGAGATGCTATTGGATCTACCTTGGCATTACATCATTATTTAACAATACTCGGGCATACTTCCTGCGTAATGGCACCAAATGAATATCCTTCATTCTTAAAATGGATTCCGGGAGAAAAGACGATTCTCAAATACGATGCTGATAAAGAGCAAGCGAGTTCTAAAATAAAGGAAGCCGATATTATTTTTACACTCGATTTCAATCATTTATCCAGAAGTGGAGATATGGGAGCTGTTTTAACACAAGCTACTGCAATGTTTATTATGATTGATCATCACCAGCAACCTGATGATTATGCCACTTATACATATAGTGATACTAGTATGAGTTCTACGTGTCAAATGGTATATCATTTTATTGAAAAACTGAACGATCTTGAAAAAATATCACCAGAAATTGCTACCTGCCTGTATATAGGAATCATGACAGATACTGGATCTTTCAGGTTTAGATCCACTACCAGTATTACACATACAGTAATTGCAGATTTGATCGATAAAGGAGCAGACAATACTGCAATACACGAAAAAATTTATGATACAAATACATATTCCAGATTGCAACTGCAAGGTGTCGCTTTAAAAAATTTAAAAGTAATACCAGAATACAAAACAGCATATATTACATTATCCCAAAAAGAATTAGATTCGCATAATTTTAAAAAAGGAGATACCGAAGGCTTTGTTAATATTGGTTTATCGCTGAAAGGTGTTATATTTGCTGCTATTTTTATCGAAAACCGAGGTGAAAAAATTATAAAAATCTCACTTCGATCCAAAGGTGATTTTTCTGTCAATGAGTTTTCAAGAAATCATTTTGAAGGAGGTGGTCATCATAATGCTTCGGGAGGAAAAAGTAATCTTTCTCTAGAGAAAACAGTTGAAAAATTTATTAGTATCTTACCGACTTATAAAAATGTCCTAAATTGATGAAACAAAATATTTTACTCTTAGGCCTTTTATTTTTGTTTTTTTCTTGTAAAGCTCCAGAAGCCAGAAGACCCGTTAGCATTTCTTCAGGATCTTTTATAAATGAATCTATAAACAGAAATAAAAAACTCTCGGCAAGAGAAGAAGCAGCAATTCAGAAAATTATAGATAGCGATTCTTTACGTAATTATATATCGTCAGAAAGTGGTTTCTGGTATCATTATAAGAAAAAAGATACGATTGCTACAATGACACCAGAGTTTGGAGATGTTGTAAGCTTCAATTATGACTTAAAAGATCTTAGGGGCAATATCATCTATAATCAGGAAGAAATAGATACGATTACCTATACAATTGATAAAGAGGAATTGTTTTTCGGATTACGGGAAGGACTAAAACTCATGAAAGAAGGAGAAATCGTAACATTTTTGTTTCCTTCTTATCAAGCTTATGGATATTATGGAGACAATGATAAGATTGGTACAAATATTCCGTTAATATCAAAAGTAACACTAAATAAAATTATTAAAAAATCAACAACCGAAAATTAAAACGTAACTCAGAAAATGAAAAAATTAAATCTTTTACTTTTAGCTATTATTGCTTTAACTTTTAGTAACTGCGAAGAAAAATACCCAGATCTTGAAGATGGAATTTATGCAGAGATAATTACCAATAAAGGTACTGCAATTGCTAAGTTATATCATGAAGATACGCCATTAACCGTTGCTAATTTTGTTTCTCTAGCAGAAGGAACCAATACTATGGTAGATAGCACATATCAAGGGAAAAAATACTATAATGGAATTATTTTTCATAGAGTCATTAAGGACTTTATGATTCAAACAGGAGATCCTCTTGGTACAGGAACTGGAGATCCAGGATATAAATTCCCTGATGAATTTGTAGATTCACTGACTCATAAATCTAAAGGAATATTGTCTATGGCAAATTCTGGTCCTGAAACTAATGGTAGCCAGTTTTTTATTACACTTGCCCCAACTCCACACTTAAATGGTAGACATACCGTATTTGGAGAAATTGTTTCTGGGCAAGAAGTTGTAGATAGTATTGGTGCTGTCAAAACAACAAAGCCTGGTGACAAACCTGAAACTGAAGTAAAAATGCAAGAAGTAAATATTATCAGAAAAGGTAAAAGTGCCAAAGCATTTGATGCAAAAACTACTTTTGATGAAAAATTAAAAGCTCTTGCAGAAGAAAAAGCCGAAAAAGAACGTATCGAAAAAGAAAAGCAAGCTGAAATTGCTAAGAAATTTCCTGCGATCGCTGCAGAATATGAAGAATTAAAGAAAAAAGCAACAAAACTGGAAAGCGGACTAGAAATCTTATTTCTGGAAAAAGGTAATGGAACACAGCCAAAATCAGGCGAAATTGTAAATGTAAATTACAAAGGCTTTTTTACTGATGGAAAAATATTTGATACCAACCTGATTGAAGTAGCAAAAGAATTCGGACTTTATGACCCTAATAGCCAGAGAGCTAAACATCCTAAGGGCTATGCTCCTATCCAAATGCCTTATTCTCCAGATGCGCAAATGATTCCTGGATTCAAAGAAGGTATACAAAAAATGAAGGTTGGAGATAAAGCAGTACTTTTTATCCCTTCACATCTGGCATATGGAGAACGTGGTAGAACCCCAATTCCTCCTAATGCTGATTTGATATTCGAATTAGAAATATTGAGCATACAAGATCAACAAGCAGCAGCTCCGCAAGGACACTCAAAAGATGACGGACACGGTCATTAATAAATTTTGATCTATTTATATTTATAAATAGATATTATCAAAAAAGCTGATTAAAAAGTTACACGTACTTTTTAATCAGCTTTTTTGTATCCCTGCTATAACAACCTAGAATTTCTTTGAAAGTAAAATTTAATACGATTTATAACTAAAAATTTCGCATATTCATCGTTTCTTTTTCCTTTCTACTTCGTTTAAAAAATAAACCGTAGCTATAGCTATGCTTGATTTTTTTGCCTTGCATAAAGAAAAAATAATTCAATGAATTTATACGAATTTTTTAATCACAAATCGTATAATTACTATTATACAATAAGAAAAATGTAATATTATTTCTGGCATTATTACCTAAAGTACAAGTAAAAAGAACCTGATGTTACAATAAATGAAAGTCGGAAATGATATATTTTTTTCCTGTTAACTCATATCCACATAACTATAAAATGTAGCATGTCGTCTAGTTCTTTTAAAGTCTAAATGACTTGTTCATAAATTCCGTAACTATTTTATGCAATCTAAACATAGTGCTTTTAAACTTTAAAACAACATCGGCATTAATACGACACTTTATAATTAAATTGTTATAACAGGAATATTCGCTAAAATTTCTTTAACAAAACCCCAATACTTCTGAGTAGAAGAAATACTGGCTCTCTCGTCTGGAGAATGTGCTCCTACTATTGTTGGTCCAAATGATATCATATCCATATCAGGATAGTTTTTTCCTAGTATACCACATTCTAGTCCTGCGTGACAAGCAGCAATATGCGCTTTTTCTCCATTGATCTTTTGATATAATTGATCTAATACCTGTAGTATCGGTGAATCCATATTAGGAGCCCAACCCGGATAATCTCCTCCTGTTACCACTTCGCAACCAATGAGCTCAAAAGTAGCCCTTAGCTTATTTACCATATCCAGTTTTGAAGATTCTACACTACTTCTGGTCAGACATTCAATACTAACCTCTCCTTCGCCAATAGTAACCTTTGCTACATTATTTGACGTTTCTACCAGATTAGGAATAGAAGGACTCATAGCATACACCCCATTATGAGCAGCATACAGAGCTTTCAGCACACCTTCCTGAACTCCCAGCTCCATCACACCAGTAGGTAAATCTGTACCTAATACTTCTATCTGAAGATCAGGGTCATTTATCAAAAGTTCTTGTTTTATAGTACTGCTCAGCTCAGAAATTTCGAATTCAAAAGCGGCTACGTGTATAGCATCCACTACAATAGTAGCAAAGCTCTCTCTGGGAATCGCATTTCTCAGACTTCCTCCTTTGATTTTATGAATTCTAAGCCCAAAATTCTCAAAACCATCAAACAACAATCGATTCATGATCTTATTCGCGTTTCCTAATCCTTTATGAATATCCATTCCTGAATGCCCTCCACTCAGACCTGTCACAGCGATTGTATATGCTTTTTTACCTTCTTCAATCAATTCTTCTCTGTAATTTCTCTTTGCAGTAACATCAATTCCTCCTGCACATCCCACTCCTATTTCATCATCTTCCTCTGTATCTAGATTCAAAAGAATATCACCTTGTAACCAATCTGGTTTTAATCCCATAGCTCCTGTCATTCCGGTTTCTTCATCAATCGTAAACAAAGCTTCTATTGCCGGGTGAGGAATATCTGTTGATTCTAAAAGTGCCATGATTGTAGCGACTCCCAGTCCATTATCTGCTCCCAGCGTAGTGCCTTTTGCCCTTACCCAGTCTCCATCAATATACATTTCGATTCCTTGCGTATCAAAATCAAAAGTAGTCTCTGCATTCTTTTGATGTACCATATCCAAATGTGACTGCATCACCACAGTTTTTCTATTGTCTAAACCCGAAGTTGCCGGTTTTTTAATCAGTACATTCCCTACATCATCAACACTAGTTTCTAACCCAAGAGATTCTCCAAATTCTTTTATAAAAGCTATGACTCTTTCTTCTTTTTTAGAAGGTCTTGGTACAGCATTAAGATCTGCAAACTTATTCCAGAGTACGCGAGGCTCCAGCATTCTTATTTCTGAATTCATATATGTATCGTGTTTTCAACAAATGTACATTATGAAAACCTTAATTCAAATGATATATTAAATGTTGTAGATTTACCAGAAAATACCATTGTTGTTTTATGCCATCAAAAACTAAACTATATCTCACTGCACTACTCCCTATACAGATCGCATTCATACAGGTAATAGCATTCTTCCCAGAATTTATTGAACGATTTTATAGCAACGGGCTTTACATATATATCTCTAAAGCATTACGATATGCTTTTGGCTGGATTCCTTTTTCTTTTGGGGATATTGGATATATGATATTGACTATCCTGATGGTTCGGTTTTTATTCAAAAACATTTTTAAGAGAAAAATACAATGGAAAAATGTATTATTGGATATTGGGGCTACTTTATCCATCGTATATGCCAGTTTTCATATTTTATGGGGAATTAATTATTACAGATTACCGCTACACGAAATTTTAAAAATTGAAGACCAATATACCGAAGATGAACTTATAAGTGTTTCGGAAAAATTAATCCGAAAAGCGAATGACATACACCGCGCACTAGAACCAAATGACTCTTTATCCATAAAAATACCCTATAGTAAAGAACAGATATTTGAGAAAACGATTCCTGCATACAAACAACTAAACAATATATTACCATCGCTTACTTATTCCCCGAAAAGTATTAAAAAATCCATTTTAAGCGTACCACTAACATATATGGGTTTTAGCGGATATCTAAACCCTATAACGAATGAAGCGCAGGTTAATGGATTAATCGTTACCTACAAAACTCCGACTACCAGTTGTCACGAAGAAGCTCACCAAATAGGGTTTGCCAAAGAAAATGAAGCCAATTTTATTGCTGCATTAACGACTATAAATTATAAGGATCTTTATTTTAATTATAGCGGTACTACCTTTGCCTTAAAATTTTGTTTAAATGATCTTTACCTCCGTGACGAACAGAAAGCTATTTGTCTGATAGAAAAACTAAGACCGGGAATACGGAAAAATTATCAAGAAGTAAATCAGTTTTGGGAGTCATATCAAAATCCCTTAGAGCCAATTTTTAAAAGCACCTATGACAGTTATCTGAAAGCAAATAATCAACCTAAAGGAATAGAAACCTATAGCTATGTAGTAGCTTTAATAGTAAACTATTATAAAAATAAACTTTAACTACTATTTTTTTGAAAATGTAATGTTTTATAGTTGTTAAAAAATTATTAATTCCCAAAGTCTTTCTTTAGTAAAAGTTATCTTTAAAACCAATTCAACTTTCACACTAAACCTTATGAGAAAACAATTAATATCACTCTTGGTGGTATGTATGGGGCTTAATTTGTATGCTCAGGAATATTTTCCAAAAAATGACGGTGTAAAATCATCGAATTCTAACTATACTGTTTTTACCAATGCGATCATTCATACTTCTCCGGAAACTGAGATTAAAAATGGGATGTTGATTATACAGAAAGGAAAAATTACACAAGTTGGAACAGCGCTAACGATCCCAAAAAACAGTGTAGTTATCGATTTATCAGGAAAACATATATACGCTTCTTTTATTGACCCTTATACCAATTTTGGCATTGCAAAACCGAAAAAAAGAGGAAACTCTTTTAGAAAAAATCCTCAATATGATGCTTCTCGTGAGGGATATTATTGGAACGACCATATTCGTCCGGAGACTAATCCTCTCGAAGAATTCAAATATGATCGTAAGAAAGCGGAGGAGTTTATTAAGGAAGGATATGGAGTATTGAACACACATCTGCCAGATGGAATCATTAGAGGAACTGGTTCCCTTATAGCACTCAATAAGGATGGTACCGCAGGTGAACGTTTGCTAAGTGATGCTTCATCACAATTACTTTCTTTTACCAAAAGTGCAAAAAGTAATCAGGGATATCCTACCTCACTAATGGGAGCAATGGCTTTGTTAAGACAAGTATATCTTGATGCCGGATGGTACGCTAACGGAAATACAGACAACAAAGATCTTTCTTTAGAGGCTCTCAACAGAAATAAAAATCTCCCACAAATTTTTGAAGCAGGAAGCAGAATAAATGGTTTTAGAGCAGATAAAGTAGGAGATGAATTTAATATTCAATATATAATAGTCGGAGGAGGTGATGAATATGCAAGAATTGATAAGGTAAAAGCTACAAAGGCTACTTATATTCTACCACTTAATTTTCCAGAACCCTATGACGTATCTGATCCGTATATGTCAAACCTTGTAAGTCTGGGAGACATGCGCCACTGGAATCAGGCGCCTTCAAATCCATCTGCACTTGCTAAAAATGGTATACAGTTTTCATTAACTACCCATAAGCTAAAAAAAATATCTGATTTTAAAACACGAATTGAAAAAGTAATAGCATACGGCTTAGATAAGAAAACAGTTTTAGCATCCTTAACGACAATTCCAGCTAAAATCTTGGGTAAAAGCGATGTACTAGGTATCTTAAAGAAGGGAGCATACGCTAATTTTCTAATTACCAGTGAAGAACTGTTTTCTAAAGACAATATCATTTATGAAAATTGGGTACAGGGAAATAAAAATGTAGTTAATGATATACACACTACAGATATCAACGGAACGTATGATCTTGTCCTTGCCGGAAAAACCTATGAATTATCTATATCTGGTAAACCTTCTAAACCAAAGGCAGAAGTAAAACTTGGTGATACGAATTTAGGAAGTAAAATCACTTATAAAGATGATTGGGTATCCATTACCTTTACTGATCCAGATACTACAAAAATACACTATACCAGAATTGTAACCGCCATTAATAACAATCCACAATTTTGGAGTGGAAAAGCAATTCTTCCCAACGGTATCCAAACAACTTTTACAGCAAAACAAAAAACAAAAGAGAACGCTGAAAAAGATGAAAAGAAACCAGAGGATACAAAAGAAACTCCAAAAGTGCTCCCTGTTACGTTCCCGAATATTGCCTATGGCACTCGCGAGCTTCCTAAACCCGAAAATTTATTGTTTAAAAATGCGACCGTATGGACAAATGAATCTGATGGAATTTTAACCGAAACAGATGTGCTTGTGAAAAATGGAAAGATTGCAGCAATTGGAAAAAACCTTAGCGTAGGAAATGCTAAAACAATTGATGCAAGTGGAAAGCATTTAACGAGCGGAATCATTGATGAGCATTCGCATATAGCTGCGGCAGCAATAAATGAAGCTGGTCATAACTCAACAGCAGAAGTTACTATAGAAGATGTAGTATCACCAGATGATATTAATATCTATCGAAACCTTGCGGGTGGAGTAACATCGATACAGATTCTTCACGGATCTGCAAATCCAATTGGTGGTAGATCTGCCATTATAAAGTTGAAATGGGGCGAAAGTGCAGAAAACCTAATCTATACTAATTCTCCAAAGTTTATCAAGTTTGCTCTGGGAGAAAATGTAAAACAAAGTAATTGGGGCGATGCAGAAAGAGTACGTTTTCCACAAACACGCATGGGAGTAGAACAACTTTACATTGACTATTTTACACGAGCCCGAAATTATGAAAAGTTAAAAAAAAGCGGAAAACCATACCGTAAAGATATAGAAATGGAAACATTGGTCGAAGTTCTTAACGACAAACGTTTTATCAGTTGTCATTCATATGTACAGAGTGAAATCAATATGCTTATGAAGGTGGCTGAGAAATTCAATTTTAGAATCAATACGTTTACCCATATTCTGGAAGGGTATAAAGTAGCTGATAAAATGGTGGCTCACGGCGTTGGAGGTTCTACCTTTTCGGATTGGTGGGCTTATAAATATGAAGTTAATGATGCAATTCCCTATAATGCTGCTATTATGCATAAACAAGGAGTTACGGTTGCTATTAATAGTGATGACGGCGAAATGTCCAGAAGATTGAATCAGGAAGCTGCAAAATCTGTAAAATATGGCGGAGTAAGTGAAGAAGATGCCTGGAAATTCGTGACATTAAACCCTGCAAAATTGTTACATATTGACGATCGCACAGGAAGTATTAAAGTGGGTAAGGATGCAGACCTGGTTTTATGGACAGACCACCCCCTTTCTATCTATGCAAAAGCTGAAAAAACAGTGATTGAAGGAGTCACTTATTTTGATCTTGAAAAAGACAAAGCAATGAGAAAAACTATTGCACAAGAAAAAAACGAACTCTCGACCATGTTACTAAAAGCTAAAAATAGTGGTTTAAAAACCCAGCCACCCAAAAAGAAGGAAAAGCAACATTTTCATTGCGAAACCATAGAAACCATTCACTAAAATTAATGTAGTACAAACATGAAAAATATTATATATATATTGTTGCTATTACTATTCGGAACAGAAAATATATCGGCGCAACAAACTCCTGCTAAGCCTCAGACTGAAGCCATAACAATTACCGGAGCAACTGCACACATTGGTAACGGGCAAGTCATACAAAACAGTATGATAATTTTCGAAAACGGAAAAATAACCAATATAGGTACTAACGGAAGCGTCTCTGCTAAGGGAATCATCATAGATGCCTCTGGAAAACACATATACCCGGGATTTATAGCACCTAATTCTACTTTAGGCTTAGTAGAAATTGGAGCGGTAAGAGCCACCGACGATGATAGTGAAATAGGAGGTTTCAATCCTCATATCCGAAGTATCATTGCCTATAATGCAGAAAGTAAAATTGTTGAAAGCATGAGGCCCAACGGAGTATTAATCGCTCAAACCACCCCACGTGGTGGATGGATTTCTGGTTCGTCATCTATAGTACAATTAGATGCCTGGAACTGGGAAGATGCAGCCTTAAAAACAGATGACGGAATTCATATAAATTGGCCCAATCTTTTTACCCAGGGTCGATGGTGGTTGGGTGAAGACCCTGGTTATAAGCCAAATAAAAAATATAAAGAACAGGTAACTGCTCTGAACGATTTTATACATCAGGCAAAAGCTACCATAAAATCAGATTTGAGTACAGAAAATTTACCCCATTTATCCATGAAAAAAATCTTTGACGGTTCGCTGACATTATTTGTTCATGTAAGTCCGGAAAAAGCAATTTTGGATGTTCTGGGATTTGTTAAAGAACAAGGCATAAAAAAAGTAGTTTTAGTAAATGCAGATGAAGCATACAAGGTCGTCAATCAGTTAAAACAACAAAATATTCCTGTATTGCTAACCAGAACTCATTCTATTCCAAATTATGAGGATGACGATTATGATTTACCATATAAAAATGCAAAACTGCTAATGGATGCCGGAGTACTAGTTGGACTAGAAAATAGCGGTCAGATGGAACGTGCCAATGCTCGTAATCTCCCTTTTCAGGCTGGAACTGTAGCTGCTCATGGTTTAGATAAAGAAAAAGCACTACAACTTATTACCGGGAATACTTCAAAAATATTAGGAATTGATGACATGGTAGGTACCTTGGAAGTTGGAAAAGATGCAACTTTATTTATTAGTCTTGGTGATGCATTGGATATGAGAACAAATCAATTAGATAGGGCTTTTATCCAAGGTAGAGATATTAGTTTAGAAAGTCATCAAACCAAACTTTGGAAACGATACAGTGCCAAATATGATAAATAAAATAACAAGGGTAAAATTATAAGACACTAAAGAAAGACTCCCTATCTTATAAAAAAGCATTCCGCAAATGACTATTTTTCACTATTTAGGATCATAATTGAATCTAAAAACGGGCAAATTCTTTCAAGTATAAAAGTAAAATATCTTATCCTAAACTCAACTTGCGCAGTTAGCGAAGGTTTTCTTGTTTACAACAAACCTGTTGAGAATTTTCTTTTTTCAAAAAAAAAAAACAGATCAATACTGTATAGCTCGTAACATAACAACTAAATACATTCTTTTTAAGACAGTATCCAGTTTTAAAAGTATTTGTAACTGCATAAGCGGCTTACTAATGCTATTAATTCTACATTCTCATCCCCTATCTACCAATTCTGAAACTTTCTGCTCTTGCCTTAAACCCATCCAGAACTGTACCTTTACCAAATATACCAACAGCAGCATTGCGTTTTATTAAAAAACCTTTTTTCTGACCTTTAAAATTTAGTTTATCATAGAACGTAACAAACACATTTACAACAACATTACTAATCTTTGCCGAACGAACTCTATTTCTCCAGAATGTATTTAAATTTTGAAATTTATGCTTTCCACAAACCCTAATACTTCTACCTCTTAATCTTGAACTTTCAAATAAAGTAAGTTGAGTATCGTTCATTTTAGCCGTATTTTCAGAAGCATATTCGTCTCTACATTCTTTATTATCAAAAAGAAAAGCATGATCCTTACTTTCTATAAACCAATCCGTATTATAAAGAATATCAGAATGATAGGCTTCAACCAACTCCCTCTCTGTAAATATTTCACCTTTGAAATGGTATGTTAAGTTTTCTGTTTCACTAACTTCTGGAGGAGACTGTAATTCATTTTCTGAACATCCTGTTAGTATTACCGAAAATAGCACAATGTAGATTGGTAACTCGAAACATGTTTTCATGGGTATAAATTTTTAAGTTGGTTATAGCTGTATATATATAAAAATTAAAATACCCTACGTGAAAATACGATAAATTCTTAAAATAATTTTAAGTTAAATTAAACAAAAATTATGATAGTAGGAGTATAACCGTTCAGCAAACTACATCTTGTGTAGTTGCTGCTTAGGCTTTAATTTTGGGATATGCAAAGCGAAAACAAGAGATGTACAAGATTCTGAGGAATTGGAAGAAGAGTACACTAAATCTAAAACACTATAGCGAAAAGCAAGGCATAACTGACACGGGAAGTATAGAGCGGAATTTCCAGATTCCCAGAAAAAAATACTAACCCCAACACGTTCTTTCACCGAAAACAGGATGTCGATTTACCCCAAAAACAGTGGTTTTAGAGGAGATTAAAAACTTATATTTATCTCTAGAAATATATTAATCATCTTAAAAATCTAACACATGAGAAAATTATTATCAGTACTGATTTTACTTGTTATCGTATCCTGTTCTGTAGATCAAGATATTGAAACAATCGAAGAACAATTATTACAAACAAATCCAGAAAAAGCATTAAGTATCCTTGAAGAACTAGGATTCAATACATTTAATGCCACAATGGATGAAGAGTTTATTACTATTGAGGGAGATATAATGATGAATATTGCATTCATCTTAGAGAGTTATGAAAAAGAAAAAGGAGTATCTCAAGCAAAGCAAAGCCTATCACGGAAGCATACTTTCTATGGGGGTAGGGTAAGTAGTGAATATAATAACAGAGTAAAATTCTCAATGGCTCCTAATATGAGAGCAGAGTGGCTTCCAGCATTACAAATAGCTATCTCTAGATATAATAAGGTAAATGAGTGTAGAGTTCAAATGAGTTATACAACGGGTAGAGCACATTCTCATATTTCATTTAGGGATTTAGGATCAAATACTTTAGGTAGAGCGGAATTCCCAAAAAAGACTGTTCATAGTAACCTTAAAACCTATAGAAAACCAGGGGAGTATATCTATATTCATCCAACTCTAAACAGTAACGCTTCATTAGAAGATAAAGTACATTTGTTAATGCATGAAATGGGACATAATATGGGCTTTGAGCACGTTTTTGATAATGCCGCTCATAGAGCTAACTATAGCTTCGATGGCACTCAAATAGCCGGTACGATACTTTATGAGAAAAACTCTGTGATGAATGCCGATGGATATGATTCAAGAGGTATTTTTACGCCAAATGATAAAATTGCATTAAAAACTATTTATCCAGGTCCTTTTGTATCCGATTTTAATCAAACTATCACAGGACCCACACTTGCTGCGACTAAAGAGTCGGTAACTTATCGAACTTCTGTTACCAATCCTGGCAATACTTATCGTTGGGAAGTTAAGTATGTGGGTGCACATCCCTGGACTAGATTGCATTCAAATAGTGCTTCAGTAACTTTTAGAATTAGTACACGAGCAACTCCTAATGGCTTAAACAATATGAATGTTCGTTGTACAATTGTAAAACCAAATGGCGATGAAGGTAGAAAAGTCTTTAGCACCCTTGTGGAAGGAAGACCAACAGATGGAACTCATATTAATCTATAAAAGCAATCCATTACTAAAATATAAAAGCTACTGTATAAAAGCAGTAGCTTTTGTAGTTAATAAGTAATACGATTTATAACTAAAAATTTCGCATATTCATCGTTTCTTTTTCCTTTCTACTTCGTTTAAAAAATAAACCGTAGCTATAGCTATGCTTGATTTTTTTGCCTTGCATAAAGAAAAAATAATTCAATGAATTTATACGAATTTTTTAATCACAAATCGTATAATAATACAGATGTTCTTTTCTTCTGATAGTATAATATTCCTAATGATACGGTATTTCAAGGTGTTTTTTAGATATCTTCTTAACTCCATAATCAAGTACACATTTAGACTCAATACGCTGCATCAAAAAAGGTAAATCTTTATAATTAGATTTCTTCATTATGATCAATATCTATTGATATCCAGGATATGCTAGAGCAAGCTGACCCTAAGCTAAATAAGTGATTAGCGATACATTTTTGCTGTTGTTATGCCGGATACGAATACAACTTAATTTCACTGGGAGCTGGAACGCGGTCTACAGATTTACTACAGCGCGGACTTCGGGGTGAATTTGGAAAAGTACCTTCACACGCTATTTTTCGAATACTATTTTCCAACGCAACTGTTATTTACTTCTCCCAGAGGAAAAGGAGTAAAATGGATTATTGAACAGGAAAATAAATATCTTTTATTAGTTAACTTGGAAACTATTGAATACCATACTATTGGATTTAGAAAATCAAAAGAATATTCACGCTGGAAGGAATTATTGCACCATTATTACGAACCTTTTCCTATTGTTGAACATTATGAAACAATAATTTAATTGACAATAAAAAAATCAAAAAAAGTTCGTTTTTGGTTATAAACTTAATGAAGTGGTTTAAACTTTTCTCAATTCGCTATAAAAATGTCCTTTTTCACTCAATTCTCGTCTTTTTCTTACATCGTAGCGCTGCTATGAAGTGCAAAAAAGACTTCAATTGATTAAAAAATTACTATTTTTCGCCAGAATCATAAAAGTTTAAACCACTTCAATAATAGAATTCAATAATAGGTAAATAGTAAATTATATCAATTATATCTGGCTGTAGTTTACTGAATATTCAATTATTATTCTCTACTTTTAGATCCCTAATCTTTCCATTTGGAACTGACTTTTATACTTAAGAGCTACCGTCGCACGAACAGATTCATAAATATCATCTCCTCCTTTTGATCTCCATACCGCTTTTACTCCTTCTTTTATTAACCAGGAAAATGACGGAGTATATGAAGGCCTCGGCACTAAATTCATAGAATTAGAAGCCTCTAATGCTTCTGCATACATCTCAGCTGCCAAATCTCCCAGGTCATTTGTTATGTCGTATTCTGAAATGCTACTGTTTGGATAAAAAAAGGTTAAAATTTCTACGACCATCTGTTCATCTTGTATCTTACTCATTGAATATGTAGTATTAAGAGATTAAAATTTATTTATATTACTATCACAAAGTTTATAAAATCTCCCTAAAGATCAACCCCTGTTTTCAGTGAATCTTAACACCCTATTTGCAAGTAAATTGAACTGATATCCTTTGTCATATAATTTTATAACACGTGTATTATAGTCTCTTAATCAATAATAACCACCACTCTACACGTTTCTTTTATTTTCCTGAGGCTTCTATTGGTTTTATATATATAGATGGGGTTTTCTTCTCCTTGGTTAGAATTGCATTGGTAAAATTTCTTTCACTTTTTACATCGCCTATCACCCCGTCTTTATATTCCAACCATTTTAACGTCTTAGGTAGTAACAAACCACTCACTTTATTCCAGTCAGAATATTCAATCAAACTTATTCTTTCACTACTTTCTTTACTAAAAAATGTAACGGTATATCCTAAATACTTCATTTGATGAGATGAATTATCATAATATAAAAAGTAATTGTCTTTAGGAGAATCTCCCACTCCATCCCCATAAGAAATCTTATAACCAGGATATGATATATTATTCACCAGAAGATCTTCTACTTTTTTATACTTAATTCCCGGATCTCCAAGCACAAAAGGCATCGTATAAAAATAAAACATTAAATTATGGTAGAAACGTGGATTACCTTTAAAAGAGGTGGAATCTTCCTGAACAAGCCAAGCTTCTTTTCCGTCAAACCCCAATGCAAATTTATCTGTTTCTATGCGTGCATATCTAGTTTTGAGATCCGTAGTATGTTTTTCATTCCCTTCTGGTTTTACGAGTTCAAAAACCAATGTATTCATGTCATCAAAAGCTTTGATTCCACCATGAGCTTCAAAAACTGCAGCAATATCATTAGGAAATTCTTGAGATCGTTTGGATGCAATTTCTGCACTGGTATCTTTGGGTGTAACAACAGATTCCTTTTCTGTCTCTTTTTCTACAGAAACCTGTTGCTTACAGGCTACAAATACAATAATTAAAAATAATAGTGTGATTAATCTTTTCATAGTTGAGTTTACATTAAATCTTAAGAAATCATTTTACAAATCTCTACAAATAAATGACATCTTATGTTTTTTGTTTCTTCTTTTTGGCAGCAGGAAAAAGTACATTATTAAGAATTAGTCTGTATCCAGGAGAATTAGGGTGCAGTTCTAGTTCTGTTTTGGGGTCTCCTACCCTGTGCTGATAGTCTTCTGGATCATGTCCTCCATAAAAAGTAAAAAACCCTTTCCCTTTGATCCCATGGATATATCTAGCCTCATTATTAGTTCTATTCTCCCCCAATACCAATACGTTTGATTTAATTTCATCAGGATCATATGCTGTAGTTTGCCCCATAAATCCTTTTACCAAAGCAGTATGATTCTGGCACAACATAGTAGGAATAGGATCCCACTTTGCAGAAAAATCCATTAATGTAAAATAATCAGTAGTCTTAGGGATACGCCGTTTACGAGTCATATCAATAGATGAAAATTCATATACACTAGGGCTTCGTTCTAAGGTAAAATCTTTAAAGGCAAAAGTTTTATTATAATTTATTTTGGATTGATATCCCGGTTCACTGGGATCTCCATCAAACATAGATTCACAAATATCAACTCCTTCTGCAGCCAAAGCTATTTCAAAACTATCAGTTGCACTGCACATAGCAAACATAAAACCTCCACCAACTACATAATCTCTAATTTTTAATGCTACTCCTAACTTTTCTTGTGATACTTTCTGATATCCCAGATCTTTTGCTAATTTTTCTGCTTTGGCTTTTTCCTTTATATACCAGGGATGTGCCCTGTATGATTCATAGAATTTACCATATTGCCCCGTAAAATCCTCATGGTGCAGATGTAACCAGTCATACAATATAAGATTATCCTCTAGTACTTCTTTATCATATATTGTTTCATAAGGGATTTCTGCAAAAGTCAATACCATAGTAACAGCATCATCCCAAGGTTGATTCCCTTTTGGTGAGTATACTGCTATTTTGGGTGCTTTTTCTAATACTACTGCTTCCATATTCTTAGAAGGGCTACTTATTTCTTTCAAAATTTCTCCAGCCTCAGTATCACTTAACACCTCATACGTCACACCTCTAATGGTACATTCTTTTCGTATATTTTCTGTATCCGGTAACAGGAAAGAACCTCCTCTATAGTTTAATAGCCATTTTACTTTTAAATCTTTACTTAATGTCCAATAGGTAATTCCATAGGCTTTTAGATGGTTTTGCTGGTTTTCTACATCCATAGGTATGAGTACCTTTGATGCATACGATTGAAAAGTTAAAAATAATATCAACACATACACGATATAATTTACTCTCGATATAGGTGTTATTTTAAAAAGGAACGTCATCTTCATCATTGAAATCATTAATACTACTCCCAGGAATTTTATCTAAAGTAAAAGTGCTTCTTACAAACAAAAATACGATACGTATCAATACTATCAATATTTTATGACTAGCAAGAATAAAACTCAATATGGAGTACTAAATTTGTCTAATTTATCAAATTTACTTAAGTGACCAATAAATTTTAACCTAATATTTCCCAATTCGATGGTTCAATAATTAAACAGTAGCATGGTACCTTACATTTATATGATTTCATTCGGCAGCACCAAACCTCATTAACTACTAATTATCAATAACATAAACACACTACAAACTGATATATTTAAAACCTACTTTTGACGCTACTTGTTAATTACTTTTTTGTTATACTCTAATATTCTTTGTTAAAAAAAAACGACATAGACCTTTTAAATCATATAACAAGCAAGGCTATAAAGTCCTTTGATTTAAAAGAGGTTGAACTATCTTGACTTTTTATGTTTAACCGGAAATAAGTTAAAATTTGAGCAGATGAGGCACTTTTTGTAGTCTACAGTAGCACTACAGACGAAAAAGTAACGAAATATGGACGAATTTCAGTCATTTTTTAGGAAATAGAAAAGTCAAGATGAGTTCATTATTAAAATAACAAGCTGCAAAACTAGTTAAAGCAAAAAATTCCTGTAAAATAAGTGTAGCCAATTGCTGTGAATTTCAACTAAAAACAACTTGCTCTAATAATGTTTTTTTTAAAAAGGAACATCATCTTCATCATTTGAATCATTTATGCTACTGCCAAAAGCTTCATCTGCACTAGGAAGATTCTTAGTTATAAATGGATCATCCTCATCACCTTCATTCATTTTGGAATGAAACTCAAAAGGAGTACTAAAATCGTCTAAATTGTCAAATTTACCCAGATGACCAATAAATTTTAACCTAATATTTTCTAATCCTCCATTACGGTGCTTAGCCACTATGAATTCTCCTTGCCCTTGTGTAGGTGATCGTTCTTCATCATCCCATTCATCAATCTTATAATACTCTGGTCTAAATATGAACGCAACAATATCTGCATCCTGCTCTATTGCTCCGGATTCCCTAAGGTCACTTAGTAATGGTCTTTTACTGCCACCTCTGGTCTCTACTGCACGAGATAACTGAGATAAAGCTATTACAGGTATATTTAGTTCTTTTGCCAAAGCTTTCAGGTTACGGGATATTGTGGAGATTTCTTGCTCACGATTTCCATTCTTACCACTTCCTCCTGCAGTCATCAATTGAAGATAATCTATAACTATCATTCGTATTCCGTGCTGAGAAGCAAGACGGCGCGCTTTAGCTCTTAAATCAAAAATTGACAACGAAGGAGTATCGTCTATAAAAAGTGGTGCTTTTTCTAAATCTTTTACTTTTACATTAAGTTGCTCCCATTCATGTTTCTCCAATTTTCCCGTTCTTAGTTTTTCTGAAGAAAGACCCGTTTCTGAAGAAATCAAACGGGTAATTAACTGTACAGAAGACATCTCCAGAGAGAAAAAGGCTACGGGTATATTTGCTCCCACTGACATGTTTCGAGCCATCGACAAGGTCAACGCTGTTTTACCCATACCAGGACGAGCTGCTACAATAATCAAATCACTTGGTTGCCAGCCAGAAGTCAGTTTATCCAACTTATCAAAACCAGAAGGCACTCCACTCATTCCTTCTTGATTGGATATCTCCTGTATTTTTTTCTTTGCCTGAATAACTAAATTCTGAGCAGTTTCTGTAGATCTTTTGATATTACCCTGAGTTACTTCGTATAATCGGGATTCTGCCATATCCAATAAATCAAAAACATCTGTTGTTTCATCATAAGACTCTTCAATAATCTCATTGGATATTTTTATCAGACTTCGCTGTATATATTTTTGCAAAATTATACGAGCATGAAACTCTATATGTGCAGAAGAAGCTACCTTTTGAGTCAATTGTATTAGATAATATTCCCCACCGGCAATTTCTAATTTCCCATCTTTCTTTAATTGACTAGAAACGGTTAATAAGTCAATAGGTTCTGAATTTTCAAAGAGTTTATAAATAGCTTCAAAAATAAACTTATGAGACTCTCTATAAAAAACATCAGGGTTCAGAATATCGATAATTTCGTCTACTCCCTTTTTATCAATCATCATCGCTCCTAACACAACTTCCTCTAAATCAGTTGCTTGAGGAGGTATTTTCCCTTTTTCAAGCGAAATTACGTTCCCCCGATCATAATTTACTTGTTGAGATTGCTTTACTTTTTCCATGATTACGAATGTAAAAAAATTGTATAGAGGTGAACCTCCTATAAAGGTAATGAATGTTCACCAGTCTTCAACAAACGAGCTGTTGATAACTTAATATTATTGTTAATAAGTACAAAAAAAATCTGAAGTCGTAAACTTCAGATTTAGGTAGTAGGTGATTTTTTAGGGATTATCCTTTAAACACTCCCATATCTGCATATTTATTCATACGATTTTCTACCAGATCTTCTGGTGATAAGTTTTTTAAGGCATCAAAAGATGTTAAAATTTTGTCTCGTACTGTTTTAAATGTTTTTTCCCGGTCACTATGAGCACCACCAAGAGGTTCTCTTATTATTTCATCAACCACTTTAAGTTTAACACTATCCTTGGCTGTTAGTTTTAATGCTTCTGCAGCAATTTCTTTTTGTTCCCAACTTCTCCATAATATAGAAGAGCAATTTTCTGGAGATATTACAGAATACCAAGCATTCTCAAGCATTAACACTTTATCACCCACACCGATTCCTAATGCACCACCACTGGCACCTTCACCAATAATAATCACTATAACTGGCACTTTAAGGCGTGTCATTTCTAAAATATTTCTTGCTATTGCTTCGCCTTGTCCCCTTTCTTCTGCTTCTAATCCAGGATATGCGCCTGGCGTATCTATAAAACTAACTACTGGAATTCCAAACTTCTCAGCACTCTTCATTAGCCTTAATGCTTTCCTATAGCCTTCTGGATTTGCCATTCCAAAATTACGATACTGCCTGGTCTTCGTATTATTTCCTTTTTGTTGACCGATAAACATAAAACTCTGATCACCTATCTTTCCCAGACCACCGATCATAGCTTTGTCGTCCTTAACCGTGCGATCCCCGTGTAATTCTAAAAACGAATCCCCACAAATAGCATTTATGTAATCCAGAGTATAGGGTCTAGAGGGATGCCTTGATAACTGTACACGCTGCCAAGCTGTTAAATTCTTATAAATATCTTTTTTGGTCTCATTTAGCTTCTTCTCAATTTGCTTGCATGTGTCTGTAACATCTACATCACTTTCTTCACCAATAGCACATGCTTTCTCAAACTGTTCTTCAAGCTCTTTTATAGGAAGTTCAAATTCTAAATATTCCATATCAAAGAATATATTTTATTGTTACTAGGGTTAGCCGACAAATATAAAAAACTTTACTTGGTAAAGTACTATTAAGATCTTTGTCTTTTTATTTTTTTTATATTTTTAAAAATCCCATTGAGTATAACTGTAGCAAGTATAATAAGCGCTCCGTAATAAAATCCAGGGTTCATTTTTTCTGAGTCTCCAAAAATTAAAAATGCCAGTACAATCCCATAAACAGGTTCTAAATTAATCGTAAGCATTACTGTATAAGGACTTAAATACTTCATCACTTGTACCGAAGCAATAAAGGCATAGGCAGTACAGACGGATGCTAAAATGAGTAAATACCCCCAATCAGAAAGAGATAACTGAAAAAAAGATACTGAAAACCCTTGACTTTCACTCCCAAAAATTGTACTCCCTAATAAATAGATGGTTATAAAACCTACACCACTTAATAGTTCATAAAAAGAAATCATGGATGAATTGTATTGTTGGGCAATTTTACCATTGATAAGTGAAAACACAGAAGATAAGAAAGCAGAACAAATTGCATATATAATTCCTAAAAAGTAATCTCCTTCTACATTAAAGATAATATACAATCCTACAATTACCATCATCCCAAAAACAACCTCATACCAAATAAGCCTGCGTTTATAAAATATAGGTTCCAAAATAGAAGTAAAAAATGCCCCTGTAGATAGCACTGCCAGTGTAATTGACACATTCGCAACTTTAATGGCAGCAAAAAAAGTAATCCAATGCAATGATATTATTGCTCCGGCGATGCATAATGTAATTAGAAGTCTTTTTGATATTACAAGGGAAACTCTCTTTAATCTTACGAATATATAAATGAATCCCGATGCCATTAACATCCTATACCAAACAAGTGGTAATGCATCAATAGCTATTAATTCACCAAGAATAGCCGTAAATCCCCATACAAATACTATAAAGTGTAAATGTAAATAATTCTGAAACTTAACGCTTGGCATTATACAATAGATAAATAGCCAACATACCAAAAGTTACGTTGGGAAACCAAACTGCGACTAAGGGCGGAAAATCTGACTGATTAGCTAATGTTCCCAATACTTTATCAAAAAATATAAAAATAAATGCTAATGAAATTCCTACTGCAAGATTAATCCCCATTCCTCCTCTTCTTTTCATTGAAGACACAGCAACACCTATCACTGTCAAAATAAATGCTGAAATTGGGATACTCCAACGTTTATATGCAACGACCTTATATCGGTTGATATCAGAAGATCCTCTTTTGCTTTCTTTTTTTATAAACTTACTCAATTCCATATAATTAAGTGTCTCTGCCACATAACTCACAGAAGTAAATTCGTCTATATTAAACGGAAGCACTGTATCTTTTTTTTTAGCTTTTTCGATAATATCTTTATCCTCCAGTATGGTTCTTTTTACAAAATTACTTAATTCATACAGACTATCCTTTTCTATAAAAGTTATCTTTCTTGCCGAAATTTTGGTCACAAGTTTATTTCCGTCAAAATATTCTAACGTAAAATTAGTTGCTGATTTCTTAAGCGGTTTAAAATCATTAGCATATAAGAATATACTATCATTCAATTGTCTGTATACATTTCTGGTTTCCTGTACTTTTTTTCCTTTTTTCAGGTAAGAATATTTAAACTCATTAAACCCCTGACTTGCTCTGGGAGCCAAAAATAATCCCATTGCTAAAGCACCTAAACAAATCAGTATTGCACCAATCATATAGGGCCTCAAAAATCTCCAGAATGACACTCCAGAACTTAAGAAAGCAATGATTTCAGTTTTATTTGCCAACTTAGATGTAAACCAAATAACAGAAAGAAAAACAAAAAGTGGAAACAACAGGTTCGCAAAATAAACTGTAAAATCCAGATAGTATGTAACCACTGCTCCAAACGGAACTTTATGTTCTAAAATATTGTCAATCTTTTCTGAGAGATCTACAATAATACCTATTGGGATAAACAGAAGAATCATTGTAAAAAATGTTCCCAAATATCTTTTGAGTATGTACCAATCTAATATTTTCAAATTATAATCTTTTATCCATTTGTTTAACCATCTTATTTTTCCACGGGTAAAAATCTCCAGCTAAGATATGTTTTCTTGCTTCTCTAACCAACCATAAATAAAAACCTAGATTATGTATTGTTGCTATTTGTTTTCCCAACAATTCATTTACAGAAAAAAGATGTTTTAAATATGCTTTAGAATACTCAGTATCTACATAGGTAATCCCCATTTCGTCAATAGGCGAAAAATCATCTTCCCATTTTTTATTTTTCATATTTATCGTTCCATGAGCTGTAAAAAGCATCCCATTGCGGGCATTGCGGGTTGGCATCACACAATCAAACATATCAATACCTAATGCAATATTTTCTAATATATTAATAGGAGTACCTACTCCCATTAAGTATCTGGGCTTATCTTCTGGCAAAATTTCTGTTACTACTTCTGTCATTGCATACATCTCTTCTGCTGGTTCTCCAACCGAAAGACCACCAATGGCATTCCCCAGCGCTCCTGCATTTGCAATATATTCTGCGGATTGTTTTCTAAGGTCCTTGTATGTGCTTCCTTGTACAATTGGAAAAAAAGTCTGATCATATCCATACTTAACAGGTATTTTATCCAAATGTTGCATACATCGATCTAACCACCTATGCGTCATATGCATACTTCTTTTGGCATAATTATAATCACAGGGGTATGGAGTACACTCATCAAAAGCCATAATAATATCAGCTCCGATTGTTCTTTGTATTTCCATTACATTTTCTGGAGTAAAAACATGATAAGAGCCGTCTATATGAGACTTGAATTTAACACCTTCTTCTTTAATCTTTCGGTTTGCTGACAAAGAGTACACCTGATATCCGCCACTATCTGTAAGAATATTTCGATCCCAATTCATAAACTTATGTAATCCACCAGCTTTCTCTAATATCGGAGTCTGTGGTCTTAGATACAAATGATATGTATTTCCTAGAATAATATCAGGATTAATATCGTTTTTAAGCTCTCTTTGATGAACTCCTTTTACAGTCCCTACAGTACCGACGGGCATAAAAATGGGAGTCTCAATCACTCCATGATCAGTTGTAATTTTTCCTGCTCTGGCTTTACTTTGAGAATCAGTAGATAATAAGTCGAATTGCATATTTTATTTTTCGTAGAGCGCAAAGATAATTAATAAAACCACTTCCCTAAATGAAAGCTTTTGAAAAAGCTTTGTTATTACCTTTATATATTCATTAAAAGGTCTTCAGACATTTTGCCACCGTAATCAAAACCTGTATTTTTGCGCCTTAATCATTAAGTTAATTAGCATCGCAATGCCAAAAACACAACAATTAGAAGATTTTGTTACTCAAGTGCGTAGGGATATCTTGCGCCAGGTACACAAAGTAAACTCAGGACATCCGGGAGGCTCTCTAGGGTGCACAGAATTTTTCGTTGCACTATATCAAGAAATTCTGGAAAGAAAAGATGGTTTTGATATGAATGGAATTGAAGAAGACCTTTTCTTCTTATCTAATGGTCATATTTCTCCTGTTTTTTATAGCGTATTAGCCCGAAGCGGATATTTTCCGGTTGAAGAACTAAATACCTTTAGATTAATTAATAGTAGACTTCAGGGTCATCCGACAACCCATGAAGGACTGCCTGGGATACGTATTGCTTCTGGTTCTTTGGGTCAAGGAATGTCTGTAGCTATTGGAGCAGCACAAGCAAAAAAACTTAATAATGATACTCATCTTGTGTATAGCCTTCATGGAGATGGAGAATTACAAGAAGGTCAAATCTGGGAGGCTGCTATGTATGCTGCTGGGAAAAAAGTAGATAACTTAATCTCTACAATAGACCTTAATGGTCAGCAAATTGATGGATCTACAGATGATGTTCTGCCTTTAGGAAGTCTTCGCGCAAAGTTTGAAGCTTTTGGCTGGGATGTTATGGAAATTAAAGAAGGAAATAATATTACTGCTGTTATAGAAGGTCTTAAAGAAGCAAAAAGCAGAACGGGTAAAGGAAAACCTGTGTGTATATTAATGCATACTGTTATGGGTAATGGCGTAGATTTTATGATGCACACACACGCCTGGCATGGTAAAGCTCCTAGTGATGAGCAATTAGAAATAGGTTTGGCACAAAACCCGGAAACTTTAGGAGATTATTAAATTAGAAAAGATGAAAAAATATATAGATACAGGAAAAAAAGATACACGTTCAGGTTTTGGTGTCGGTCTTGAAGAACTTGGAAAGACTAATGAAAATGTTGTTGCATTGTGTGCAGATCTTATTGGTTCTTTAAAAATGGATGCTTTTATTGCTAATAATCCAGAGCGTTTCTTTCAGATTGGAATTGCAGAAGCTAATATGATGGGAATTGCTGCTGGTATGACAATTGGTGGCAAAATTCCTTTTACAGGTACATTTGCCAACTTTTCTACAGGTCGTGTTTATGATCAAATCCGTCAATCTATTGCCTACAGCGGAAAGAATGTGAAGATTTGTGCTTCTCACGCAGGGATTACCTTAGGTGAGGATGGTGCTACACACCAAATACTGGAAGATATCGGCTTAATGAAAATGTTACCTGGTATGGTTGTGATTAACCCTTGTGACTATAATCAAACAAAAGCTGCTACGCTTGCAATCGCAGCGTATGAAGGTCCTGTATATTTACGTTTTGGAAGACCTAAAGTAGCCAACTTTACTCCTGAAGATCAAAAATTTGAAATAGGCAAAGCCATTCTTCTTCAAGAAGGTACTGATGTTACTATTGTAGCTACAGGACACTTAGTATGGGAGGCTCTTATTGCTGCCGAAACTCTACAAGAAAAAGGTATTAGTGCTGAAGTAATTAATATACATACTATAAAACCACTGGATGACGAAGCTATCTTACATTCTGTAAAAAAAACAGGGTGTATTGTAACTGCAGAAGAGCATAACTTTTTAGGAGGATTAGGAGAAAGTGTTTCCCGAGTATTAAGTTTACACCACCCTACACCACAAGAGTTTATTGCCACGAATGATACCTTTGGGGAAAGCGGAACACCAGCGCAATTAATGGAGAAATACGGATTAAACGCAAAAGCGATTACAGCTGCAGCCCAAAAGGTTATACAAAGAAAATAATCAAATAGAATTTTAAGTCTATAAAAAGCCCTTGTATTAAAACACAAGGGGCTTTTTTTTATGCTTTAGAATAAATACATTCATATTCCGTTATAAAAAACACTGACAACAACCAAAAAAAGTATAATTATTTATTCATCTTTTAAAAAATCATTTAAAATGAAAAATGTTTTAATTTTTTTGATCTTATTCAATTCTTGTGCAATGATTGCTCAGAATAAAAGGGTTAATTTTGGAGTAAAAGCAGGCCTTAACTATGGAGACAATGGTAAAATTGAGTTTACTGATATCACCAACTCGGGAGAGAATTTATTGTCTGAAAATGCGAATGATAGAGTAGGCTATCATATCGGAGTCTATCTTAGAGGAAATATTACGGATAATCTATATATCAAGCCTGAATTGCAGTATACACAAAATAATAGCTCTTATGAGGTAAATAACTCAAAACTGGATTACGATATCAAGAAGTTAGATTTACCAATTCTGGTAGGAGTCTCTGTTTTTGGTCCCTTACATGTTTTTGGAGGTCCTTCTTTACAATATATTGTAAACAACGAGCTCGATGATGTGAGATTAGGAGATGTAAAAAACGAGTTTACTGTCGGTCTACAATTTGGTATAGGATTACAGTTAGGGCGTCTTAATGCTGATGTACGCTATGAACGCGGGCTGAGCGAGAATCAAGCTCAATCCATCGATGACAATATAGGGCAAAGTATCAGAGTGGATTCCAGACCTAATCAATTTATACTGAGCTTAGGGTTGGATTTATAATCTTTGTAATAGCTTATAAAAATGAAAACTCCGATGATTAGTCGGAGTTTTTTATTTTTATAAGTTAATGATTAATTTGTATCATTTCTAGAACCTTTATCATCTGGATCCAGATAATTAGGAATACCATCTCCATCTGTATCGTCGTTAGCAGGATCTCCATCTCCTATATCATTAGTAGGATCTCCATCCCCATCTCTATCTACTGTTAGATCTGTATCCGGTTCTAAATCCTCATTCACTGTTCTGGTTCCATCTCCATCATCATCTATATCAAGATAATTAGGTCTAACATCACTATCTGTATTATCATCCACTACCAATCGGTCATTATCTAAATCTTCTAAATATGAAGGGATACCATCATTATCATGATCAGCTTCATTCACTCCATACAACTGAATATTAAATATCAATGATTTATAAAAACCTATTCCTGTACCAGAAGGAGGAGCATTAAAATATGCTAATCCAGAAGGTATAAAAACAACCAGATTACCAAAATCGGTATTATAGTTTATGGTTCCATCACCATTTACATCTGGCATAGAAAAATTAGACGCTCCTTTAAAACCAACTAAGGCCTCTCTCCATCCCTCAATCACATTGACCTGATCAAACCATATAGGATTTACAGCACTATCAAAGACACGTCTGTCTGGATCATTATTATCTATTGTGTCTTTATCATCAATAACTCCATCTCCATCAGAATCCGGCTCATCTGGATTGGTATCTACATCTGCAAAATCAGCAATTCCATCCTCATCCTCATCTTCGCGAGTTACTTCTTCACCTTCTACGGTATCCACATCTGCTGCACCATCTCCATCTGCGTCTACATCTGCTGCATTGGGAATCCCATCTCCATCATCGTCTTGATTTTCATAAAACTGTTCTCCTCTGTACGTAACAAAGGTAGAGTCTGCAAAGGTAGGCTTGCGCTCTCCGGCTCCAACTGAAATTCCATCCATCACTCCATCTTGATTTTTCGTCAAATTCAAAATGTATAATGTATAATCAACTTCGAATCTAGTAATCACTTTGGTAGTCAAAAGACCAGAGTCCCATATAGAAGTTTGCTCACTATTCACTCCCGCAATCGTATCAATCTCCACTATCGGATAATCAGGATTCGCATCATTATCTACCAAATTGAAAAAATGTTTTTTAAGATACTCTTGTATTAATGGGTCTTCATTAGCCTGCTGTTCAGCAAAATCTCTGGGAGGCACTCTTTCAACCCCATCATCATCATCATCATTATTACACGCATATAAAAATGCCATAACCACTATCAGGGCATATATATATTTTCTTACATTCATCTATTTTACTTTTTTGAAGGTGCAAGATACAATTTTCTTGTACTTTTGTTTTACTATTATTAGAGATAAAACTCCTTTTTTCCATTTTTTATGAGAGTTGATAAATATTTATGGTGTATTCGATATTTCAAAACCCGAAGCATTGCTACAAAGGCTTGCAAAGACGGCAAAATAAGGGTGAATGGAGATTTAATAAAACCATCTCGCGAAGTTTACCCTACAGATAAGGTTACCGTTAGAAAAAATCAAATAAACTATGAACTCATAGTTTTAGATACTCCCAAGAGCCGGCTAGGAGCCAAACTAGTCGACATCTATCGTAAAGACGTTACTCCCAAAGAAGCGTTGCAAAAACTAGATCTTCTAAATTATTCCAAAGATTACTACCGAAAAAAAGGAACAGGCAGACCTACCAAAAAGGATCGAAGAGAAATTGATGATTGGTTTGAAGATCCTAATGACAATGATAGTGAAGAATAACAATCTATAAAACGCTTACGCAACATCTGTTAGTCTATGTTTTGTTTTTTTTAGAAACTACAGAAAACTATTATAATTTGATTTCTTATAGGATTGTATACCAAACTCTTTTTTATATTTGAAATTAATTAACTAGTATATAACTAAAATAATTTATGCAGGCTAAAGATAATATCATTCTTACTCACGAGCAGATTCAACATAAAATCAAAAGGATGGCGTATCAGATTTATGAAACCAATGTTGATGAAAAAGAGGTCATTCTTGCTGGTATTGCAGAGAATGGTTTTATTCTTGCACAACGCTTAAAAGTAATTCTAGAGGATATTTCTGGAATTATTGTTACGTTATGCAAGGTTACTATGGATAAACCCTCCCCCCAAAACACAGTAAAGACTTCGCTCTCTCCCTCAACATATGAGAACAAAGCTCTTATATTAGTAGATGATGTACTAAATTCGGGAACAGCATTGATTTATGGTGTAAAGCACTTTCTGGATGTACCACTTACACGTTTTAAAACCGTGGTATTGGTAAATCGAAATCATAAAAAATATCCTATCAAGGCCGATTTTAAAGGAATTTCGCTTTCGACATCCTCTCATGAACATGTGACTGTTACCTTTGGAGACAGGGATATTGCTATCTTAGAGTAAGACATTCTTAATTTCTTGTGCAATCTGATTAACTGTTTTACTATCAGTAGAAACTACATACTCAGCCTGATTATAATAAAAAGAACGTTCGAAGAGGTGTTTTCTGATAAAATCTTTAAGATCAGGTTTTTTATCTATATGTGCAATAAGTGGTCGTGCATGTCTTTCTACAAATAATCTATCAACTAATTCATCTAATGATGTTTTTAGGTAGATACTTTTGCAATGTACATTTTCTTTAATTAATTCTATATTTCCAGCAAAGCATGGAGTACCTCCGCCCAATGAAATTATAGTGTTTACAGATTCATTAAGTACTTTTTTGAGGTATTCTGATTCTTTTTTTCTAAAATATATCTCTCCTTTATCCTCAAAAATCTTTTTGATTGATTTTTCTTCTTGGGTTTCAAGATAATCATCCAAATCCAGATATTTCATATCTAATTCTGAAGCTAACTCCTTACCAATAGATGATTTACCACATCCCATATACCCCAATAAAATAATATTCATACAACAAAAATTAAGACTATTACTACCCAAAAAATAAGGCTTTCAAAATAAAATGTAAATTTATATTAAATTCTTCTTGAAAAATAAATTATTGATAGTATATTTGCACCCGCATTCAAGGAAAAAGAATGTATGACCTGGTAGCTCAGTTGGTAGAGCATCTCCCTTTTAAGGAGAGGGTCCTGGGTTCGAGCCCCAGCCCGGTCACAACAATAATTATTATAATGATAATAATTATGGCGTTCATAAAAATATTTGATAAATTGATGTATCAATGACCTGGTAGCTCAGTTGGTAGAGCATCTCCCTTTTAAGGAGAGGGTCCTGGGTTCGAGCCCCAGCCCGGTCACTAAACAAAAAAGTATCACAATTATCCTGTGGTACTTTTTTAGTTTTACAGTATATTGCAAACAAGCATCTTTATTTTGCCCAGGTGCTGGAATTGGTAGACAGGCATGGTTGAGGGCCATGTGTCCATTAGGGCGTGTGGGTTCGACTCCCATCCTGGGCACAATTATTGTTGTTTAGCCCTATAAAATATACGGGGTATATTTTTAGTGTATAGTTTAGTTGCTAAAAATAATTTAAACCTACACGAATTACCATATATTTCGAAAAAGAGAACTTTAGCAACTCTTAAAGCGATATAAGTACTACCTCACTAACCTAGCACCACCTCCTTATTTCTTCATAAAATTTATAGTATTCTTCAAATGATATAATATAGCTTACTACTTTGTATGGCTTCTAAAGAATCAAGCCTAATTGTTGTGTGTATGCAAATATTATATGAAGGTTACTGGTTTTTCAAAAACAAATCTGCAAATTACTACTATTTATTCCCTTTAATGAGTTTGAAATAATTTCTTCGTCTGCATAAAACTAAAGATCAAGGCAAAAGGAAATAAATCAAGGGGATTTGCCCTTAATTTTTTTTTAAAATGTTGTAAATTAGACGTATGCGATGTGTAGGACACATGTGCTATGTATCCTTGTTAAGCACAATACTAATGAATTCACTGGACAAATTTTGTAAAATACTTAGGAGTAGATCAATTGAAAACAAAAAATCTTTTCGAATATTGTTTAATAATCGGTTATACGATTTACGGGTGAGAATTTCGTAAAAATAATGGCAAGGATTTTTCGTTAGATTGATGAATCAAATTAAAGAATAGCCATAGCTATTGTTTCATTTTATGAAGAAAATATAGTAGAAAAAGAATGTCATTAGATGCGAAATTTTTATTCGTAAATCGTATGATATGGTAATTGCTTCCCAATCCTAAGACAAGAATTGGATTCTATGGTAAGAGTAATTTACTTACTAAATATTTCAGATTTAAATCGGAGAGAATCTTTTATCAAAAAAACTCTCAATGGAGAAAGATGGTCGTTCATTAACCGTAATAATAAAAAACAATATGTTACGGACAAAAATATGGTCGATTTAGCTAACAATCTAAATGGATGAACACAAAGTGTTTATAGATTTGGTTGTGCATTTATTCATTTGTCAAATTTCCACGATTACCAAACAGAAGACCCATTCCAATCCTTAACTGATATGGAAAAAGATGCTATAATTCATCAAATGAAATACTATCATTCTGCAAATCTGAATAGAGAATCTTCTTTGAGTAAAATCATTTTCTTCCTGCCGAATATTATGGATAAAATAAGTTCGAATTTTGAATGTGAAATAAAATCACTTGAAGAGAAAAAAATAATTACTAATTACTCTTGTAAAAATTGAATAAAAACGCACAGTACGAAATATTTGTAAAAATAATTATGAAACAATCTTTAATTCTTTCGATATCACTTCTTTTCCTTTCAACTTTTTATGTTACGGGACAAACCAAACAAGACTCTTTGGATATTAGACAAGTTGCTTTGGACTATATAGAATCGCAACACAATGCTAATCCTGAACAATTTGAAAGAGCAGCACATCCTAGAATGGTTAAAAGGACTTTTTGGACGCACAAAAAAACTGGAAAAGAATATTTGAGAGAATCTTTTACGGATTATATGATTTTACTTTCAAAAACTTATAATCAGGATGGCAAAAGATTTCCAAAAGATCCTAAAAAGGAAGTTATAATACTTGATGTTTTTGACAAAACAGCTTCGGTGAAACTTATTGCAGATGAATGGATTGATTATATGCACATAGTAAAACTGAATGAAAAATGGAAAGTTGTAAATGTATTATGGCAATTCAATGATTCTGAAAAACACTAAAAATGAACTACCCCGAGGCAGAGCCATCGGGGTAGTTCATTTTATAACAATCTTCCCTTCACACCTTCTTTATAATTGCAATATAGAAAAGAAAATTTCTTAGCTTTGGAAAAAACGAACTGAATAATTTTGTGAATTCTATTAATCAAATTATATACGCACACTATCGAAACATGAGCAATTTAATCAACCACCATACTAAGTTCATTTAGAAATTGTAGGTAATCAAAATGAATACAGTCAAAACATATCAAAAAATTAATTCTGAAAAGAAAAACGCAACCTTTGGTATATCAAAAATGGAAGACATTTATACCAAGAGAAATGGAAAATTTGATGAGCCCCATAGACACAATTACTACACAGTTCTTATCATTAATAAGGCTCTAGGGTTTCATAAAATTGACTTCATGTCATATAACTTATCCAATAAGCAAATTTTCTTTGTTGGACCTGGTCAAGTACATCAATTATTAGAATCTGAAAAATCATTAGGTTTTGTTATGACTTTTTCAAATCAATTTTTGATTGAAAATTCTATTTCAATGTCATTCATTGATGGATTAAACCTGTTTCAAAACTATGATCAAAACCCGCCTCTATTGCCTGATCAGGAACAATTTGATGCCATAGAAAATTTTACGAATCAAATTTTTGCATTATTTAATAGTGATGCCAAAATGAAGAATTTATCTATTGGTGCATTTTTAAAACTCTTACTAATAGAATGTAATAATATTTGTGAGATCAACCCAAATGATATAGATATGGGTGCAAGCGGTTATAATTTGATTAGAGCTTTCAAAACTGCGGTAGACAAAAATTACAAAAAAGAACACGCTACTTCATTCTATGCAAAAGCACTTCATATTACTCCAGACCACTTAAACCGAACAATCAAATCAAAAATAGGCAAAACAGCCAAAGAATATATTCAATCCAGAATAATAATAGAAGCTAAAAGATTGCTCTATTTTACAGATGCCTCAAATAAAGAAATAGGGTATGAATTAGGTTTTAATGAACCTGCAAATTTCAGTGCTTTTTTTAAGAAATGCACCCAATCTTCTCCTTCAAATTTCAGAAAAAACAAGATTAAGTCCTAAATATCGGATTTTCATAAGCTTCTTCCTATTTATCATATTCCACAGCTTTCTACTCTTTCTCATCTTTGCATCATATTTTTAAAGCAAAATATATGAAACGTAAAGAATTTATAAAAAAAGTAATATACACAGGAGTTATTAGCACTATAACTTCTCAAATACTTAAAGCAACTATCAGCAATCCTGCAAATTCTAACTACGATTCATTTATGCAAAAAGCAAGCTTTAATCATGTATCAAATAAAAATATTAATACCATGAATACAGTAGTTCACAAAGCAGAAACAAGAGGAAATGCAAATCACGGTTGGCTCAACTCACACCACACTTTCAGTTTTGCAAATTATCATAACCCTGAAAGAATGAATTTTGGTGTACTTCGTGTTTTAAACGACGACCGCGTACAAGCAGGTATGGGGTTTGGAACGCATCCGCACGACAATATGGAAATAATTTCAATTCCTTTGGAGGGTGACCTAGAACATAAGGACAGTATGGGAAATGTCACTGTTATCAAAGAAGGGGATGTACAGATAATGAGTGCAGGAACGGGGATTACTCACTCTGAATATAACAAAAATAAAGACAAGGAAGTAAAGTTTCTTCAAATCTGGGTGTTTCCTAAAGACAAAAATGTAACACCACGTTATGACCAGATTTCTATAAGAGACATTGAAAAAACGAATGAATTCTATCAGATTCTATCTCCTAACAAGGATGACCAGGGTGTATGGATTCATCAAGATGCCTGGTTTCATATTGGCAAATTTAACGCTGGAAAATCAGACGAGTATAAACTTCAAAAACCCGGAAATGGTATATATGCATTTATACTTGAAGGAGAAGTAGAAATACAAGGGGAATCTTTATCAAAAAGAGATGGAATAGGAGTTTGGAATACAGATTCGATCAGCGTAACGGCTACAGGTTTTGCCCGGGTATTATTAATGGAAGTCCCAATGAGTTTTTAATTTTAAAATAAATAATATGCAATTAATAAAGAATCTAAAATGGCGATACGCCACAAAGAAAATGGATGCTTCAAAAAAAGTATCACAACAGAATATTGAGTATATAAAGGAGTGCGTTCAATTATCCGCTTCCTCTTATGGCCTGCAACCTTACAAAGTTTTGGAAGTTGCAAATCCCGAATTAAGAGATGAACTAAAATCATTATCCTGGAATCAATCACAAATAACAGATGCTTCTCAGCTATTTGTATTCTGTAACTACATAAAAGTATCGGATAGTGATATAGATGACCTGATGCAACTAACATCAGAAATCAATGAAATAGAAATTGATGAAATTTCTGGCTATGGAGATTTTATTAAAGGAAAACTCAAAGAGAAATCAGAGACTGAAATGTTACATTGGACAGCCAGGCAAACATACATTGGATTATCTAATGCAATGAATGCTTGTGCAGAATTACAAATTGACTGCACTCCCATGGAAGGATTTGAACCGGAAGCGTACAATCAAAAATTAGGACTACAGGAGAAAGGATTAAATGCCTGTGTGTTATTGGCTGTTGGTTATCGTAGTCCTGAAGACGCTTCCCAAAAAGGAAAAAAAGTCAGAAAATCAACCGATACTATTTTTCAAACAATTTGATTTGGGGAAAATAACACCATTTTCCATATGAATTTACTGGAAAAAGCTCAATTATTCCTCTTATTCTTATTACAATATCAGAGTTATTGCAGAAAGTGTCTGGTCGGAAATAGGCGATTTTCATAATTTGAAAGATTTTTGATGAAAATTTGATTTTGCTGTATTTACGACCAAACACTTCTATATACACTCTTTGAGATGCAAAAACAATACACATTAATCGGATTAAATTTTGGATTGAATGCTCAGTCTATACCTATTGAGAACGATAATTATCATTACTATGGGTCAAATTTAAGCTAGAAAGCGTATCTACAAGTTGAAGGCAATGGGAGAATAACAAATTATGCCTCTGTAGCAACAACAAATAGAAATCTACACTTAAACTCACAGGAAGAGCAGGATATGTATCTTAATCATTATAGTTTAGGGAACACCTATATTAACCCAAGAGGTGGCAATGTTAGGACAGGAACCGATAACCCTGGTTCATGGAAATTGGCAATAAATGGAAAAATCATAGCAAAAGAAATAGTAGTAGAAACTGGTTGGTCTGACTTCGTCTTCTATACTGATTACAAATTACCATCACACTTATAGATGTTGAAAATTATATTCGGAAAAAAGGCCATTTAAAGGATATTCCTAGCGCCAAAGATGTAAAAGAAAATAGAATCTCCCTTGGAGAAATGAACTCAAAACTACTACAAAAGATTGAAGAACTAACATTATATACAATCCGGCAAGAGAAAAAATTAAACTCTCAGCTATCTGTAATAGAAAAAATTAAAAAAGAAAATCAAGAAGTAAAGTTATTGAACAAAAAGCTTGTTGAATTACAATCAAGATTAGAAAAACTGGCATCTAGATGATAAAAAGTTTAAACAATTTGTATAGTGCTTTTACCTGTTTCTATTAAGTAAACGAGATATAATACGATTTATAACTAAAAATTTCGCATATTCATCGTTTCTTTTTCCTTTCTACTTGGTTTAAAAAATAAACCGTAGCTATAGCTATGCTTGATTTTTTTGCCTTGCATAAAGAAAAAATAATTCAATGAATTTATACGAATTTTTTAATCACAAATCGTATAACATCATTTTTTATCCTTTGAATTTACTCGATAGTCGAGATTCAAATACTCTAAGGGTTATCTCAAGGTAGTTTACGGGAAAAATCTGTTGTTTTTTACTGATGTCAGCGAAGCAAGTGAAGAAAAATATTTTGAGTTAAAAAATAACTTAGGTTCAGTCTATATCGAACTTAGTCGATACGTAATAAAATACGGTTGCGCATCATTTCTAAAACAAAAATAACAAATTGAATGAATAATTTTAAATCAGACTTGATGCTAGCATAGCGTTAGCACTAAATGCCAACAAAAAACGAAGTGTATTTATTTCAAAGTATACATTACAAAATCTACTTTTTACGATGAGTAGACGGCTCTCCTCAAAATAGAGGAGAGTACGTCTCTCATACCACCATACGTATGGGGCCCGATATGGCGGTTATATTATCGAACTTATTCTGGCGATCGCGTATAATTTGATAACTTTTTTTCTTAGGGACTCTGTGTAATATTATAAAGTAAAAGTCATACCATTTTACTTTCTTTTGTTGGTTTTTTTAATTGTTTCTTGATAAGAAAAAAAGATTTCTATTTAGGCTCCAGCTTCCAGGTACGAACCCAATCTACACGCATTGTATTAACCGTATCATCATTCAATTCTTCTTTTTCTGGTAAGCCTCCCAACCAACATTCAGGACCAGTCCATAAATCCCAAATAATCTCCAGTTCTCTGGTAAAATCCTGTTGTGTTGTTACTTTTCCTGCCGGCTCTCCATTCAAATAAAACTGAACGGTTCTCGCATCAATCCACCAGGCACCTATAATATGATACGCTTCATTCCAGGTTTTACCCTTATTTGGATTTCTATCTGATAAAAATCTGGTATCATAATTATCTTCGTGTCTTTCTGTAATACTATTTTCAGCAATAAAATACTGAGAATTCATTTGTGTCGGGAACAACCATGGTGTCCAGGGGAAATCAGATGGTTTATTTGATTGATCTCTACATTCTGCCGTTGGATTAGAGTTATTTTCTACAATATCTATTTCATCTCGATTGTCGATATCTCCATTATTCAACCAAAATGTATTAAATGCAGATATGTGAGCCGTTTTCATACTGCACTCCGTATACATCGGGAAACTTATCTTTGCTGTCGAATGGACTCTGGCAGTTTGGAACCAACGTTCCGGATCATCACGCAAGGTTGCTTTTATATACAATTTACCATCTTCTACTCCAGAGTTTTCACTTCGCATCCAAACGGGGGTATTCCCATAATTCCAAAACGAATTAAACCATTTACTATCATCCCACACATCAAATTCATCGGACATTTCTTCTACTTTAACCCATTCCATGTCGGCTGGGGTTGTATCATCTATAGAGACAAAAGAAGGTAGGTTAGGATCAAGAGCTTCAAGATCAATATCCTCTACTACCGGTGGGGTTGGAGGATCTACTGAAGTCGTGTCATTATCATCATCAGAACTACACGACAGTAAAGCTACGCATAAGAAGCAAGCTAAAAATTTATACAATTTCATAATTTTTTTGAATATTTTTGTTATTATTTTAGTTAGTCGCACAAATTTCAATACTATTTCTTGTACGAATACATATTACACCTAAAAACCTAATAGATTTTTTTAATACACCATCATTTTAATACCTAATATCTAGTATAGCATTCCCTTTTTTGATACCTAAATACTAAGTATTAATCGAGTTTTAAGAGTTCTATTTTTCTAATATCCAGAGGATGACTTTCGCCTTGTAAAGCTACATAACCAGAAGTCAATTTTATTGAAGCTCCATCCGCTATAAGTTTTGCTGTGTGTGCATCTTTTTCGTCTAAAATAGCATCGGAATACTCTAGTACAAGTTCTCCATTTGCAAAATGTTTGAATACGCCATCATTTACTTCAACTTCTGCGGTTATCCATTCTCCTTTTTTAAAAGGCTTAGAATTTGATAACGTACAATGTTCTGTAATCAGCTCTTTATTAATTACAATATGCGTGCCAGGCGTACACACACTTCCTGTGGGTCTATCTTTAAATTTTTCTTCCTTAGCATTATCACTTGACAGCAACTGTGCTTCAATAGACGTTGGGAATGCCTGATCTAATTCCATTGTTTCAGGGGATTCACAATGAATCATGATTCCACTATTTAAGAAACCCCACCACGGACCTCCTTCTAATTGATCTCCAACAAATCTATATTCAACTTTGATTCTATAGTTCGTAAGTTTTTCGTTATAAAAAATATGGGCAAAGTCATTATCAAACTTATTATAATCATCATAAGACACTTTGAGCATACCATCTTCAACACGAAATGTGTTCTTATAATTTTGGCCAATTTTATGTCCGGCAACTTTGATAGTCCAATTCGTAAGATCTTTCCCGTTAAAAATCGGAACCCATTTTTCTTCTTTCTTTCTAGTAAGTGATAATGTAAGTAATGTTACCAATACCAATAAAACAAGAGTAGTTATGCTCTTCTTTCCCATTTTAGTCTTATTTATTACTCCTAAATATTATTAAAACACAAAAACTATATCGATTTCGTAACTTTATGATAATCTTTATAATTTTTTCATAAAATTAAACATTTTTTTCAATTGAAAAATATTATACCTTTTTATTTTTATTTTTAACTAATTTTTAAAATTTATGATTCTGAAAAAAAACAGCTCCATTTAATCAATTTTCATCATAATTTACTTCCTAAATATTCACTTTTCACAAAGAAATAAGAGATACACCAAAGAAGGAAATTTCAAATCAGGAACACTCAACAGGAGAAGAAAAAAAGAAAAAAACGCGGTATCTACTCTGACAGCAAGATGAGTTATATACACACTACACACAACTGTTTTTGAAGAAACGAAACAATCTCAAGGAAAGCATCAAAGCAAAACCCGGGTTGGTTAATTTTGCACCTGCTAATAGCTTACTATAACAATATTAGCCTTGATCCGTTAACAATGCCTTTATTAGTCAGTAATCACAAAGGTGTTTCCAAAACTGTTGTGTGACTTGTAAACATAAAAATTATGAAATGATCTACATTATAGTAAGATTCGCCACAAAAGTACATGATACACAAGAACAACAATTACAGAAAACTACTTGCAAATGTATATTGCAATTTGTAAAAAAGTAATCTAGCTTTACTAGTTAATCTACTTTATTATATGGTTCAGAGATTTATTAATTACCCGAACTCAATTTTCTTTTTATGAATATTTCAGCTTAGCTCACAAGACTTATTCGTTATCAAGAATCCACTTTATTGACTTTGATTCATTTAATTTCGGAAAAATTTGAGGTTTTTTTTGAGTAACCTTACCTGTAGCAGCCCATTCGGCTCCTCGTTGAAATGTTGTTATAAACCCAACACACTCCATAGAATAGTCAAAATGCCCTAGTGTACTATGAAAAATCCTACCTTTACCATAGTCGATCACCATCAGTATTGGTACATTTTTTCCTGTTCCTGGCAACACCGGTTTGTATGGTTGCTTATTTATTTCAGCATCCGAATATGCGGTAGCCAGTATAGTTGCATTCTCAAACGGCCCTCTCATACGGTCATAAAGTTCATCTTTTGCGTGAAGCCATTTTTCTGGCAACCCCTTTAGAATAGGATGATTGGGTTGTTGGTTCGTTATTACGAATTCATGTTCTTGTCCATGAGAACCACATACTCCGGGAGAAAAATCTTTTTGCACCTCTCCAGTTTCATCAACATATACAAATGCTCCTGAGGAAACATCTCTCCTACCCCAAGCTCCAAGCCCAATCATTGTATTATATGCTTCCCAGTCTCCCCAGGCATTGTTAGCCGAATGTATGACCACTAATCCTCCTCCTGCTTTCATGAATTTTTCGAAATCTCTTTTCATACGGTTAGACCACACAGGAGTAAAAGCTCCTAAATTTGAAACAATTAGGTCATATTTTTTAAAATCAATTTCAAAATCCGTAGTCTTTAAAGCCTCTTTGGTGACAGGTCTTAGTATTGAATCTACAGGGAATTCTGTAATAAAAAAATCATGTGGCTCTGGTCTATTCGGAAAATATTTAAATCCCTTCCAGATAGTATCTAATCTAGCGATAGACACTTCAAAAAGCCCTGTTTTTTCCAAATAGTCTTTCATCATTAATGAAGTTTTGGGCCATACATAATGATTGTTTGATCCATCCAGAATAAGTGCTTTTAGAGGTATTGAGGGCTTTTGCGCATGCACTGTAAAAGACAGTAACAACTGAATACATAGTATAAGTTTAACTTTAGGGGACCTCTATTAATTGGTTTTTAAAAATATTCTATATCTATTCTGCTATATTTTTACTTTCAAAAATGATCGTTATTTTTTCATTTCAACTCGATTTTGTGTAAGTTATTGTTTTATAGCTACTTGTTGTTTTTTACATCTCCCAATTAGACATAGTTATCCCATCTAACCTGCTTACTTGTTCATATCTAAAGAGATTATAGGTAAGGTTTACCAAACCTACAAA
>NZ_VTZU01000146.1 GCF_008370685.1 Aquimarina sp. RZ0
AAAAAATAAACCGTAGCTATAGCTATGCTTGATTTTTTTGCCTTGCATAAAGAAAAAATAATTCAATGAATTTATACGAATTTTTTAATCACAAATCGTATAACAATAACTTTAAAGGATTTTATTTTCGTTATTACATCAAAATAAAAATAAGCCGTAGCTCAAGGCTATGGCTTATTTTTATATGAGAATTTTTAAAACCAGAAATGGTTTAGTTATATGAATAGTGAGTATCGCTTTGTTCTCTTATAGTCTTTGCAGCTTGTTCTGCAGTAATATCTCTTTGTGGATTCGCAAACATTTCATAACCAACCATAAATTTCTTAACTGTAGAGGATCTCAATAAAGGTGGGTAAAAAGACATATGCATGTGCCATTCTTCATGATCCAGTCCATCCGTAGGAGCTTGATGAATTCCAGAGGAGTATGGAAAAGAAGTCTTAAAAATATTATCGTACTTCGTAGTCAATTCTTTGATAATTTCGGCAAAACTCTTTTCTTCTTCTATTGTTAATTGATCAATACGTTGAACTTTTCTACGAGGAATAATAATAGTTTCAAATGGCCATACAGCCCAATAAGGAACTAATGCTACAAAATGATGATTCTCTATTAATACTCTCTCTTTTAGTGCAAGCTCCTGATCCAGATAACTGGTCAATAATGATTTCTTATGCTCTTCCCAGTATTCTTTCTGTTGTTTTGTTTTCTTTTTTATTTCTTCGGGAATCGATCGCTGCGCCCATATCTGACCGTGAGGATGAGGATTGCTGCACCCCATTACTGCTCCTTTATTTTCAAAAATTTGCACATAATTAATAGCATCCATGCTGCCAAGAGCCGAAAACTCATGTTTCCATAATTTAACAACTTCTGTAATCTCTTCTACCTTCATTATAGGTAATGTGAGTGAATGATTCGGTGAGAAACATACAACTTTACAAATTCCGGTTTCAGAATCTGCTTTTAACAAACCTTCTCTATACGTAGCTTCTGGAATTCCTTTTAGTAATGCTGAAAAATCATTGGTAAATGAAAAAGGTTTGTCATAATCAGGGTTCTGATCACCACTAGCTCTCATATTACCCGGACATAAATAGCAATTTTCATCATAAGAAATCTTAGAGAATTCAGCGGGGGCTTCATTTTTTCCTTGCCAGGGTCTTTTGGTACGATGTGGCGAAACCAATACCCATTCTCCTGTGAGTATATTATACCTTCTATGAGGGTTGTCATTAAAGTCTTGCATGATTAAGCTTGGATTGAAGTTCCTTTACTAGGAACAGTTATAAAAGAAGTTAATTCAATGTCGAATTTATTTTTATAGGCTTTTTTCACTTTGGTCAAATACTCATCAATACTATCCGGATGGATTAAATTTATAGTACAACCACCAAAACCACCACCCATCATTCTCGACCCGATAATTCCATCATAGTCTTCAGAAAAATCTACTAAAAAATCAAGCTCCGGGCAACTCACCTTATATTGGTGCTGTAAACCTCGATGTGATTGATACATTAATTTTCCAAATTGTACTAAATCACCATTATCCAAAGATTCTGATGCCTGGAGTACCCTTCCATTTTCTTCTATTACATAGTGTGCTCTCTGATACAGTGTATCTGTTAGCTCATTTTTAAATTCATCTAACATATTTTTAGTAATACCTCTTAGCGATTTTATTTGCGGATAAGATGATGAAACGATTTTTACTACCTCCTCACATTCCTCACGGCGTGTATTATACTCACTAGAAGCAAGATTATGAGAAACATTCGTGTTTAATAGTAAAATTTTGTAGGGATCAAAACTTGCATCCACAAATCTGTGTTCTTGCGATTTGCAATCTAAAAGAATGACCTTTTTATCTTCACTCATTACAGATGAAAATTGATCCATAATTCCACATTTTGTACCTACATACGTATGCTCAGCACGTTGAGAAAGTGCAACAATATCAATTTTTGACAATCCTAAATTAAAAATTTCGTTAAGCCCATAGGCCAAACCGCATTCTAATGCTGCAGAAGAACTAATGCCTGCTCCGATAGGTAATTGGCTTTCTATAATACAGTCAAAACCTTTTACTTTTCTAGTGATTTTTGAAATTTCATTCAGTACACCAAGAATATAATTTTCCCATTCTTTATCACTCGGCGTTACATTCTCTAAATCTATAGTAAGCATCTTATCATAAGTTGCGCTATATATACTACAATCAGTATCTGAATTATTTCTCTTGAATGAAAACACAATTTTTTTGTCGATCGCTGTTGGCATCACAAATCCATTGTTGTAATCCGTATGTTCTCCAATAAAATTTATTCTCCCGGGAGAATGTATTACCAATTCTGGTTTAAAATTCTCTACAACTTTTTCGTTTTTATCATTCATTTCTCTTCGTTAATATGATATATATTTCTGCAAATATAGGACAAGTCCAATCAACATTCTTTTGGTTTAGAAATCAGGCAAATATAATAAATGTATTTTTTACATTTATTAATAGTGTAATAATTTTCCTTATTTTGCATAGAAATTAATTTCTTCTTATAAAATTTGGTTTATACTATTTAAAATGAATTCATATATCCAAAAAGATAAGTACCAAAAGGATAAGTTTTACGTGGCTGTAGACTGTATCATTTTTGGATTTAATAAAGGTAGGTTAAAGTTACTTGTTTTTAACAGAAAAATAGACCCTTTTAAAGGCTCATTATCATTGATTGGTAGTTTTGTAAACATTGGAGAGAGTGTTCCAGATGCTTCAGAAAGAATTCTGGAAGAATTTACAGGGCTTAAAAATATTTATACCAAAGAGCTAAAAACATACAGTACTGTAGATAGAGATCCTGCATACAGATGTATATCTGTGGCTCAATATGCATTAATCAGAATCAATAATACTATCGAGCAAATTGTGGATGACAATGGAGCAAAATGGTTTGATGTTGATGAAACCCCTCAATTAATTCTGGATCATAACCAAATGGCTGTTGATGCTCTTAGAAGAATTGAAGAAATGGCCAGATACAAACCAATTGGGTTTGAGCTTTTGCCAGAAAAATTCACAATCCCTCAATTACAAAAGCTTTATGAAGCTATTTACAGGAGAAACTTGGATCCTCGAAACTTTAGAAAAAAAATACTATCTTTTGATCTGATAATCAAACTGGATGAAAAAGATAAAACAACCTCTAAAAAAGGCGCTTTTTTATATAAATTTGATTATCAGAAGTATAAGAAATTTCAGGAATCAGGATATAATTTTGAAATCTAAACCTCCCCAGGAACTATCTGAATAAAATAAACAAGATTACTATATGTCTCCATTATTAGAAAAAATATACGATTTACAAAATATAAATACGATTTCTAAGCACGAACAAATTGTTCACGGAATCATAGGAGCTATTGATGCTGGCATCCTTAAAGTTGGAGACAAATTACCTTCTATTAATGAAATGGTTTCTGACATTGGATATGCGAGAAAAACTTTTGTGAAAGCATATACAGAGCTTAAAGAACGTGGACTTGTAGAGTCCAAAAATCTAAAAGGCTACTATATTATAAGTGAAGAAACCAATGTTACATTAAAAGTAGCCCTGATTTTATTTGCTTTTCATAGTTTTCAGGAAGAGTTTTATAATACGTTTAGAAAAGAACTTGGTAAAAGATATCATATCGATATATTTTTTCACCACAACAATCTCAATCTCTTTAAAACGATCATGGATAATATATCTCGTAAATATGGGATGTACGTCATAGCGCCTATTCAGGAAGAAACTGTGCCGTCTATGCTAAAATTAATTCCTCCTGATCGATTATTGATTATAGATCGTTACCTAAACATGCCAAAAGAGTATTCATACATATCCCAGGAGTTTGAAGAAATTACCTATCAAAAACTGGTAGAACTTACTCCACAGATTGGCAAGTACAATAGGTTTGTCTTATTTTTTAAAGAAGATTCTGATTTTCCTTCAGAAATCCTTTCTGCATTCAATCGCTATATCAAAGATTATAATATTAATGGAGATGTTCTTGAGAACTATGAGCCTAATACTATAAAGAAAAACACTGCTTATTTTTCTATTAGTGACACGCATCTATGGTTAGTTCTCAAAGATGCTCGTAAAATGGAATATCTTATTGGTTCTGATATTGGAATTCTGGCTCACGATGATAATATTGTAAAGGAAATTGCTTTTGGTGGAATTACTACAATTTCTACTGATTTTGAAATTATGGCTAAAAAAGCTGCTGTTTTTGTAAAAGAAGGGAATGCTATTAAAGAAATTACACCTACATATTTGAGGCAAAGAAACTCATTGTAAATGAATCCTTTGAAGCCTATTGAATAAGATAGTAAGCAATTTTTTTATTCGCTTTCAGGTTTAATACCTCGAGGCTTGCCTCTTTAATTATTACTATTTTGTGACTCGATGTCACAAAATAGTAAATATATCCATAAGAGTCATAATGTTACAGTTTTGCTGTATCATTTGTTGAGTAGTGCTAACTATAGAAGAGTAGTATTGACTGATTCAGTAGATAAGGTTTTAGTCGAAGTTTATAAAGCTATAAGTGATAGATATGAGATTCATTTTTTGGAAACAGGTACAGATAAGAATCATGTTCATTTTTTTATTCAGAGTGTTCCGTCATATAGCGTTACAAAAATTGTTATACGATTTGTGATTAAAAAATTCGTATAAATTCATTGAATTATTTTTTCTTTATGCAAGGCAAAAAAATCAAGCATAGCTATAGCTACGGTTTATTTTTT
>NZ_VTZU01000147.1 GCF_008370685.1 Aquimarina sp. RZ0
GTGTTGATTGCAGAACTACCAAGTCGTCCTATAGATAAGTCCATTGCAGAAGCTTGTCTATTGGCACATGTATTAGTTAGTAAATATATCGATCATTTACCTTTCTACCGACAGATCCAGATCTTTAAACGTGATTTTGGATGGGAACCAGCACAGAGTACCCTGGGTGATTGGATGGCAGGGTGTTGTAGGTTGCTCGAACCACTCTACAATACCTTGAAACAAAAAATATTGGAAAGTGACTACATTCAAGCTGACGAATCACCAATAAAAGTACTTGACAGCGATAAAAAAGGCAGTACACACCAGGGGTATCAATGGGTCTATCACGATCCCGTTCAAAAACTGGTACTCTTTAATTACCGTAAAGGTCGTGGGCAAAACGGTCCTAAAGAATTGTTGGCTAGCTATAGTGGTTATGTGCAATGTGACGGTTATAATGTATATGATAAGATAGCTGTGGGTCATAAACATATTACTTTGGCAGGTTGTTTGGTGCATGCCAGAAGGAAATTTTATGAAGCACTGGACAATGATAAACTCCGGGCAGAAAAGGCTCTTACCATTTTTAGGGATATTTATAAAAAAGAAAGGGAAATTAAGGAAGGGGCGAACGGGGATATAGAGAAGATCAAAAATTTGCGTATAAAAACCATAAAACCATTACTGGTACAGATCAAGGAGTGGGTCACACAAGAACAATATAATGTATTGCCCAAAAGTAAGATTGGAAAAGCTATGACGTATTTTGTAAATCAGTACCATAAATTTGAAAACATATTTTTGGATGGAAGAATCCAATTAGATAATAACAAAATAGAAAATGCCATCAGACCTATGGCTATTGGAAGAAAAAACTACCTTTTCTGTGGACCTCATAAATCAGCTCAAAATGCAGCAATATTATATTCTTTTTTTGGAAGTTGCAAAATGCAAGGTATCAATCCTAGAGAATGGCTAGCAAATATCTTAGAAAAATTACCTGACCATAGCATGCAAAAACTGGAAGAACTACTGCCTGGATATCAAGAAAAAATTACTACGTAGTTGCTCGGATGCATACCTTTCTAAAGAAAGATCATTAACTAGTTCTATATCAAAACTAAAAGGAAAAAAATTATCCAATGAAATATCTAATTATAACTAAAAAAAAATATCCTTAATCCTGATGCTTACATGCACCATAGCGGGGTATAGTCAATATGTATGGAATATAGAAGCGGAAAAAAAAAATGAAATACATCGGAGAGACTCCACCACTTGGGATCAAAAACTTTTTGAGATAGATTTAAATAATTTTAGGGAACAAAACATACCAGGGGGTGTTTTTCCGGTACCTAGATATAATCCGACAGGAGAGAAAAGTTTTATCGGATTGGGATATGATGGTAACTTTAAAGGAGTGATGATCAATAACAAACGTTTTCTTTACAATTGTTTTTATGCTACAAAAAACAAATTTAACGCATCTTTTATTGGGGACAAACAACAAGATGTTTTTTTTACTATTGCGATCTCTACAGATTTCATTGATCCCAAAGGCTTCAGTCACCTTCGATCCTCAATATACTCTAGAAATCATCCTAACTATTTAGCCAAAGGGTATTATAAAACCAAGAATAATACTATTGATTTTAATGCTTTTATTACGGGAGATCGTAACGCCTATGCTATTCTGAATGAACGTATTTTTAACTTAGCAATTGGTAAAATGATATTGATCGTTCCTCAACAAGATGGATCTCTACGATCTATGCAAATAGAAATCCCTTTACTATCAATTGAAAAAACTAAAGATTATGTAGAACAGATTTTAAAAGAAAATAATGAAGTGATTAACTTCTATTCCTGTGCAAAATGTATCTAATAATGTAATTATAATCGTATAAGGAGTGATAATATAATATTGAAATAAGACACAATAATATTTTGAAGGATTATCTAAAAAAAATAGGTCGAGTAGGTAAAGGGGAATCTCACCCCTAAACCTCTCACACAACTGTACGTGATAGTCTCCCATCATACGGCTCTTCAAGACCGAAGCATCTACATATCCCTCGATGCTTCGCTGATTTAACCAAATCATCCTCCGTAGAGTTGTAAGAATTAAACCATTATTGGTCTTGCTAACCCCTTCACTACCTCTAATTTTCAAAAAACATCTCTTAGTTTAAAATTATTTGGATACCGATAAATGAACACACAACATTATAAAATCAGAGCAAAGTTTAGAGCTAGATCCAAAGGTCATTTCCTTTTTTCGGTGGCGCTAAATTTTTATAATTTAAATTAAGAAATAAAAAATGCACAGATAAATCAATTGGCTCAGGTATACTTCCCTTGCTCCGATTCATATATTTGGCGTTGTAGCCAAAAAAAGTGATTCATGAAAAACAAAGTTGAAAACATTCTTTTTTCTCGTTTTTTAAAACAGAACATTCCTTTTGAATTAATTACAATTCAGGAGTTATATAAACGCGTTTTGGGAAGCAACTTTGATTTATCTAAACCACACCGAATTGATTTTCATGCACTAATTATTATTTTTGAGGGAGAAAGTAAACATACTATCGACTTTAAAGAAGAAATTTTATCTCCAGGGGTAATTCTCCCTATAACAAAAGGACAGGTTCATTCATTTAACAAAGAACTTACCGTCAAAGGTTATGTGATTGGTTTTGAAGAAAGCTTTATTACTCAAAACATAAACAATAAAAACCTATTTCATTTTCTACAAGTTTATCATACTTCAAATATTCAAATTGGCAAAGAAAACATTAATTCCTTGAAACTCATTTTGGAATTGACTCAAACCTTACTAAAGGATGTCGATACTAATTTGAAGTCAGAAATTATTCACTCTACCTTTATGACTTTACTTTTTCAAATCAAACGACTTGCTTGTAATCAACATGTTTTTTTTGATAGCGAAAGATTAAAAAATTTCTACCTATTTAAAGAATTAATTATTAAACACTATAGTGAAATACATAATGCAAAGGATTATGCGAAGAGATTAAATGTATCCTACAACTATTTAAATGAAATTTGTAAAGAAATTGTAAATAAAACAGCTAAGGATTTTATAGATAGTTGGTTATTATTAGAAATCAAACGAAACATTTCGGAACAAAGATATACATCTCAAGAAATTGCATTTAAAATGGGATTTAAAGAACCTTCTAACTTTATTCGCTTTTTTAAAAAATATACTAAAATAACCCCACTTCAATTTCAAGAAAAATTAAAAATAACTGACTCGATTTGAGATTGACTATCTAAAAAAAGAGATTGATAATTAACCAAAGACTATCCCTCCTGATATTTGTATCAAATAATATATGATATAAATTAAAACATAAAACATGAGTGAATTAAATGGTAAAGTAGCTGTTGTTACAGGAGGTAATAGTGGTATCGGTTATTCAACAGCCAAAAAGTTTAAAGAAGAAGGAGCAACTGTAATAATCATAGGTCGTTCAATAGAAAAAATAAATACGGCAGCAACTCAACTTAGTGTTAAAGGAGTCATTGCAGATGTTTCCAGTTTATCTGCAATTGATAATGCTGTTAATCAAATAAAAAGTGAGTTTGGGAACATTGATACCTTATTTGTTAATGCTGGTGTTTTCACTCCTGTACCCGTAGGTCAAATTACAGAAGATATGTTTGACAACTTAATGAATATTAATTTCAAAGGCGCAATATTTACAATTGAGAAATTTTTACCAATCCTTAATAATGGAGCTAGTATTATCAACCTATCTTCTATTAACGCCTATACGGGTATGCCAAATACAGCTGTTTATGGTGCATCAAAAGCTGCATTAAATTCATATACCCGAACAGCAGCAACTGAATTGGCTCCACGTAAGATTAGAGTAAACGCTGTAAATCCTGGCCCAATTGCGACTCCGATTTTTAGCAAAACAGGAATGTCTGAGGAACAACTAAAAGGAATGGAAGAAGCAATGCAAAATCGAATTCCACTTAAACGATATGGACGACCAGAAGAGATTGCTGAATTGGTAACTTTCCTAGCTTCTGATAAAGCATCTTTTATTACAGGTAGTGAATACAATATGGATGGAGGGGTCAATATTAATCCATTATTAGTGGGGTAATCTTTTTTTTGAATTTATTTGTTGTACCATTAGTTAAATTACATTATTTAGAAGAAAGTTTCATCAAACAAAAACGCAGAACAATCTGACAATTTAACAACTGAAACATTAGAAGGAACAGAAGTTCATCAAATTACATCTACAATCAATCAACAGACATATGATTTGTATGTAAAACTTCCAAAATCATATTATAAAACAGATAAAAAATTCCCAATTCTAATACTTACAGGTTCTGACTATTCCTTCCCTTTAGTTACAAGTATAAATAGACGACTAAACGTAAAAGAGTTTATTCTAATTAGAATTTCTTATTCAAAAGGAGAAAAGAATACTATTAGCAGAACAAGAGATTATATGCCTACATATATATTCTCCAAACGAACCTAGAGGACATTCTAAAGAGGCCAGATTAGCTTCTGGTAAAGCTGACAATTTTATTGCTTTTATTAAAAATGATGTGTTTGATTTTTTAAAGAAAACTTACAAAGTCGATATGATAAAAAAAGTATTTGCTGATCAGGAAGTGTAATTATAACCCTGTCTCAGGGTTAAGCCCCAGGAGGGCTCTGGGAGCTAGCTCCCAGAGCCCTCCTGGGGCTTGGTCGCTAAATCAAGTGCCACTCGATCTTCAAATCTAATATATAA
>NZ_VTZU01000148.1 GCF_008370685.1 Aquimarina sp. RZ0
TGGGTGAATCGTTAAGAAAAGGAAAATTAAAAAACCAATAATAATAAAATTTAACTATAATTGCAGTATCTCTCAAAGTGGCACCATTTGACCGAAATAGGTGGCACGGTCACTCCGAAATAGCCAGGACACTAGTTTTTAACGAAATTCTATCTGTTATACTTGAAAAATATCCATTATATATCAATAAACATGTTGGACAAAATTTCATAATCTCGTTTACTAAGGATATAATTATGGAGGAAAAAGGTAGCAGAGAAGTATCGACTATAATACGCCTACAGAAGCTTGTGTCTGGGCATCATCTTCGAAAATGATATAAAACCTCAATTTTCAATAGTAAAAGGTCTGAATCCTTGTTTGGCTCTATAGGAAAAAGCTACTCATAATTTAGAGATTCTTATAGAGTTTATTTTCTTAAACTGTCCTATTTATAATATAAAACAAATACCTTGTGAAATATAAATGGATAAAATCATGAGCACAAAACTCTTCATAAAATATATGGTCAGTTTACGATGTAAACTCATGGTAAAAGAAGAGTTGAAAAAACTTGGATTGCATTATGTAGCTGTTGAACTAGGTATTATTGAAGTCTTAGAAGATATAACTAAGGAACAACGTCTACAACTGAAGAGAAATCTAAGCAAATCTGGCTTGGAATTGATGGATAATAAAAAAAGTATTCTGATTGAAAAAATCAGAAATGTTATTATCGAAATGATCCATTACACAGATGAACTACCCAAAGTGAATTACTCTGATTATATCAGTGAAAAAATAGGTTATGACTATACCTATCTGGCTAATATATTTTCAGAAGTGAAGGGAATTACTATTCAGCAATTTATTATTATTCATAAAATTGAAAGAGTCAAAGAATTGATTATTTATGATGAATTAAATCTTACTGAGATTTCCCATAAACTACACTACAGTAGTGTTGCACATTTATCTAATCAATTCAAAAAAACTACAGGTTTGACACCTACATTTTATAAGCAACTGAAAGAAAAGCGTAAACAAAATTTAGAAGATTTATAATCGACTAATACCATATTAACCAAATTCTAAATGTATAGACCAATCTTTTATACTAATTTACAGGATACCATTTTCTTAATTTTGTATCATTCAGATAAACGGATATATTGTTCTGATACTTGTATACCACAAAATACCCCTCATTAGGTTTGATGGCTACTATTTTTTCAGCCCTATTCCTTATGCTAATGGGTGATCCCTATAAACGAAATCACCCTTTTATTCATCACCATAAAAATGAGGTTATTTTTACAGACAATCGGTAGCGTTGAAAGTTGTTTTTTATCCTAAGTAATCTTTTCTTTTTTTGACATTTGATAATGTGTGATATATGTAATATAGGTCTTACGTGGTGTAACTCAGTTAGCCGTTAATTATCTCATTTTTGTATCAAAATAAAATTATGATGGATAATCAAGATATAAACAAAATAAATGACATATTGAAAAATGGTAAATGGAAGAAATTATTTATTTTGGCAATAATACCTATATTATTGATAGTATTTAAGCCATGGACTCAAGTGGGAGCTGGTGAAAGAGGAATTGTTCAGAATTTTGGTGCAGTTCAAGACGTAGTACTAGGAGAAGGGATTCATTTCAAAATACCAATAGTACAAACAGTTACTCTAATAGATGTAAAAATCCAAAAAGCAATGACTGATGCTGCCTCTTCTTCCTCTGACCTTCAGGATGTAGATTTATCAGTAGCACTGAATTATCATATCATACCAGATAAAGCAAATCTGGTGTATCAAACCATCGGAGTAGAATTTAAAGAGCGTATTATTGATCCGGCAATTCAAGAGGTGATGAAAGCCGTTTCAGCCAGGTATACTGCAGAAGAATTAATTACCAAAAGACCTGCGGTCAGCACCGAAATGCAAGAGGCACTCACTTTGAGATTACTTGCATCAAATATATCTGTTGATGCCTTTTCGATTATCTCTTTTAGCTTTTCTCAAACTTTTACTGATGCCATTGAAGCAAAACAAACCGCAGAACAAAATGCATTAAAAGCAAAGCGAGATTTAGATAGGATAAAAGTGGAGGCAGAGCAAACTATTGCTGCTGCAACAGCTGAAGCAGAGGCGCTACGTTTACAAAAAATGAATATTTCACCTGATCTGATTGAACTCAGAAAGATAGAAGCAAACCTTAAAGCGATAGAAAAATGGAATGGGATTTTACCGCATGTAACAGGTGCAGGTGCTATACCATTTATTGGAGTCAGTGATGTGGTTAAAAAACAAAAAGAATAATATTATGATCCTGGGGTTTTAATCTCTATGGTTCTTAACAATTTTATTTGTGCTGATTCATTTGATTTCTGGTAATAATCAAAATAAGCATAGAGCTTATCATTCGGTCTGCTAAAGTCAAATCACAACTTATGAAAATAATAGAGTTTATAACGAGATGGAGTAACAATTACCTCTTCATAATTATCATTGTTATTATCATTACTATAGTACTTATCAAATTATCGATATGGATACTCAATAAATATATTCTACATACTTCAAAAAACTCTCAAATAGCGCCTACTCATTATCATTTTTTTAAAAATGCTGTTGCTTTGCTATTTTGGCTAATTGCCTTAGCTACCATTACTTTTCTAATTCCTCCCCTCAAAGCTTATGCCCTTACGGTTTTTGCAAGTGCAGGTATTTTTCTAGCTATTCTTGGATTAGCCGCACAACAAGCTTTATCTAATATTGTTAGTGGAACTTTTATTGTTATTTTTAAGCCCTTTAGAGTAGGTGATTTTATCACAATAGCTAATCAACATACAGGAACGGTAGAAGATATTACTTTAAGACACACCGTAATTGTCAATTTTGAAAATAGAAGGATTATTATCCCCAACTCAATCATAAGTAGTGAAACGGTCATCAACAGTAGCATAGCAAACGAAAAAATATGTGAGTCAATTGTTATTGGAATTAGTTACGAAAGCGATATTGATACCGCCATAACCATTATGCGAGAAGAAGCAGAAAAACACCCTTTTTGTATTGATAATCGATCTAAGAAGGAAAAAAATAAAGGTTTAGAAATTGTTCAGGTTTTTCTCATTGGATTTGGAGAGAGTTCTGTGAATCTGAAAGCAAGAGTATGGTGTGATAATCCATACAAAGTCTTCGAAATGCATTATGATATTAATCAATCCACTAAAAAAAGGTTTGATAAGGAAGGCATTGAAATTCCATATCCACATCGTACAATTGTCTATAAAAAACCTTTGGAAAAGAAGAGCGATATAATACCTTCTTCATTATAATTATTTGCCTCTTTTCTAAAGTCAACTTACTATATAATCATACTAATCCTGGTAAATAGGTTGCCATATATTTAATGTAATATCATACAAAAGTGTGATATATGTAATGTAGGTTCAGACTAGTGTAACTCATTAAGTCTTTAATTAACTGATTTTTGTATACACATTAAAACCGTCCCATATGGGGTGCGTTATTCATAATCTTAAAACAGAGAATCATGTCAAAAGAAAAAGAAGGTAAAGCTAAGTCAGGTAAAAAAGCACCTGCAAAAAATTTGAAAGAAAAAAGGGCAGCAAAAGCGGCAAAAAGAAAGGATAAAAGGAGCGATAGCTAAATGCCTTGCGAAAAATTATAAAATCATCTTATCCTAGTTAGTGTTAATCTTCTAACATATTATCAATGAAAAATAATGAATTAGAAAAATCCCTTACGCATGAGTTAGTTGAGACCGTTGATTACATACCCGGATCGGTAGTTATGAAAGCAATTCTGAAGAAAAAAACAGGAACCGTAACTATATCATCATTTGATATGGGAGAAGCATTACACTCAAAAATATCTCCATTTGATAACCTCATTCAAATTATAGATGGAGAAGCTGAGATTATCATTAACGAAAAATCAAATACAATTGAAACTGGTCAGGTAATCATTATTCCTGCTCATGCAAGGAATGTAGTAAAGGCTAATAAACGTTTTAAAATGCTGTCAACCATCATTAAGAGCGGTTATGAGGATATAAGTATTTAAATTAAAGTATCTATGGTAGGACAAGAAAGTAAATTCAAGCCAGGCGATACTGTTTACGCCAAAGTAAATCCCGAAGTTAAATTGATTGTACGGTTATACTACCGCCGAATATACTACTGTACGTTTGCCGAAGATCCTGAGAAAAAGGAAGTAGTATTTTTTGAAAGAGAACTTTTATAATGATTCTGACTAACGTAAAATTACACTACTGATTTACAGTTATTTGCAAATCATCATTAGTTAATCCAAATTTATCAATTTGTTTTCTAATTCTTTTCACTAGTCCTAGTTTTCTTTTTTGATCGAG
>NZ_VTZU01000149.1 GCF_008370685.1 Aquimarina sp. RZ0
TCTATTATGATGAAAAAATTCCTTTTTTTACTAGTACTAATAGCTATAACTATCATAAGTGCCTGTAGTAATGACGATGACAATAACAATCCTATCGATCAACTACCGCCCGCAACACAAAGTGGAAAACAAACCTTTGCTTGCCTTATTAATGGGGAAGCTTTTATACCTAGCCAATTTGGACAAGGACGACCTAGAGCTACGTATTTTTTTAAAGATAATGCTTATACATTAGGACTCTCTGGAGCAACCGGAGGAGGAACTAACTCGCAACTTATTGTTGTACAAGGATTAGATGTAGAAGCTCTAGAAGAAAAACAATACCAACTAGTTTCACAAATGAATCAAGCTTTTTCTGCTATTTATGACAAAGGTTCTTCGGGACAAGAAGGACATATCAATGCCATCACTTCAGAAACAAACCCAGGGACACTTATAATTACCAAATTCGATGAAGAGAGAGGTATTGTTGCAGGTACTTTCGAATTTACGGTACTTGATAAAGAGGGTAATGAGATCAAAATTACCGATGGCCGATTTGACTTATTCTATGAGTCTAATGTAACAGTTATATCCGACTGATAAACAATTTTTTACACCTACCCCACTCACATATTCATGTAACCTTTTTTAAAATCATTTTTACAATGAAACAGATTTCTATTGCCATTTTTGTAATGGCCTGGATCGCTATGTCCACAATCAAGGCACAAACTACAGACACAAGTGTAGCCAATGCCATTAACCATGCCTTTGCTCCCTTAGAAAAAAATCGTGTCCCACATGGGGTATTATTAGATTACGGTCTCGATTTTACAGACCTTAACAAATATAATGGGATCAATGTAAGTGGGGATCATATTAATCCTGCTTTGTATAGAGACATCTACAATACTATTGTTTCTTCTGCAATACAATCAGGGATATCGGGGGTGCAGAACCCCAAAGGCGAATACAGCAAATGGAAAAACCTGCAACAACAAAAAACGGCTATAAACACCAATACAAACACCAATATTGTATTGAGTGGTTTATACTTTAAATATTCCAAAATACGAACTAATGCACTTAGTCAAGGGGATATCCGAGTCATTAACAATAATACCCAATATGATGATGCCTATAGTGGCGGAGTATGGCAAAACCCTTATGAAACCAAAAATGCAGTTGCCATTGGTACACGGGTCTTAGAGATTAATACCCCTAAAGCCACGGTTTCACTCCCCACGTCTCTTTTATATTCTAACCAAAGAAGCACGATACAAAGCATTAAAATATCATGGGGAGAAGGACTATTTAGGTTTTATGACATCACCAATGGTAAAGAAATCTCATATACCTATCAACAACCAGGTATGAAAACATGGGATTTCCAGATCACTTTAACTAATGGGACAGTGTTACGTACCCGTTTAAAAGTTAACATTAAGAATGGTACGGGTGGTGTTCCCCCAAAAGCTAATCCTGCATGTGGAGAAAGCCGTCAAAAAATTACAGCCACCAGGGCATATAAAGGTAAAAAAGGAAGTGCTACATTACAGGTACTATATGGTAGTGATGATTGTAAAATGCGAAACCCTTTGATCATTGCCGAAGGATTGGATACTGGTTTACAGGCAGTATCTGGACGAATTGGAGATACAGATTATGAATCATTTGAAAACTCCTTAATACGATCTAATAGTTTTGAACTTCAAAGACTAATTAATCTTAATACCACAATTGATTATGACATTATCTATGTCAATTGGGATAATGGTACCGATTACCTGCAACGTAATGCTTTTGTGTTAGAAGAAGTGATTAAATGGGTGAATAGTCAAAAAGTAACAGGTAGTACTACATCAAATGTCATTATCGGGCAAAGTATGGGGGGATTAATCACCCGCTATGCCCTAAAAGATATGGAGAATCGTGGTGAGGATCACCAAACCAGTCTATATGTAAGTCATGATGCCCCACATCAGGGAGCACATATCCCACTAAGCGTGCAATATATGACACGACACCTTATTGACCGTTTTATTAGTACGCCGCTTTCTGGATTTCAAATTGATATTACAGAGGGAGGTGCTTCTGTAGAAGACCTAAGAGCATTACTTGATGCTCCTGCTGTGCGCCAACTGGTTTTTAATTATGTTAATGGTCGTTTTGAGGTAGACAATTCATTGTTTGATGATTTCCAGAAAGAACTACATGATATGGGCTATCCAGAACAAACTCGTAATATCGCTATTAGTAACGGAAATCATTGTGCCGAAAAACAACAAATCGCTCCCGGAGAACGCATTTTTAATCTTGACGGCAGGGCAAAATCAGAATGGCTTACGGATATTACGTTGGCTTTATATCCTTTACTTAATAGTGTAGTGACTAATTTTCTGACAATAGTAACAGAAGATGCTGGCTTTCTTTTAAATACACTGCCCGGTAAAAGTAAATTAACATTTGATTTTAGAGCCAATGCATATCCTGAATCCGGAACCAAAGAAGTCTACTTTGGACGTATTCGCTATACAAAAAAATTACTCTGGTTAATCGATATTGATAAAACAATCACACAAAAATCATTTAATTCACAGCCAGGTATTTTACCTATAGAAACCTATCCCGGTGGGGGTAACCCATTGTTTAACGCAGATTTGAATTTTGATGATGTAAACAATGCCTTAATTAATGTAGGGTTTAATGCTGATTTTAATCCTAATTTTAATTTTATCCCTGCTGCCAGTGCTCTGGATGTGGGTAGTGGGCGTATCCTATTAAATGCAGCCGATTATACCCGATCCTATTCGGTTAATAATGCTCCCACAAGCAGTCGCGCCATTCCCTTTACTAATTTTACCACTTCTTTTAATACTAGGGCAGTTAATGAACCTCATATCTCATTTAATAGATTAAATGGAGATTGGTTAGCAGAAGAAATGGATCGTGATGCTGATAGAGATATATTTGACTGTACTTTTGGATGTACAAATACAGTGATTTCTGGCTCGGATAGAGTGTGTACTACTGCAACCTTTAGTATGCCAGCCGGGGCAACAAATTATACGTGGACAATAACCGAAGGGGCTATCATAACAGGGAATGGTACGAATAGAATTGTAGTATCATCTAATAACAAAAATAGTACTGCCACATTATCGGTAGAAGTTACAACATCCTGTGGTCGCATAACTATCGAACGTACAATTCGTTTAGGGAAACCTCAGGTTCGTTCAATAACAGTGCCATCAATTTCTGTAGATCAAACTTCACCCCAAAGTGTAACATACAGGTTATCACGTTATATCGGAGTAGACACATATCGATTGGTTTCTAATCATCCCGATTTATTGATTGATTCAAAAAATGAGATTACTTTTCAGGATAGTAACTTTGTTTCACGACCTATCCTTTTTACTGTAAAAGCAGCAGGTTTGTACACAGCTACATTATATGTCACTAATACTTGTGGCACCTCTGAGTCAACATTCCTTGTATCAGCGCTAGGCTTTAATGACGGTAGTTTCTCAGAAGCTCCTTCAAATGATTTTAAAGGATCCATGAAAATTTTATACCCAAATCCAGCATCTGATCAGGTGACTATATTTTTAGATAATCTTAGTCAAAAGAAAATCTCAGAATTGCCTAAAGAAATAAGAGCAGTTACCATTATAGACCCGACCAGAAATGGAGCAACTGCTGTCAAAATTTCTCAGCATTCCAATAAGCTGACATTCCCAATTTATAATTTGAAACCTGGATTATACTTGGTGAAAATAGAAACGGAGTTTGGAATTCTTACAGAAAAACTCATTGTAGAATAACGCATATTATTCTTCATTATAGTGAGTGGGGAATCTTTTATAGGAATCCTACTCACTACTTTTTTTAAACCTGTTTATACATTATACAAATTATAAAAATGTAGTTCACCTCTGGATAGATCTTTTAAAATCTTCAAAAAATGATTATCTTATTTTCCAATAACCTTATCCTAGGAGAAAAATCTATTAGTGAAAGGCAGATTACCAGAAGATGAAAAAGACATCATTTTATTGAGCTTTAACGTTTTTAATTTGGTGTGAGATCAAAAAAAGAATCTCTTCCAAGATGTTTACCGTTTACTCTTGCTGAATTTTCAATTAAGCCTTTTTCTCCAATAGGGTAAAAGGAATAATCAAAAAAAC
>NZ_VTZU01000150.1 GCF_008370685.1 Aquimarina sp. RZ0
ATTATTTGAAAGAACATAGCTTCAGCAAATCCCTCACGAGGTTAACTGTATGCTTTTCTTCAGAGTGAACAGTCAATTACTCTGATGGGATTCTCACCCACTGGATCACCACAGCTTCGTGGCACACCAACGTCTCGTATAAGAAAAGTAGGGCAGGTGATAAGCGATACGTTTCGGTTTATTACTTAGCTAAATATAAATATTTTGTTTTTATCTTTTCTTCTATAAACGCCAAATTTTATATTTAGCGGACTTTGTTAATATTCACAGAACTTTCGATTTACCACAAAGGCTCTATGTTTTCTTATACATTGTTCTAAGCCGTTTTAATTTTTAGATTTTATTAAAAGTAATATACTCTGTTCTTTCGAGGATAATAAAGTGTCTTTTACTTTGTAAATTATTTTATATTTTTCCCCGTTATCTATTACAAAACCATCCTTTATAGTTGTTTCTCTTCTATCTCTTGATATTTTATAAGAATCAATTAAAACACTATCATCTTCTAATTCTTTTCTTGAATAAGTTAGCATACTTTCTGCTTTTGCGATATCAACTTCCAATAAATCTAAATCTTTATTATATCGTTCAATTTTTTTTATAAAAACGGTATTATTATCAATTTTTCTAATTGACTCTCTATTATAAACAATATTCTCTCCTTCAGGAATTAATTTGCCAGAGGCAACTTCATTAAAGTCAAATTGTCCACTACAAGATGATATAATTAATAAAATAAATAGGATACTATTTTTTCGTAAAAATAACATTATTTGGGATAGTTTTTTCATCTCTCTTTTCTATTATTATTCTAATATGATTAGGATTAGCTTTGCTCTTTTTTGCTCGTTCCCAGATAGTGTTTATAACTTTTTTTGTTAGTTGGTCAGAAGTATTTGTCGGTGAATTGTTATCATTAACAATACCAAAACATCCCTCAGAAGCTGAGATAGAATGGCCATAATTTTCATTGTCATAACTACCCCCTACATGAATCATAACTCCTCTTGCGATATCTTCCTTGAATCTATAGTCCAAAAGCAATGCGTCTGGTCTAGCTTGCGCATGCATTTGTTCTGAATCGCTTTGCATTAATTTTATTGCAGGTGTATCATTCTTTTTTGGATAAGCACTCATGTATTTTCCTGAATAATGATTTATTTTACCATTTTTGGGTTCAAATGACATATTTGAAAGAATCATTGTATTTCCTTTATCATTACCTGGTATAACAGCGGCAGCATCTCGAGCAATTGAAAATTCCATTTTGAAAGTAGTATCTTCATTATCGGTAACTAAAACTTTATACAAATCAACATCAACATATTGAAGACCTCCGCTATAAGAACCTATAATTTTTTGTTTTACTTTTTTACCTGTTTTTTGTTTAGTAATTCTTATAATTGGGTAATCATCTATAATTTCTATTTCTGCGGTTTTAGTTATTCCAGCTACTTCTAATTTAAAAATATTCTTACCCATATCTATACTTGCTGTTTAATTGCTTCTAATTCTATTTTTTCGATATTAATACCTATTTTATAACTACTTAATGTATCATCAATTAAGATTTCGCCATTATATTTAAAATCAATTGTTTGGTTATCCAATTTGATGCTTAAAAATTCATCAATCATATTTTTGGTATGAATATTAAGTAATATTTTATCGCCAGCTAAAATCTTTTTTAAACGTATATTATTTAAATCTGTTATATAATAATCAATAACTTCTTTCTCTTCTTTTTCTTCTTCTCTAACAGTAATGGGAACATTCTTTAATTTTAAATCACTTTTCTTCCAGAATTTAGCAAATATTTCTTGTCCATTATTAATCATAATGGCAGGAGAAATGCTAAAAGAAATTGTATAAGGTTGATCATTTATTGTGTTTAGGTGGTCTTTGCTCTTGATACAATAACAATCTAATAGCTCTATAGCTCTACTTTTTCCTGTACCATACCTTGATGAGATGATAAGTTTACAGTTTTTCATCATTTTTGGGTCAATTACCCATTCAAATATGACTATATCTTTATCTCCTTCTATAACTAAATCAAATATACCCCCATTTGGTTTTGCACAAGGCCGACCTGTATAATCAGTTTCTTGAGTTAGAGTAAATTTACAATCTAATACGTTATAGATTTTGTCTTCTAAGTGCAATGTCATTTCTATTGCCATATCTTATTTTAAAATTTAAGGATTAGTTATTTTGTTGCTCAAATGGCTTAGAACGTTAAATATATGGCAAGTTGGGCAGAAAATAAGCGATTCATTTCCGATTAAGCACTTAGCCAAAACTTTTGATTTTGTTTTAATTTTTCTCTTTTAATACCAAATCAAAAGATTTGGCGACTTTGCAAAAAAACAACTACCTTTCGATTAATCACTAATCGCCCTATTTGCTATATATAGTGTTAGCAAATCGGCTTTATTTCTTTACTGATTCTTCAAAATCTAACTTAATTAATTCCCATACTTTTTCCTTGTAGCAGTTTGGCGTAAAATCATTCTCTGCTGTAGAAAAATCAACAACCTTTACTAATATTTCATCTTTAGAAGCCCCATAAGGATTTCTTTTGAGGTAAAAATCTATCATTTCATCTAGTGTGTAAGTTTCTAATAGCTCATGAATATCCCAAAAATCTTTTTTTCGTCCACCATTAGCTATTACTTCAAATTTCATTGCAGCCACTTCTTCAATACTTGAAAACCTAACATTTTGTTCAAGAATACAAGGGAAAACAAAAGGATCTGTATAAAATAAATCCAATTTTACTAATTCATTTTCATTGTTACCAATAAAATAGGACTTTCCCATACCAACTAGATCAACTAATGGCATGTCTACATAAGTAAAGGTTTCATTTAATTTAGCTTCAAGTATAGTAAAGTCAATACTGCCATATTCAGCGTCTGTAAATAAATCTATATCAATTGATTCTCTATGACCAATTTGTAGGCTTAGTGAAGTACCTCCAACTATTCTAAAACTATTAAACTCGTCAATAGACATTAATTGCTTAAGAGAATTCCAAAGTAAATCAGAAACAGTATTCAAATACAATTCCATTTTGTTATATTAAATTATGTTCAATAATATTCTTTTCAAAAGAAGGTAAGTGACTTTTTTTTATTGATTTTATTTCCTTGGAAATATTTTTTTTTCCGTAGAATGAAATGATCTCATTTATTTCAGTTTTATTTCCCCTTTCTAAAATTCTTTTTATAACGGCTTTCTTATTTTTGTTCCAATCAATTTTATTAAAATCAGTGTCCCAAAAAATTATTCTTCTTATATTATTAATATTTGGTGTGTTTTTTATTTCAGATTCTGATAGTAATTTTACGTCATAACTTGCCTGTAATATCATGAAGTAATCTTTATCTGTTTTAAACTCTTTTGATAGTTTAATAGAAAGTTTTGGGTTGATGTCTCTTCTTTTATTGAGAATGGCACTTATTGTTTGTCTGTGTTCACCAATAGTGTCAGCTAATTCGCAACCTTTTAAATTTCGTTTATTTAACTCCCATCTTAATAGTGTGCCAGGATGTATTCCTTTAATTTTATTTAATTTTGGTAACATAATTCATGTTTTATGGTAAAATACAAAATATTTTATTAGTAAACAAAAACGTTTACATTAAATAAACAATTTTGTTTACTTAAAAATCAAAAATCATACCAATCTTATACTAATGAGGCAGCTGTTTGCGTAGAGTAGAGCCTGATAGCTCTGCCTTATTATTATCTGTTTAAAGATATTAATATTTTAGAACTATCAGTGCCCCCTTCATCAAACCGTACGTGAATTTTTCCCTCATACGGCTTACCGATAGAGTTCTTCATTGCGCTTTAGAAATTGTTTTCAAGCGAGCATACTTTTCTATATCCAATAGCTTATAACATTTCACTAGTGTTTCATAGGGATGCTGGCGAA
>NZ_VTZU01000151.1 GCF_008370685.1 Aquimarina sp. RZ0
GTTTGCAGATAGTTTTGGTAGGTTTTTAAGTACTCCATATTAGTGACCTTGTCTTTTTTTTGGAATATTGGAACATCAAGATTTTTTAAGGATTAAAACGCATACTATCAGTTGTTTACGTGTAAATCTGGTGTTCCGTTGCTCTGGAACACTAGTTATAATCATCTCATTATAAGTGTTTTGGTGTTCCTGTGGTGTTCCATTATATTGTATTTATTTGTTGTTGCAGTTCGTTTTTGATCTTAGTGCGTAGTGCTGTATGATTATCCCAGTACACAATCTTATATTTAAATCCTCTGTTAGCATACCCAAACTGTTGTATGTATTCTAATTCGACCAATTGTTGCAAGTATCGATGTGTTTGTGTTTTGCTTACTCCTGTGATCTGTTTGATATCAAAACGAGTAAATACATATTCTTCTCCGCCTTTGTCTGCAATACCATTTTTTAAACACTCATAAAATTGTCTAAGGCTGCCGTGGAGTTCGTCTACTTTTAAAATAATAGTCTCAAACAAAATATCACAAGCTAGTTGTAAATCTTGTTTTTCTGTTATTAAATAACCCTTAGGGTTTCGCTTTCTTTGGTATTGATGTAACCAGGTTATTTGTGCCACCAGATGTTGGTACATACTGTGTAATCGGCGTAGTTTATGGATGTTTTGTGGTAATTGTATTTGTGTAGCATAGGGATTGATCACCGTTGATTTTTCTAATACTCTAAGACAGTTTTGTATAAAGGTTTGAGTGGTTTTTATTTGATGCAGATCGATCTGACCTGCTGCCAGTTTGTTTTGGTACGCTATAATTCTGCTTGTCTGGCTTGCGGATTCATCTACGGCAATGACAAAACATCTACTAATATTATCCTCGTATAAATCTGCCCGAGTGGTACAAGCTAAACTGGCTATCGGACCATTGACTAATTTTTCTACACTATCAGCAGTACCGGTTTCTACTTTTTGAGAGACACTACTATTCAACCAACCATTAGATTGCAGTTCCCTGAGGGCTAGCAAGGCTTCTTCTTTTAGGCCGTCTACATCTTCAAAACAGAGTAATTTATGACACAAGGCATCTTCTTTATAATTGTAAAAACTACTTTCTGTTACTCTGGTAAAGGATTTGTAGGCTTCTCTGGGCATTAGTTTATAAATGCTTTGTAAGAGTTTGGTTTTACCTGATCCGGAAGAACCTTGTATGAGTCCGTGCAAGGGTTTTTTATCGTGGTAGCTACTGGCAATCAAAAATAATAACAACCGATTATCGGTTTCTCCTACGACGCCTGTTTGTTGGATTGCTTGGTTAATTCTATTTAGTAAATCAGGACTTTTAAGAAATTCTAAACATTGGTTTTTTACGGCTTGATCTACCTTAAAAATCGTAGCTTCTTGTTTTTGATGGTGTTGTTTCTCGAGTGTCAGCCCGTATACTTGCCATTCTTGTAGAATGATAGCCATATCAATATCTAAAGCTTTGGCAGCTACTTTGGCATGCTTTTCTAGTGCGGTATAATCGTATAGATCTACTTTTTGGATGATAATTTGCCCAGTAACTGGGTTTTGGCTCTGTAAAGTAACTTTTAAAGAGTCTCCTGTGTTTTTAATATTTCCTTTTACTTTGAGAAGTAATTCAGATTCTTGATGATCTGTGTTTTGTGGTTCGTTTTGTTTTTCAGATGAAGTAATAGAAGTTGTTTTTTCTGCCTGTGGTGTTATCTCTGTTGTATCCTCAATTGAAAAAGAAGGAGTTTCTATAGCTTCACTTAGCAAGGTGTGGAAGATCCCTGCATCTTCGTGATTCACCCACAAGCTATTGATATCTTCATCTACAGGCGTGGTAACGGTTTTGATAGTAAGTTTTGGGTACTGCTGCTGTAATTGTGTTTGTAGCTTTGCTGCTGCGGTTCTTCCCGCAGTATCGCCATCAAAAAACAGGACAATGTCCTGTAATTGGTTAATTTGGTTAATCGCTCCTGCGTGTTCTTTGGTAAATCCGTTTGTACCATAGCACGCCAATACTGTGGTGTTGGGTAGGAGTTTTCCATGTAGTTGTAAGGTAGCTGCATCAATGACGGATTCTGTTAAAATTAGGTGTTCTGCAGTAGGATCGGGATAGGCAGGGTACATCCCTTGTCGGTTTTGTAGATAGTAATGACAACCTTTGACAGTACTGGTATAGCTTCTCCCATACAATGACACGATCTGGTTTTTGTGATTACGCAAAGGAAAAACAATACAGTTTTTTAAGTGTGGGAGTTGGTAAGCAATCTGGTTACCACCATTTCTGTGATTGCTACCGACATCACCGATGCCTTTTAATCCTCTACTTTCTAAGTACTGCAGGGCTTTTTTGCTTCTAGGGAGTTGGGTTTGTAGAATATGGTAGGTATCTGCGATGTTTTGTGTGTTTTTGTAGCCTAGTAACTCTTTGGCTTGATTGATAGCTTGATGCTTAGAGCAATTTTCTTTGAGCATGATAAAATCAATCACATCGATGACTTTGTTACCGTGATCACAGTTGCCAGAAAAACAGAATACACTGCCCGTATCTCCATAGACCCGCATACTTGGGGTGGTATCATTATGAAAAGGGCAGTGTACATGATTGTTTTTGATCTCGATACCGTAGTGTTGTAGTACTTGGTGGATGGATAATTGCTGTTTGATGTCGTGGATTTGCATGTGAAGTGAAAATTGTTGAAAAAATATTATTGTTACCTATACGTGACAAATGTAATGTATTCGTAAAATATAAACAACATCTTTACATATTGTTTTTTACTTATCAATGCCTTATTATTGTGCAATCAAGTATTAATACAGTAATTTTAACACCTTTTAGTATGAGTTTTGGTAGCAGAATGATGGATTCTAGAAAAGAAAAAAAGCTTTCTAGGGAAGAGTTAGGAAAGATGGTAGGTACTTCTTCTGCAATTATTGGTAGATATGAGCGTGATGATATGAAGCCATCTATTGAGATTTCTACAAAGATTGCACAAGCTCTTGATGTATCTCTTGATTTTTTGGTAGGTAATGCTTCTTTGATTGTAAAGGATAAAGGTCTATTAGACCGTATCGAGGATATTGTAAAAATGCCTGCAGATAAAAAAAAGGAACTCCTTAATGTAATTGATGCCTATTTAAGAGATTTTAAAACACAACAAGCTTATAAATAAATCACTATGAAGGAAAACATATGTTTGATAGGTGCTTTAATTACGATATTCACACTAATTATTAAAATTGTAAAGTATAGCATATTAAAACGTAATCTAATCGTTGGTATAGCTATACATATATTTAACCCTATCTATAAATATACTCCATTACTGATGGCTATATTGATTCCTATATGTGGAGTTTTACTATTTGGTTTAGCGCCTTTGGCTTTCACAGAACAATATCATATTTCTCATAATATTTATAAAGCATATGCAGCCTTTGCAACTTTTACTTTATTTGCTGTAGGTTGTTTTCCACTATCTAAATTTATGTATACAGAATATAAAGACCGTTAATGTTTTTAAACAAAAAACCACGACAATAACTGCCGTGGCCATATCTTGTACAGCACAAGCGTGGACGCTTGCGCCAGCGGGGGTGTACTGCAACAAATAGCAAAATCACAACACCCCTTGTGTACTACAAAACACTTTTTGAACATATCACAACCGTAAAATCAGCCCTAAACAAAATTCAATTGCCAATTTTAACGAAAAAAAGTACAAAATTTAACATCTCAAGTAAGTGTTTGCGCAATGTGGGTTAAAGATGGCGAGTATGAGCAAATCGATAAAGAGACCTTAAAACGACTACAAGATATACAGCAATTATCACCGGAGAATAAAAGTCATGTATTTGCCTTATTAGATGCTTTTATAAAACAAACCAAGTTGCAGAGTATTATGTAACAAAAAAATCCACAAC
>NZ_VTZU01000152.1 GCF_008370685.1 Aquimarina sp. RZ0
TTTTTCCTTTCTACTTCGTTTAAAAAATAAACCGTAGCTATAGCTATGCTTGATTTTTTTGCCTTGCATAAAGAAAAAATAATTCAATGAATTTATACGAATTTTTTAATCACAAATCGTATTAGTTGAATGTTTTTTCCGTTTTTGGTAGGAGATTTGATCCCATTTGGCAAATAGTTTTGTAACGGATCATCTAGTTTTATTTCATTTTTTAAAACCATATCGGCTAATAAAATACCGGTAAATGTTTTAGAAACAGATCCTATTTCAAATACGGAGTTTTCGTCCACGACTGCTTTAGTTTATAAAGATTTAACTCCGTAATTATAATAATGAGTTCCATTATCATCAATAACACCAATGACAATTCCTGGATTCATACTATTCTCAACGCGTGATTTAATATTTTTTTTTACCTTTTCTGATAGATAAGATGTTTGTGCTTTACAAACAGAAAAAAATGTAAAGAAAATAAAAACTAAAAGTGATGTTATGTTTTGTGACATAATGAGTTGTTTAATGATAAGATTATTTAGGTTGTTATCTTATAATATCTTCTAGAGAACTGCTACCTATGCAATAATATATGTACTATAAATCTTTATTTAGTTACATTTTTGGCTATATTTTTATAAATCAAGGTACACATACCGTATACGTACGTTTCTACTGTTACTAATTTTGCTAAGTTATCAACGCTGTTATTCTTTTGTAAAATAAATCTTAAACATGTATATTTTATGAAGCTTTCAATAGTCGTATTTATTTTATCGATAGTTTTTTCTGTAATGAACGTTCTTACTGGTCAGGAAAACTTAAAAACCTTTACTTTTAAAAAAGGAGAAGTCTTAGACCTTATCTTATTAGATTCTCCTCCCAATTCAGAGGCATTGTTTGATAGGTATAAAAAAACAGCCTTTCCTATAGCATTCGCATATGGCTACCAACCTCAACCTGGGTTTAAGATATCAAAACTCACAATGGGAACACATCTACCAGCTAGTTTTATAGTTGGTAAATGGACTACTAGAGAAAAACGAGAAGGTTTCTTAACCAATATTGTAAAAAAAGTTCCTGATTTTCACTCACAACGCAGAAAGCTTTTTACCTATTTTGGACTAACGTATTATGAAATATTGGAGGATATGGAGTTTTCTATAGACACTTCAAAATATACTGTAGTTACAGCATTATGGAAAAAGAATATCGTTACCTATACCAAATTTCTAAAAGAATGGAAAGCTCATATTAGTACATCGGGAGGTAAAATCATTACAACATTAAAAGGAGGTACTTCTCCGGTAGGGTATTATTATAACCCGGATACATTGATTATTGCAGTCTGGGAAGATGCTAACGGATTTCAATCTTTTACCGCAAAGTATCCATTATCTGCATATGAGGGATTGCAAAATGTACATCAATTTGTAATTGATTAACTAACTTGCTCTATAAAGAGGTGTCTATGCAAACAATTCTCAATCAATTTGTCTATTTTGGCTTCTTTCAGAGCCTTCTTTTATTGATGATTTATCTTTTTTCCCCTGGAAAAAGAAAACATATTAGTGGGTATATGGCATTTCTGATACTGACTCTTTTTATTGGATTATTTGGTAAAGTATTGTATAGTGCCGGAGTATGGAACCGTAATTTTAGATTGATTGCTTTTTCTGAGCTCTCTGCTTTACTTTTTGGCCCAACTGTTTATCTATTTACACGTGCCATATTACAAAAAAAAGTGTATTCTCATCAAGATCTAATACATTATATTCCAGGGTTTTTATACTCAGTATTTATTATAGTGTATTTTATGATTCCATCTGATCTGGTAATAAGAGGACGTAGTAGTACTGGTGAATTAAAACGGGTTATTTATGGTTGCCACGCATTAGGTTTGGTAGTTAACACAACCTATTGGGGGCTTGCCTTAAAGATATTCAAGACCTTTCAAAACAAGGTTAGAAATGAACTTTCTTACAATTTACGAACTAGGTTTATTATCAATTTTTTACTGATAATAGGTATTTGCCTGTGTATTTGGATACTATTATATAGTATTAGTCTGCTTGGATATGAGATGTTAGAGCGTGACGCACGGCCTTATATCTGGATTGTTCTTACTCTGGTGATTCTTTTTATTACATATTACGGAATGGTATCTCCACAAGTACTACGTATCGTTCCGGAAACTCTGGCACGCAAATACGCTCAGTCTAAGCTAAGTGTAACTGACATGGAACATCTAAAAATAAAATTAGAAAATTTGATGCATGAAAAGAAGCCTTTTTTAAATAGCAAATTGCTTAAAGCAGAATTAGCAGAAATGCTGGGAGTAAGTAATCCGGAATTGGCGAGATTGCTAAATGAGAATATAGGCATGAATTTTTTTGAATATGTAAATTATTACAGAATCAAAGAGTTTGTATCTCTGGCAAAAACAGAAAGAGCAAAACAACTCACTTTTTTTGGAATAGCTCAGGAAGCAGGGTTTAATTCCAAAACTACCTTTAATAAATCATTCAAAAAACTGATGGGTACATCCCCCTCAACATATTTTGATCAAAATCTATAAAAATAAAATCTATATCAAACTAAAATTAATTGATAAAAGCTCAATTTAATTTTTTAAAATACTTAAAACAAATGAAAAAAAATATATTAGTATTATACATCCTTTTTGTCTCTATATCCATTCAGGCACAATTAAGGGTTCCCAGCCTTAGCCCTTTGGCTACAGTACAACAAAATATCGGGCTTACAGCGGTAGAAGCAACTTATTCACGCCCTAGTAAGAGAGGGCGAACTATTTTTGGTAAAAATGGATTATTGCCTTATGGAGAATTATGGCGTACAGGAGCGAATGCAGCTACTAAGATTACATTTTCTGATAAAGTAACAATTGGAGGGCAATCATTAGAAAAAGGCAGTTATACGATTGTAAGTATTCCACGAGAAAAAGAATGGCAAATACATTGGTATTCTTATCAGAGTAGTAATTGGAATACTTATGCAAAAAAACAACCGATCATAACATTACGACTTCCAGTACAGCATCTGGTTTCAACAGTAGAGACTTTTGAGATACAGTTTCGGCAAACTACATTAGATAGTGCCGTTTTTACTCTAATATGGGAGAACACAATGCTACAAACTCCTATTGTAGTAGATGTAACTGACAAGGTGTTAAAAGATATAGAAAAAACGTTATCAGGGCCTACCAATACAGAGTATTTTCAAGCAGCCTTATATCTTCATGAATCTAATACAGATTTAGAAAAAGCACTGGAATATATTCAAAAAGTAACAGCTTCTGATACCGCCTTATTTTTTCAGGTAACAAGAGAAGCTATGATATTAAAAGATTTAGGTAACAAAAAGAAAGCTATGATAGTTGCCAGACGTGCACTTACACTTTCTGAAAAAGCCAACAGCAAAGATTTTATTAGAATCAATAAAAAACTTATTAAAGAATTAGATTCTTAAATTGTTTGTGATACCTTTATTAATCACAGATCATTGTTTAATTGAAATCGTACCATTTTTATATAAATCTAACGCCATGGTTAATAAGAATTGGATAGTAGCCATTGGTAAATCTTTTGAAGGATCAATTCTAAAAATTTTCATTCTGGATCGATTTCCTGTTTCTAATACTGCATGCTTAAGGTTACCTCTAAAATTAATTTATTTTTAATCAAATAGTTATAGTATTTTACTGACTAAACACAGGTGAGATGAATAGTTACAAACGCACAGGAACAACTTCTTTATTTTCAGAAAGTTATCG
>NZ_VTZU01000153.1 GCF_008370685.1 Aquimarina sp. RZ0
TAAAACGACTACAAGATATACAGCAATTATCACCGGAGAATAAAAGTCATGTATTTGCCTTATTAGATGCTTTTATAAAACAAACCAAGTTGCAGAGTATTATGTAACAAAAAAATCCACAACACTACTGCTGTGGATTATCTTATATCTTTACCGCTTACTCTTACCGCCACTAGTTGCAAACTAGCGGTAGCAAATACTAGGAGCAGCGAGGGTGGATCATACTTATATTTTCCTACTCATAAACTTAACTATGAGATACTAACCCGATATATATGCAGGGTCTACATACTTCCAATCGTAAATATTGAAATCCTTTAAAAAGACTTTTTCTTTCTGCATTATTCTATCCTTTTTCTTTTTGTTTGTGTCATAATTTTGATAATCCTTTATCACTTTACTCAAGATCATATTATCATTATCAAAATTAAAAATAAATGTATTTTCTTGACTAAACCCTTGGGTACCAGCACCACGATATAATTGTATTGTTGAAAAATGGAATGTTTTGTTTTCTAGTTTTACATTAGAAAAAGAATACTCTGATTCATTTTCCCAATTATCACAATTGTTACAAGGGATTACTGAATCTGATTTTAAATATTCTATGTACTTATTATTTATTTCAGTTCCTAAAAATATTTGAAGTCTATATTCTTCTTTTGCATTTCCACCTAAGCTATCATCTGTACTAATATCTATTATCCAAATGATATCTTCGATAGTATCGTTATTAATAAATCCCTTTAATTCTGTATTTATGTAGAAATCCTTATTGTCATAGAATTTTCTTTCTTTTTCTAAGTCAACTGTTTGTAACGAACCTGATATTTTTTTAGTTTTTATACTGGTTTCTATGTCTTTTATCTTGTTGATATAATTTTCTTCTTCAGGAGTTAACTCCACTTTCGTATCCGGATTGGGATTATACCAAGACTTGGTCTTAAAATAAGTATTTAAATCCTCATTTTTAAACATATACCCTTTACGTGCAAAAACTTCATTTCTTAAAAATCGAAGTTCTTTTAAAGATTTGGATTTTAGTTCCTGATCGGTTAGAGTTTCAAAATCACTTTTAGAAGTTTCTATTTGTGCATTGATGCGATCTTTACAAGATGACATCAAAAACATACACAATAAAACAAGGACTATTTTTTTCATTCTGAGTAATGTTTTTTTGGTGTGTAGTATCTTACTATTTTAGAACCTTTGCTTTTTAGGTGATTTTTATCTCGGTCATATTCCCATATAACGACTCCTTTAAAATGGATGCCTTTATGCCACGAATACGATTGTTCACTAATTGATTCTATGGTTACTACCTTTTTTGTAGCAGGATCATAACTTTTTACAATACCAGTGTGTCCTTTCCAAGCAAATACATCACCCGCCTGAGGATCACCATCATTTACTCTGAATTTTTCAGGGTGTTGTGCTGCATAATCTACAAAACCTCTTGAAGTAATATATTTTACATCCGTACTCTATTCTATTTTCTGTAAATATCTACATACTAACTCTGAGCAATCCATTTTTGCTTTTCCTGCTTCGGTTTGTTCCGTTCTTAGATGACCTTCAGAACCAGATTCTTGTTTGTAATTTACGATATAAGGAGTATTGGGATTTGCTCTTAGTTGAGCCTCAGTAATTGCCAAGCTTTCTGCCCAGGACAGTCCTTCTTTAATCTTTAGATTCGTATCAGGTTTAGTACTATCATCATCAGTGAGCAACTCACAATTGAATAATTTAAAGGCATAATAAGCGTCTATATAATGTGCTTTTCTTTTTGCCTTACTATCTGTATATTTATTAATTATTGAAGTTATTTTATCTACATTTTCATACCCTCCATCATTCGCTAATTTGTTTAATCCTTTATTAATCCAATAACTCATCGCAGACATTACAGCATATTTAGGCTGTTCTAATAATTCTGGATTAGCGACTAAATCGCCTTGATTAGGGAATGCTTTTTGAAATTCTTTATTAATGTTCTCGTAATGATATCTACCAGTTAATTGTATTAATCCTCTACCAATAAAATTATAGCCATCTGCCATATTTTTATTCCCTAAATCATTACACTTTTTAGTTTTTCTTTCTTTTTTCGATAAACCAACACAAGTTACAATATCGGATTCTTTATCTACTTTTCTAAGACCATAAACCCTTTCAGCTATTGCTTTTGTATTTCCAACATATTTTTTAGCTTCATTTGGATTTCTGGTAAAATAGCCAAAAGTCTTAATCAAATTTTCAGCGGTATATGATTTTAAATCTTCAACTAATGTATTGAATCCAGTTTCTGATCCAAACTGCGCTATCAGATGCGCTTTCTTTTGGCAGGTATCTATATCATACTTTTCTCTAATAAGATTTAATTCATCAACTAGTTGTTTAGCAAGTGTTTCGTTTTTAGCAGCAGCAGGAAACACCTCTTTGATTTGTTCATAAGTAAAGTCTGCTTGACATTGTGAGCAACTTCCTCCATTTCCAAACATCAATTTCATTTGATTCACAAAAGCTAATCCCCGTAACCTTTTGCAAGGTAAGTTCACTTTTGAGCTCAGGAGGATAAAGTTTATAATCAAGTTGGTTGCTTTTATAGATGGTATAAAAATACCTTTTTTCTTTGAGTTGATCTTTTTCAAGTGAAGAAAAAAAAGCGTGTATTCCCCACGCAGCAGCAATCCAGATTGATTGCTTAGGCAATAAATTCTCTGTCTTGCTGCTGCTTCCTCTGCCTCGGTATGGTACATAATACTTGTTATAATAGCAGCCGCTAAAGTCAGCCGCATCCCCAAAGCTGTAGTGATAACAAGTATTATGGTACAATACTCCCTTTCCATCTGCATCAGCCAACCCTCCCAGGCGCGCCAATGCCTGAACCCAGAACATGAAAATTGAGGTTTAAGACACGATTTTTACGGAAGGTATATTAATATTATAGGCTTATAAAAGTACCGTAGGCTTGATTTTTAGGGGTTTGGAGGTGTGCTGATCTGCATCAGCACAAGTTTTTGAGTGTTTTTTGAGCAGTTTTACGGATAACTAACGCCCTTCGGTTGTTTCATTTTAAAAAGCATCGGAAGTCAGCCGTTTCAGCCTTTGCGCACTTCCGATACTTTTTAAAACGTTGTCCTTTTTTCACAGGAGAGGGGAAAACGTTTTTTAAAGATGAAGATTTAGGCGGTGGATTTGTGCGGCTGTAATCTTCAGCTTTAAAAAATGATAGCCGTCTGGCGATTGAAGACAAGCTGCGTGCAACGCCCACATAAGGCGGAGCCGACGCGTAGAGGGCGCTACTGCCGTGGGCAAAGCTGTGCGACTTAGCACATTTGCACGCGTGAGGTAACAGGGTTTTTACCGCTTATTTTCTTTCAATTGAAGATAAAAAACCCTGTTGCCGTCAGTAGCGCCCAAGCGGCGGAGCCAGATAAGTGTGTAGGGATTTTTTGTGGCGGATTATTTTGCTTCTCTTGCAAATAATGTGACACAAAAAAGACTGGGAACACGACGAGGGGATGCTTGGCGGCTGGGGCAGAAGCTTTTTTATGGTGCTTTTTCTGCACCTTAAAAAGTTATGCCATAGGGTGGGCAGCACCGAGACCTATGGCAGCTAATAGGTACTCGACCATAGGGAGTAGCCTATGCTACTACAACACTCGCCGATAGGCGTAACACTTGGCTTTTTAATCTACTAGTATTAAACCTGGATGTAATTCAGAAGTTAAGATCTT
>NZ_VTZU01000154.1 GCF_008370685.1 Aquimarina sp. RZ0
TAGAGTTAGATGCAGCCTTGAGTGCTTCGATTCATAAGGTATGTCAAAAAGAAGGTGTTACCTTGTTTATGTTTTTATTGTCAGCATTTAAGGTGTTATTATCCAGATATAGTGGTCAGGAAGATATATGTGTTGGTACTCCTATAGCGAATCGTACACAGTCAGAATTAGAGGAGATTATTGGTTTATTTGTTAATACATTAGCGATTAGAAGTGAAGTAAATAATGAACTTAGTTTTAAAGAGCTATTAACTCAGGTAAAACAAACTACTCTAGAAGGGTATGATCATCAATTAGCTTCTTTTGAAAAAGTAGTTAATCGTATCATATCTAATCGTGATTTAAGCATGTCTCCTCTGTTTCAGGTGATGTTTGTTTTACAAAACACTCCAGAAGAAGTCGAAATAGAATTGGAGGATTTAAAAGTGACTCAGTACGAATATGAAGGAAATACTTCTCTGTTTGATTTGACCTTAAATGTTGATCAAAAGGAGTCAGGGATTGTATTACAGATGGAATATTGTAGCGCTCTATTTAATAGAGTTACGATTCAAAAAATGTTAATTCATTATAAAAAATTATTGCGTAGTATACTTCTATCCCCATCATCGAATATAGGAAATTTATCGATATTAACAGACGAAGAGTCACATACACTATTGGATGTATTTAACGATACCAAAGTAGAGTATCCAGAGGGGTATACATTAATTTCTTTATTTGAAGATCAAGTATCCAAAAATCCAGATGCAATAGCCGTAGTTTTTGAAGATAAAGAGTTAACTTATAAAGAACTTAATGAGAAATCCAATCGTTTAGCACATCATTTACAAAAGCAGTATGAATTAGATTCGGGGAGTTTTGTAGGCATTATGCTCGAGCGCTCAGAGTGGTCAATAATTTCGATGTTAGGCATAATGAAATCTGGAGCAGTATATGTTCCTATCGATACAGAATACCCAATTTCTAGAAAATCATTTATCATAGAGGATACTCAGTTAAAGGTTTTAATAATTGAATCCGAAAATTTATTTGATAGTATAGAATTGAATGTTCCAGTATTTTCTATTGATATAGAGTTAGAAAGCTTATCACAAGAGGATACGTTTTTTAAAAATCCTTCTTTTAAGGTTTTACCCAATGATTTGGCATATGTAATATATACTTCGGGTAGTACAGGTGTACCTAAAGGCGTGATGATCGAACATCAAAGTATTATCAATACGATATGTTCTCAAATAGACTCTTTTTCAATTAAAGCCAATGACCATTGCCTTCAGTTTGCCAGTCATTCTTTTGATGCATCTGTTTGGGAAATTTATATCTCTCTTTTAGGTGGAGCAAGTTTATATATTGTATCAGAAGGAGTTAAATCAGATACAACTTTGTTTTCGACATATATAAAGAAAAACGGAGTTACATTTGCAACACTTCCTCCTGCATTTTTACAAGTATTAAATGGAGATGATTTATTGGGAATCGAGACTTTAATCACTGCTGGAGAGAAAATACCAGTAGAGGTAGCTCAACTCTTTTCTGAAAATCATAAGTATATCAATGCTTATGGACCGACAGAGACTAGTATTTGTGCCACTACTTTTGATGGCCCCATAGTAGGAGATAATGTCCCAATAGGTAAACCCATTTCCAACACTAGTGTATATATTGTAGATTCTGAAATCAATCTGTTACCCATAGGTGTAGTAGGAGAGTTGTGTATTGGTGGCCCTGGTTTGGCAAGAGGATATCTAAATAGAAAAGAACTAACCAATGAAAAATTCGTGAATAATCCATTTGTAGATGGAGAGAGCCTATATAAAACAGGAGATTTAGCACGTTGGTTAGCTGATGGTAATATTGAATTTATTGGTAGAACAGATGATCAAGTAAAGATTAGAGGATACCGAATTGAATTAGAGGAAATAGAACGTGCAGTGCTGAGTAATGAAAATATTCAGAGTTGTTGTGTTTTGGTTAAAGACGATGCTATGGGGAATCGACTTTTGGTGGGGTATTTAGTAGGTAAAGAAGACTTTAATACCGAAGATACCCAAGACTATTTAAAAAGAAAGTTACCTGAGTATATGGTTCCGGGAATTTGGGTTACTTTACCAGAAATGCCTTTAACTAGAAATGGGAAAATTGATAAGAAGAGGCTGCCAAGCCCCGAACAACCTGATACTGGTATAGCATATGTTGCACCTCGTAATAAGATAGAATCAGAATTGGTTGCAATTTGGGAAGAATTGTTAGGTATAGAGAGCGTAGGTATTCATGATGATTTCTTTGCTTTGGGAGGACATTCTATTTTAGCCATAAAATTGGTTTCTAAAGTAAACTTGATATTGAGTAAAAAGTTAAGTGTCTCTATTTTATTTGAGTACCCAACAATTGCCTTATTGTTAGAAAACACATCTTCTATAGGTTCTGCTGAGAATAATATTATAATTACATTACAAGAAAAAGGACACCAAACTCCAATATTTTTTACTCCACCAGTTGGTGGAACAGTAGGATGTTATCGGGAGTTAGTTAAACTTTTGGGAGACCAACAACCAGTTCATGCATTTCAATGTCCTGGATTAGATGGAAAAACCCCAATATCTGGGTCACTAGAAGAAATGGCCACTACATTTATTGAAGAAATGCAAAAAATAGATTCATCAGGACCTTATCGATTGGGAGGGTATTCATTTGGAGGAAGAGTTGCATTAGAGATGGCATTGCAATTAACATCCGCAGGGTTTAAAGTTGAAGAATTATTAAGTATTGATGCAGAACTTCCCGAAGTAAGTAATCAGATTTCTGAAGAATTGGATCAAGACAACGTATTTCGAGATTTTTTACATGAAGAAATTGATGAAATACGTGAACTATTCGAGATAGAATTAGCCTTACCAGATTCAATTCTTGAAGGTAAATCTAAAGAAGAGCAGATAAAGACACTATGTAAATGGATAGGAGATTCTGGATTAGCAATGACAGAAGATGAAATCAGAGGGCATTTAGAAGTAGTTTTTAGTAATACTACCTACCCCTATATTCCTGTTATTGAAGAAAAGCTAAATACTAAAGTCATTTTGTTTAGAGCAGCATTTATTCCTGTTAAATTAGGAATAGAACCCGATGTCGAAATAGGAATAGAGGATAATGATGCGGTAGCGTTAGATTATGGATGGAGCAGATATACTAATAAAGAGGTAAAAATCTATTCAATACCTACAACCCATCCCCAAATATTAGATCATCCATTTGTCAATCAAATTTCTGAATATTTAATAGAAAATAGTACAGAAAAAAAGATTGATGATATGATTTATTCTTAGAAGTGGTTTAAACTTTTTTGATTCTAGTGAAAAATAGTAATTTTTTGATCAATTGAAGTGTTTTTTGCTCTTCATAGCAGCGTTACGAAGTGAGAAAAATGCGAAAATTGAGTGAAAAAGGACATTTTTATAGCGAATTGAAAAAAGTTTAAACCACCTCTTAGCCAAGAGATGGTAATGTACTTTATCATCTTAATTCGGAGACCTCGTTTTTTACTTTATTATACGATTTACGGAATAATATTTCGTATATTTGTATATGGGTAAACATATATCATTTAGAGTAACAGAATCGTCTTCAGAACTTCGTTCAATGATTCGAAAGGAATCAAATTCTAAAAATATTTTAC
>NZ_VTZU01000155.1 GCF_008370685.1 Aquimarina sp. RZ0
TTTTCCTTTCTACTTCGTTTAAAAAATAAACCGTAGCTATAGCTATGCTTGATTTTTTTGCCTTGCATAAAGAAAAAATAATTCAATGAATTTATACGAATTTTTTAATCACAAATCGTATAACTATATTCATTGCACTAGTTGCAGGAGAGATTAAATGACTCCAGGCATATCACTTATCAAATAATGGTTCTAAAACGACATTTGGCTTTAAGTAAACTTGTGTTGTATCCATATTTTTGTATTCTTATTTTTTATTATATTTTTTTGAGTATCAATTCAATTTTAAACTTTTTTGATTATTATATGCATTTTCGCTACTAATTAGCTAACTACTAAATTGGCATACGATTCTTTAAATACATTGAGGTATTTCAAATTTTCATATACTCTATCTGATTTTGGGCCAAAATCTAATAAACATGCAATCTCATCTACTCCAGCTTCTTCTGTTTCCCTAACCATCTTCATGCAAGATTCGGGACTACCAATCAATCCTTTGGTATTGGCAAACCTTTCATAAAGGAAATTTAAAAATTCGTCCAAATCCTCTTCTGTTAAATCGTCAAATGAAAAATTACTCCCTCTATTGTATGCCATCCCTTCAAAAATTTTCTTATTGCTTTTTAGGAAGTTACAATAGGGTATTCTTGCTTCTTCTTTGATCGCTTCATCATCTGGACCAATAAATGTGTGTAACATTAAAGAGATTTTACCTGTTTTTGGATCAAAACCATTTTCTAACCTCGCCTGTCGATATATTTTTATTTTCTCAGTCAAATCTTCTATTGTTTGATCTAATAATGATGTTAGAATATTAAACCCGAGTTTTCCTGCATTTTTGAAGCTATCAAGGTTTCCGCTAACCGTGATATAAAAAGGTATCTCTTTTTGAACTGTTGAAGGATAAATGCGTATTGATGCTTTTTTTTCATTACCACTAAGCCTTTCTATATACTCTCCTTTCCAGAGCTTTTTAACGACCTCTATTCCTTCATACATTACTTGATGCTTATTTTTATAATTTTCAGGAAAAAAAACAAAGTCATTAGGATTCCAGCCAGAAGCAAGTGATAATCCTATTCTTCCATTTGATAAATTATCAACCATTGCCCATTCTTCGGCAACACGAATTGGATCATGAAGCCCCATGACAACACTACCGCTATTCAGTCGAATCCTTTTGGTAATACCCGCCAAAGCAGCATGTACTATTGCTGGGTTGCTGTATAGCCCTCCAAACTTGGTAAAATGTCGTTCTGGAATCCAAATTGATGAAAAGTTATTTCTGTCACCATAGATTGCACTTTTTTTTACTAAGTCATATATATTTCCTGACAAAGAATCTTCACTACTAGAGAAGAACATTATTCCAAAATCCATAAGTATTATCTGTTTTTATTAAATTTTAAACTGTAAAATTTTTGATTTCTATTGGTCTGCGTATTCTTAATTATTAGTCATGTCCTTTACAAAGATGTAATACCAAATCATAGATCCAGTAATGAGCATATTTAAACCAGAACTGTTATGATGACTTAATACTCTTAATTAAACTCGGATACAGAAGAACTTGGTAATGAAGTTCAAAACTGTAATAAGCACTACCGTTTTCTTGTTTTCTGCATCGCATCTCGTGGCTCATTAAGCTAGCTATAATGAAAATTCACACCATTCTTTTTGTATTTAGATATCACAAAATAAAAGTTGTAAAAAAAGAAGTGAAAAAAGAAATCCCATTATCATTATATTTTTTTAGATATTTAAAGTAGTATGATGTAAACCTAAAGACTATGCGAACACAAAAATGTAATGAATCTCTAGTCTTTTCAGTAGCTTGAGTTATAATAAACTTTCTACTGTATAAACAAGGTCTAATTCTTCTAGAATACGTCAGAAGGAGTAGCTTCTTTTATCTTCGTATCTTTTTTTGGACTTTTTTCGTGTTTCTTATGTTTTTGTTCTTTTATTTCAGTTTTAAATAATGTATCTAATAATTTTATGGATTCACTTCTACTAAATAAAAATGAAACTACTATTAAGAAAACCCCTGATATTATAAATACCATCATGATAGATATCGTAACACCAGTGCCCGGAAAATGAGTAAGCTGTTCTTCTGAAAAATATTTTAATAGCTCTTTTAAATAATCCACTAAGAACCCAGAAAACAAAAAAGATAAAGGAGCTGCTCCTCCAACAATCAGACCTTCAAAACCTGATAATCGCCCTAACATCTTTGCAGGAACAACCGTTTGAAAAAAAGCATCATTTACAACTTCAATAACCGTAAACAATAATACTATACTCATCCCTCCTAATGCCAAAACATACGGATTAACATCAATCCAGAGACAAGAAAGAATACCTCCTATGATACTATTTATAAAGAGAATCGTTCGGATAGGTTTCTTAAAACTTTTTGTACTACTCATAACCACTCCTCCAATCACTGCACCTATACTAACTACAGATAACACAGCTCCTAATACATATTCATTAGAAAAATCTAAAATTAAAGGAGTAAATAATACTTGCACAAGACCAACTAAAAAATTGCCTATGAAGAAAAAGATAAATAAACGTAAAATACCTTTTCTCTTTTGCAAAAAACTTTTTACCACCTTCAAATCATTTCGCATGCTAAATTGTTCCTCAGAGTTTGGTACTACAACAAAACGTACAATCAAAAAAGCAATTATTGATACTAAAAATGTGACTGCATCTATAAAAAATATACTGCTCAGACCTATCAACTTATACAAAACCGGTGCTAGAATAGGAACTCCCATTCCAATAGCTGCATAAATCGAAGTAGATATCCCCTGAGCTTTCATTAACTTATCTTTAGAAACCAATGCAGTTGTAGCAACATAAAAAGCACTATAAACAACCATGCTTGCTATAGAACCTATCCCCGAAATAGTCATAATATGCCACGGAAGTAATACTCCACTAAAATGAAGAAGCATTAATAGTATACTACCAATACCCGCGACTAATTGACCATAGATAATCATTTTCTTTTTACTCCAACGATCTACAAAACTGCCTATAAAAGGAGCTAAAAAGACTCCTGGAGCTGCCTCAAAAAACCAAATAATAGCATATGATTTAATTGTATTCCCTGGTTGATCAAGCACCCATATACTTAAGGCAAAATCAGTGAGATCAGTACCCAATAATGAGATCATTATTAGCACGGTATATAAAAAATATTTTTTCATTTATGTACTCTTATTTCTTTATTTGATAAACACAGGGTGAATTTCCTGTTAAGGGTATTCTTTATTGAGTTTGGATTTATGAATTAAAACTTCCCTAACTATAGCAGTTTTAGCTATCATAACATAAATAGTGTAATATTCTATTTTAGAAGATAGCAGAAACTACAATAGTTCATTAAGCCTCGTTTATGCTTTTGAGATGGGTCAAATACTTTGTAATACGGTTTACGGTTTTTTATTTGGCATAAAAAGCATCTAAGTAATGTTTATTTCCGACAATAGATTTTATTGTTTTCTGGCTCATATTTTCGACAAACTTTTTTAACCAATCTTTTAGTTCTTGTA
>NZ_VTZU01000016.1 GCF_008370685.1 Aquimarina sp. RZ0
ATTATATATTAGATTTGAAGATCGAGTGGCACTTGATTTAGCGACCAAGCCCCAGGAGGGCTCTGGGAGCTAGCTCCCAGAGCCCTCCTGGGGCTTAACCCTGAGACAGGGTTATAATTACACTTCCGGTTTTATCTTTCTATTATTTTTATCACTTACTCACAACTCACGGATTACAAATCCGCGCTATCGGGTGGTAGTTATTCCGCACTTTCAAGTAACTCATCATATAAATCTGGTTCGCAATAATTTTTCCAATTATCGCCATATTGTTCTGCAATAGTACATAATGCTAATAACGAAAGAGGATTAAAAGCATAGATATCATTTTCATCCTTTAGTGCATTCCATCTAAAAATTTCTTCTTTATCTTCATTTAGTATAATCTTAATTACATATCCTTTGTCTTTTAATATTGCTAAAGCAGGATTATATGTGTTCATAGCTTCAGTTATAGTCATAATCATCAAATTATTTATTAGTGACAACCTTTTATATATTTTTCATCAATGATTCCTTCTACAAGTATTTCTCCATTCTTTTTATTAAGTCTACCCCAAAAGGATAAAGATGCAATTCTCTATAATCTAGATGCATTACTTAGAGATGCTAAAACTAGACAAGCTTATCAATAAAAAAACAGCTACATCACTGTAACTGTTTTTTATATTTCTATAATTTCTTATCCCTTACTCATACCGCTATGAAGTTGCAAACTTCAGCAGGTTCATTAAAAATATTTATAAGGATAATCGTTGTATAGATCTTTTCTTATTTTATTAAGTGCCTCTATAAAAAATGGTTTTATAATATCTTCATCCATATCTTCATCTAAATAATTTTCTAATTTATTTACAAGAAACCCAAGCTTTAGAAAGTTTTCAAAAGATAGGTTCATTTGTAGAAAACCACTATCATTATATTCACCTTTATTATGGTCATAAAAAATAATGTTTTCATTTTTTATATTCATAAACCATTCATCTCCTTGACCTGTATCAGCTATCAACCAATATTCTTTTGCTATTTCAGGAAAATTGTTCTTTAAATAGTTATTTCCATTTAAAGCTTTTTCATAATCAAATAGATTCAAATCAGGATTAATTTCTTCGGACTTGTATTTAGATATATACTTCAGATAAATATCATCCTTAACTGGTATTTTGTCAAGTTTTTTTATCAAGTTATTTCTTATGTCAATTTTATTTAATTCACTTTCAAAATTAATGTCAAACATGATTTTGTTTTTAATGATGACCTTTTACAGCTCTAGCATTGTTTTTACTAATCCTTTCTTTTCTTGCTAAACCTTTGAGGATACTTTCAAACATTTCCTTACTCTCTTTCTTTGGAAGATTCATGCTATCAACTCTTTTTACAATTCCTTTCCAAGTTTTATTCCAGTTTTGACCAGTCCTTGAACTATTTGTATGAATTCCAGGTTTTTTAGTATGTTGTCCTTTTTTTAGATTATAATGATATTCAGGATTGTTTACATCAATATCAGCAATACGTTTGAAGTCATCTGCTAATTCTTCAGGAAATCCGTGATGTATATCAGGGTTGGTGTGCTTAGATCCAACATAATCTTTCCATCCTTTTTGTAAGGTTCTTGTTGGAGTTTTTGCAAGTCCGAATGTATCAATAAAGGAATTAGAGTCGTGAACATAACTGTACATTTTACTGCCTCCTTCTAAATTAATCGGATCTTGACTTAAATAAGTTCCTGTTTCAGAAGAATAATACCTAAATCTATTATAATACAGTCCAGTTTCAGCATCCTCATACTGTCCCTGGTATCTAAAACCTGTACGATATTCAGAAGTAAGATTTACTTTTCCCTCACGATTCTACCCACAAAAAACAATGAACGTCCTTTTACATCTTCTCAAAAGTATGGATTATCCTTTCAAAAGTAAAATAAAAGTAGCGTGTATTCTCCCCAAGCTGTGTTACATAATTATTATTATACCTGCTCTTCCCAAAGCTCGCCCCATAATACAACTATGTAAAACAGCCCGCTACTGCCAGCGCACTAGGACAGTTAATGCATTTGCTCAATCGCCACAAGGGCTACCACTTCAAAAGCGGAAGATCACAGCTGCATTAGCCATTACGATCTTCCGCTTTTGAAGTGTTTACTCATTATTGATAAGTTAAAAGTTAATAAAACAGAGTGAAAAATATAATTATTGGAGGTAATGATATCAATACGTAATAAACAAGATCAGTTTTTCTAAAGTACCTGATTTTAATTTTAAACACATCAAGCTTACTTAGCTTATGATATTTTGCATTTCTTGTTTTAAATAAATCAATATCAATTGATATGTGATTTGTATATTTTTCAAGAATACTTTGGTATTTGTCTGTTATGTTAACAGCAAAATCTTTTTTTCCTTTTTCTGTATTCTCTGTATTTAGTGTTTTGTATATTCTTAAGTCATTATATATTCTAGATAATTCAAGACCACAATTATGATGTTCTTTAGCTTTTTCGATCTGCCTGAACACCAATAATAATATTGATAGACAGGTTATAGAATAAGCAATTGTATTCCGATCAAAAGAAGCTTCATCGCATATATCATATACTGACAGAAGACTTAGAGCTATTAAATATACAGATAGTAGATTGCTACATAAATTTGATAATTTAGCAGTTTGATTTAATCTAGTACTTGCATTAAATCTACTTCCTTTAGTTGACCATACTTTGTAATTTAATTCTTCCAAAAAAGTTTTGTCTAAATAGTCTGTATATGATTTCTCTTTATCACTCATAAAATATATTTTGTTTTCAAAAATAAGTGTTTTTTCCCTTCTTGTTAAGTAAGGATTGATCTTAAAACTGAAGTGCGCAATGGCAGTTGCTATAGATCTTCAGTTTTAAGATTAATCATGTGACTAATATTTCTAGGTATGAGCGAGGAGAGAATAAACCAACTACAGAGGTATTAACTAAATTGGCTAATGCATTAGATACTACCACTGATTATTTGATGAATGGTTCTACTGATGATGTAGCTACCAGTAATTTGTCTGATAAAGAGTTGTTATCGTTATTTAAAAAGGTTAGTAGTTTATCTACTGATAGACAAAAAGTAATAAAGGAACTTATCGAAGCCTTTGTCTTTAAAGCAGTTATACAAAATAAATTAGCGTAAAAAAAAGCCACAACATTTCTGTTATGGCTTTGTCTTTTTAATATTCTATTTTCTTACTCATACCGCTACAAAGTTGCAAACTTCGCAGAGCAGGTTATAAGTATTCATAACTTACTTTTTTAAGATTATTTTTTTTTATGTAACCTTTTTCCCATTGATCATAATCTTCTGGAATTTCTGAACTTATTTTAATTTTAGAATTTTGCCAGTAATTTTCTCCATAAGCTATTACCATTGACCAGTGATATTCATGTTCGTGAGTTATAAAAACTACATCGTCATAAGACTTAGGCAGACTAAACAAATAAGAATTTTTTATTAATTCTTCAGCTTCAAAAATATCTTTATCAGTATAGTTAATTATACATCCTTTTAGTATTTCTAAAAATGTATACTTATTAAAAGTAACCTTCTCTCTATTATTAGGATCTTCAAAAGTAAGATTATCAGATATCTGTTTCATTAGTGACTTCCTTTAATTTTTCCTTTGTTATGTTTATCAAATAGTTCTGCAGCTTCATCAGTAAATATAGCTAACTGATGACCTATTGCTTTGGGTTTTCCACCTCTTGGATTTGCTAACATTGGACCGTCTACACCATCAAATGTATGGCTTAAAGTTCCTTTTCTTCCAGAAGTAACTGTATCTGCCCACTCTTGAGTTGCTCCATCAAAAGTTTTTATGTTAAGTTTAGCTAATTCATCATCAGGAACATCAAAATGTATAACATCACCTCCTTTTCTATTAGCCCAAGATTGAGCTTGTTCTAAATCATTAGTTACATAGAAACCACCTTGACCTGAAGGATTGAAGTCTAAATTAGGTCGCCCTTTAGATGGATCAATTCCACCCATCACAGCATCAGTACTGGAACTTCCATTAGTAGCGTGGTAAAAGTCCATTAACCCAAAAGGATCAAGGATTAATGTAGTATTACTAGAATATTCATAAAGTTTGCTTCCTCCAGATAACCTTAATTTATCCTGCGATATATAAGTACCCGATTCAGCGGAGTAATACCTAAACCGATTATAATACAGTCCAGTTTCTGCATCTTCATACTGTCCCTGGTATCTAAAAGGTATGAACGTTTTATCTCCTTCAATACTACGAACATTTCCGTAAATATCCAACTCGCAATCCCAAACTTTTATACCTTTTTCATCATAGGCTTGTACAGGAGTGCCCAGATAATCGCAGGCAATACTATAGCGTTTATCTCCTACCATCTTAGCAGCAGGGACAAAACTATCAGACTCAAAAAGCCAGGTGATTTGGTTTGTACTGTCAGTAGGTTCTTTTTCATCACTTTTCACCTCTCCAAAGGGATCTACATACAGTGATGGTCGATCGTTTAGGTCATAGATCCATTCATGCAGAGGTACATTGCCATCCCATACCCATCGGGTGACCAATCCTCTCGTTTCTTTGGGCGTCTCTCCCCCGGAAAGGGAAAAACGTCTATGGTTTTCAACAATTTTTGCCGTTCTGCGCCCCAGCGCATCATACTCAAAAGTAATCTGTTTTTTTGCGGGTGTTCGTACCGTTTTCAGCATACCATTACCATACCACTCATAGGTCCACTCGCCAGTATCTTTATTGTTATCCGCCACAGATACAAACTTTGATATCAGATTGCCTTCTGCGTCATAGGTATAGGATGCTTTGTCATCTTTTTTTAATTTACCTCCGGTATCATAGGTTCTGTCGTTTCTGCTTTTGGTTTTAAAAAGGTTTCCTACAGCATCTGGCATTTTATAGATGGTTTCCCATCCGTTATTATAAGTAGCGGTTTGTAGGTTGCCAGTTTCATCATAGGTAAAAGCTGTTTTTTTACTTCTTAGTTCATCAACCTTATTGCTTAGTTCATCATTGCGACCCCATCTATAGGCCATACGTCTGCCTTCTATGTTTTTTGTCCGAATACTATGTTTGGTTACACGACCGAACCGGTCTCTTTTGGTGGTCATATCAATACCACCGCTGACCATACGACGAATCTCTAGTCCCATATCATCCCGCTCAAAATTAGCCTCCCATCCATCGGTAGCTGTACGGATCAGCTCTCCTGATTTGATAAAATCATGGGTGATATCAGCTCCCAGCGAACTCTGGATCTGTATGCGATTACCACTGCGGTCATAGGTGCTCTCTACCGCATAATCATTTTGTATTTCTTCGGTTACCCGACCTTTGTCATAGGATAGTTTTATGGTATTAAAAGCATTGGTGGCTTCTATGAGTTTGCCATCTCCGTCATAGGTGAAATATTCTCCAGTGCCATCATAGTGATCTGCTGTTAGGATATTTCCTGTGCCATTATACATATAACGAGTCCATCGCTCATCCGGGCGTAATACTTTTACGACTCTGCCGGCACGATCCCTGATATAGCGTCGCTGTAATCCATCGAATCCCCATTCTCCGATGATCTGCCCCATGGCATCCAGCGTAAAACGATACACCTCATTTTCTTCATTGACAATGGATTGTAGTTGTTCTTCTGTATTATATTGAAACTCTATGGTTTTTCCATTTTCTGTGCGGGATTTTAGATTTCCTAATCCCCAATAGGTAAAGCTTACCTGCCTTTTTTTGTCTTTTGCCTCGATTACGTTGCCAGAAGCATCATATATAAAATGATGTAGATTGCCATCAGCTTCTATCAGTTTGATAACATTCCCCATGGGATCATACTCATATGTAGTGGTATTCCCTTTGATATCGATATGTCTGATTACTTGCCCTAGTTCGTCATAGATCCATTGTATGGAACGCCCATCATCCAGCGATACTCGTTGTAGGGTTTCCTGCATACCCCAATGCATCGTAGTGATCAACCCTTCCTGATCTTTGATAGATTTTAGTCGTGGCCCTTCATAGGTATAAGCTGCTGTAGTGCCATCTGCATAGCGACGCCGAATCAGCTTTCCTTCTTCATCATATTTCCATGCTGCGGTGGCTCCGCCCGGACTTCTGTACGATTTGATCTTATGATCTTCGGTATACTCAAATAACGTTTTATCACCGTTGGGATTCAAAATTGCGATTAGGTTTCCCGAGCGATCATACTCATACTTGGCAGCATACCCAAGGGGGTCTGTTACCATTATCAGATCTTGATATTCATTATATTCCTGATAGGTTTCTCCTTGTTTAGCATCGGTAATTCTATAAATCAGATTTTTTTCATCATAATAATAGGTCGTAGTATGCCCAAGTGAGTTGGTGGATATAGTTTTTCCTTTTTCATATTGTGTCCAGTATTCCAGAATTCCATCATCTCCCCAGGTATGAATACATTTTGCATGATCACCTTTGCCTTCATACTCCCAATAAAAATTAAGTTCGCTCTGATTGGTAAGCCGCACTAATAAGTGCCCTTCATAATAAAAATGCTTGGATACATCATTGGCATCTGTTACCTTGATCAGGTTATCATTTTTATCTACTTCATATCTGATGAGATATGTTTTTTTGTTTTTATTTCCTGTCCATACTCCTGTAATACGTTGCTGGTCGTTACTTTCGACAGTAAAGATTCTCCCGGCACTATCTATGATTTGTTTTAAAACACCTGTATGGGTATACTGGAATTGTATTTGATACCCCAGATCGTCAGTGATTTTTTCTATGGGATGGAAACGATCTCCGTGACCAAATGTAGAAAAATGATAAGTAAGCCCATCTGCATCACGATATGCATATCCTTCTGCATTACGAATCCACGTTATTTTTTCACGTCTGTGATAAAAACGATCTCCGGGATGGAGCGGAGGTACGACAATTTCTCTACTATCCGGCAAGAGGATGGTGATTAAATCATTTTCCATTTCCCAATAGCCAATGTAATAGCTATGATGCCAATTACTACCAATAGGACTTTCTACCTCACCATCACTGTGGTAGATACGGTTCCATGATATCGGAATAGGTCCGGGAATCGTAAAATCTGTATTTTCTGCAAATACACGCCCCGTTGCAGCATCTACAGGTTCTCCAAACATCTTACACTTAAAAGGTTGTAACCTCGCTGCCTTAGATGGATTTTTTGGAGCCAGGTCATCGATATATTTCTGGAATTTATCACCTCCTTTTTTCCATAGTTTTCCTAATCCTTTTAATCCAAGATTTATTGCCAGTGCAAACAAGTCTATGGTAGGTGGTCCTCCTACCAGTACTGGTTTCCCTCCGGGAATAACAGTAAGCAAGCTGGATGTTGGCGCCATTAAACTTACTTTTGGTTTTGCTTTTTTAGGTCTGAAAGGTGCTGGAATTCCTACCAGATTACAAGATAAAGCAGGTAAAAACTGAGCAGAGAAAGGTGACCCATCTGCTAATACTGTAGCGCTCCCCATAAACATTTCGGATGATGCCATCGGGCTTACAGATGGTAATGCGTGTAATATAATTCCTGGTAAATGCTGTATACTGATTCCGGCATTGGCAATAAATTTATTGTTGACCAGTACGCTGGGTTTTAATGCTTGTACAATAGCTACTGCTACAGAACTCACACTCACAGGTTGTGGTATGGGCTCTCCAGCATCATCCACCTGTGGCTCGGGAGGTGGTGGTACGACCGCACTAATAGCGGCAAAAATGGCTCCCAAAATATCAAAAACCATGCCTACATGCGGTACCGCCATCACAGGAGATGGAGGAAATATAGTAGGATGCATATCAATGCCAATGGCAATATCCTGAAACTTCCCGGCTGGTTGTCCGGGAATTGATGGTAATACACTGGCAAGGTTTGCCTGAAAGGTATCTAATTTTGATTTTCCTTCTCCAAGCATTCCCAGGAATCCACCAGACTCACTGGCTTCCTGACTACCTCTACTTGCTGTATTTGCTGCATTTCCTACGCCCATTCTAACAATTTATTGAAGTTTAACCAATTTCTTTTGTTCATATATTTGATATCGATTGTCTCTGTTCCTTTTAATAAGGTTTTCCAATCGTCTCCTATTTGTTCATCGAATCGTTGCTCTAGGGAGAGGATGATTTCTTCTTTGCTATCATTATCATTTGCTATCTGATAGGCTATAGCGGCACTGTACAAAAAGGTAGAGCCACGTCTTACCTCTAGTGGTAAATTAGTTCCTGCCTGGAGCGAATAAATTGCTGCCTCCCATGCCGGATCAAGTTTTTTACTCTGGAAATAGATAAATGCTTTCATTCTATAAGCTTCCATGGCATAGAATGCATCTCCCTGTGTAACTGCTTTATCAGCTACATCCTGATAACAGGACAGTGCGATATCTTTTTTCTTTTTTGCCAGTACTAAAGCAGCTTTTAATAGTGTAGCGGATCGCCAGATGGGATATGCTTCTTTTTCTGCTTCTGTCATTTCTATCGCCTGATTCACATGATCCAGCGCTTCTTCATCTTCTTTTTGACTAAAAAAAGCAATAGCTGATACCAGATGAGCCGTTGCCTTGCTGGTTAACATATCGAGTTGATACCCCAGCCGGATTAGTATTTCGGTTTCATCCTGCACGGATAATTCTTCTTTTATGGTAGCTTCCATCACAGTACGCACTTGTTTCTGAAAACGTACACTTGGCGTATGAGGGCGACTCTCATCGCTATCTTTATTCATCGCATTTTTCATCGCAGCAGCCATATTGAGATCGACAGATAATTCCCGAACGATCGCAGTTTTATGATGTGCTAGTTTATCAAATTGACGCTTTCCGATAGGATCAATAGTTGCGAATCGAATATCAGCAGGTAATTCTTTCTGTAATTGTTCACTAAACCATTGCTGGAATCCGGGTTCATGTAACCCGGGAGGGAAGTAGAGTATAAAATTTTCTTCTTTATAGGGTAATATATTTTTTAATCGTTGTAATTCTATAAGTACACTATTAAAATTAGGAGACAAGCTCGTATCTACTGCATAAGAATCATCCAGATATCCATCTTTTTTCAAAGCGCCTATCAAATCATATTGACTTTGTTCTGGTACGGTAAACCAACCAAGGAATTCTTCCCAAACTTCTTTTTCGAAGGTTTCCTCCTTAGAAAATAAGGTTTGAATTCTAAAAAATATTGAATCAAAGATTCCGATAGGGGAAGCTTCTATTTCCATAAATTTATCTAGGATATCAATATCCTGATAGTCGGCAACCCACATCATCATATTCCATTTACGATGATCAATGGTTTTCCAACTATTCCGAATCTTATAGAATTCGTGTGCTATGGATATATCATCAGCCATAATGAAAAATTAAGAATTAAGTTTTACAACCGCTCCGTTGATTAGTGTGTTTCCTTTAGAATTAGTTGTCAGTGAAGTGGCATTAATTTTAGTTTCTTTTCCATTAATACTAACCTCTGCAGAATCACTAACTACAGAATCAGGTAATACGGCCATATTAGAATCCCCTGTTTGGGCTACAAATGCTTCTTCTGAGACTGCTTTTGTGTTTTTGGAATGAAATTCGATATCATCTCCAACCAGAGCGATGTACTTAGAACTCAGTATTATTTTTTCTTCACTACTTAAGGTTACTGTTTTATCAGCAGTATTATAATGTAAACTATTCCCGGCTGCATCAGTGATGGTAATCGTTTCTTCTCCTACTTTGTCATTTAATACAATACTATGCCCACTTCTGCTTTGGATCGCTTTGATATCATTTTTATCACTTTTCCAGGTTCCAGCATTACTACCTCCAGTATAAAAAGCTCCCATCACATAGGGTCTTTCTGCATTACCACCTTCAAAACCAACGATTACCTCTTCGCCTTTTTCAGGGGTAAACTGAAATCCTTTTCCACCTCCTGCATGTGGCGTCATGACTCGCAACCACGGCGTCATTTCTCCAGTAGTTTTCTGCCATGGGAATTGTACTTTTATTCTGCTCATCCCTTCTGGATCTGTGTTATCTGTAACACTGGCTATCTGTGATTCACTTTTAGGAAACGCCATTATATTGGTATTAGGGTATACATCCAGATCGGCAGTAACTCCCACAAAACTATTTTGATATTTTCCGTTTTCTGTAGAAGAATGTGATACACTTATAATTCGAAAACTGCCATAATCAGCACTTTCACCTTTTATTTTTATAACTTGTCCGAGATTAACTCCCGGATTATCACTAATACCTTTAATTTGTACCTGTTTACTCTCCACAGCTTTTTTCTGCTGTTCTACGTGGGTGTCCAGTCGTTTTTTTAATTGCGGATCATAATAAGAATTGAGATAAACACTGGTTTCTTTTGCAAAAATGGACATACTCTTTTCGCTGGTAAATCCATTAAACCCATTCACTCCAGAGTTTATCTGAGAAGTAGCCATTTCGTGATGCTCATCAGCTAAATAATCATTAGTAAAATATTTAAAATTATTGGGTGTGGGGTTTAGGTTTAAAGAAAATTCCTGTAGATCGTGTCCATATGTTAACTGGATAGGTTCTTTATCTTCTGGCTTGCCAAAAACCAATGTACTTCCGTCATAGAAAAACCATTCACTATATTGTGCTGCTAATCTACGGGCATATGAAAAGGAGCTTTCATTGTGTTGTACACTGTAATGAAGACTTTCTGAGTTTTGAGGAGTGAAGTTTGTCTCAAGTTTTGACCGATCATATCCTCTAAAAGTTTTATCCAATATCTCGGATAATCCTACATCACTATGCGAATCGTAATGAGGTCCGTCATCAGCAATGATACTGCAACTATGCGCTTTTATAGAAATCATATCGCCATTTTGTTGATGAAACCCTTTGGTATTATTTACTGAGGTAACAACTCCTTTAAACTCTAATTCTTTGTATCCCGAAACAGGATCGACAGAAGAAATCTTTACAGTTATAATTTCTCCAAGATAATTTTTGCTTTCTGCGGCTACTTCTCCTTCAATTTTTTCCAGTACATCCATCCGGCATACTAATTCTAATATATGATGAGCATCAATTTCTTGATGGAGCATTAGTCTTTTATAGGCGTTTATAAGAGTACTTCCTATAAATATCTGAGTGCTTGATTGTAATGCCATAATTTCTATTATTTCTTTTAATGTACTTTTCTCAAAAACTAATTATTTACGATGCTTAGTCTGTTAGCATACTAATTCTGCATACATAATATATCCAAAAAGGGATACTTTTACTATTCAAACAATACAGCTTCTTTCATTTTTTTAGATCAATAATCGTGCTAAAAGACAGTGTATTAAGAATTAAAAAATAAATTTCAGCGTATCAAATACTAGTTCTTATAAAAATACTTATTTTTTCAATGTGTATGATATGCGCAAAGTTGTTTTTGACTTTTTTGAGTTGAAAAAGGGTTGATTCCCCCTAAAAATTATATGTTTTTTACTTTTTGAAGTGTGATGAAATAAAATTCTCTTTTAAATATAACGAACTAAAAAAATAATCTGTAGTAAAAACAAATAGTAAGTTGTTGTAAGGCGTTAAGAACTCCATAAAAAACTATTTTTTGACAATAAAATAACGATATTTGTAGCTGGTTTTTTATCAAAAAATTAAAAAACCATTAATTAAATGATTAACTATGAAAATGAATAAAAACACAGTGTTAGCCTGGGCTACCTTTATTATGATATTCGTTGGGCTTTCATTGATAGCTCTGGGAGCATTTAGGTATAGTCACGTATCTGGATGGGGTTTTGCTGCTGTTGGGATAGGTTTTTTAGCGAATGCGTGGGTATTCAATGCACTGAAAGGAAGAGTATAATACGAGTAATTTAATATAAATAATCAATTTTAAAGGCTTATGTCAGACGATAAAAAGATAATCTTCTCTATGTCTGGAGTAACAAAGACATATAAAAGTGCAAATACTCCGGTATTAAAAAATATATATTTAAGTTTTTTCTATGGAGCCAAGATCGGAATATTAGGACTTAATGGTTCTGGTAAATCTACCTTGCTTAAGATTATTGCAGGTATTGATAAGAACTACCAGGGAGATGTTGTTTTCTCTTCGGATTATTCTGTTGGATATTTGGAACAAGAACCACAGTTGGATGAAGAAAAGACAGTACTTGAGGTGGTCAAAGAAGGGGTTGCAGAGACGGTAGCCATACTTGATGAATACAATAAGATCAATGATATGTTTGGCTTAGAAGAGGTCTATAGTGATGCAGATAAAATGCAAAAACTTATGGATCGTCAGGCTACGCTACAGGATCAGATTGATGCCAGCAATGCCTGGGAGCTTGATACAAAATTAGAGATCGCTATGGATGCGTTAAGAACACCAGATCCTGATAAGAAAATAGGAGTGTTATCTGGTGGAGAAAAAAGACGTGTTGCCTTATGTCGTTTATTATTAAAAGAACCTGATGTACTTTTATTGGATGAGCCGACCAACCACTTGGATGCAGAATCAGTACATTGGTTGGAGCATCACCTGGCACAATATAAAGGAACTGTTATTGCCGTAACGCATGATAGATATTTTCTTGATAATGTAGCCGGATGGATCTTGGAGCTGGATAGAGGAGAGGGGATTCCCTGGAAAGGAAACTATTCTTCCTGGTTAGATCAAAAATCAAAACGTCTGGCGCAGGAAAGTAAATCAGCATCAAAACGTCAGAAAACATTAGAACGAGAATTGGAATGGGTACGTCAAGGGGCAAAAGGAAGACAGACTAAACAAAAAGCGCGTTTGAAGAATTACGATAAGTTGATGAGTCAGGATCAGAAACAACTTGATGAAAAACTGGAAATATACATCCCCAATGGCCCGCGTTTAGGTACAAATGTATTAGAAGTAACCGGGATCAGTAAGGCGTATGGAGATAAACTGTTGTATGAAGATCTTAATTTTACACTCCCTCAGGCAGGAATTGTTGGAATTATAGGGCCTAATGGAGCTGGTAAGACTACTATTTTTAAGATGATTATGGGAGAAGAGACTCCTGACAAAGGTAGTTTTTCTGTAGGGTCAACAGCCAAAATTGCCTATGTTGATCAAGCGCATTCTAATATTGATCCTCAAAAATCAATTTGGCAAAATTTTAGTGATGAGCAAGACCTGATTATGATGGGAGGTAAGGAGGTAAATTCGAGAGCTTACCTGAGTCGTTTTAATTTTGGAGGTAGTGAGCAAAATAAAAAGGTTGCTACGCTTTCTGGTGGTGAGAGAAACCGTTTGCATCTGGCTATGACCTTAAAAGAAGAAGGAAATGTATTATTGTTAGATGAGCCTACAAATGATCTTGATGTTAATACATTAAGAGCATTAGAAGAAGGTTTGGAAAACTTTGCAGGATGCGCTGTTGTTATTTCTCACGACCGTTGGTTTCTAGATAGAATTTGCACTCATATTTTGGCTTTTGAAGGAGATTCTCAAGTATACTTTTTTGAAGGAAGTTTCTCTGAGTATGAAGAAAATAAGAAGAAAAGGCTAGGAGGAGATCTCATGCCAAAACGTATTAAATATAAAAAATTAGTGCGATAAAATAACAGTATAGGATTGTACTCCTTAAAATAGCTTTCAGCATTGTTTCATATGCAATGCTGAAGCAAGAATAGCATAATTCGGTTATAGTTCAGTTTCATCAATATGGTATAGACATGGCAAAGTTTTATCCTTCTATAAACAAAAGAACCAAAGAGTTTATAGAAGCTCAGAAAATATTTTTTGTAGCAACTGCTCCTATTGAAGGGCGTATTAACCTTTCCCCCAAAGGAATGGACACTTTTAGAGTTCTTGATGAAGAAAGGGTGGTATGGTTAAGTGTTACAGGGAGTGGTAACGAAACGGATGCGCATCTATTAGAGAATGATCGTATCACAATCATGTTTTGCGCTTTTGAAGGAGCTCCCAATATTTTAAGAATTTTTGGGAAAGGGCGTGCTGTACATCCGGAGGATGAAGATTGGAATGATCTCATTTCATTATTTCCTAAACTCCCGGGCACTCGTCAAATTTTTGATGTGCAAGTAGAAAGCGTTCAGACTTCTTGCGGGATGTCAATTCCGTATTTTGAGTATAAAGAAGAACGTAATCAGCTTATTGAATGGGCAACGAATAAAGGAGAAGATGGATTGAAAGCATATCGACAAGAAAAAAATCAGAAAAGTATTGATGGTTTACCTACCCGTAATCTAAATTGATAAAAAACAGTATGAGTCTATCTAATATTAAAGCGATTGCATTTGATGCAGATGATACGTTATGGGTGAATGAAACTTTTTTCAGAAAAGCTGAAGAAGAGTTTTGTGAATTGGTATCTGATTATTTACCAAAAGAAGAAGCTAATGCATTATTATTTGAGGTAGAGATGCAGAATCTGAAGCTATATGGATATGGAATCAAACCTTTTACGCTTTCTTTGATAGAGGCTGCCATAAAAGTTTCTAAGGGTTCTATGGACATAGCACTTATAGAAAAACTTATTGATAAAGGAAAGCAAATGCTTCATGAACCTGTAGAATTACTTGAAGGTATAGAAGAGACATTAGAGTATCTATCTAAGAAGTATCGTTTAGTCATGGCTACCAAAGGTGATTTGCTGGATCAGGAGCGTAAGCTCATTAAATCCGGATTAGAAAAGTATTTTCATCATATTGAGATTGTATCTGATAAGACAGAAAAACAATATCATAAATTGATAAAACATTTGGATATAAAGGAAGATGAGTTTTTGATGGTCGGAAATTCTCTAAAATCTGATGTACTGCCAGTACTAAATATAGGAGCACATGCTTTTCATATACCGTTTCATACAACTTGGGTGCATGAAACGATTACTAAAGAGATTAGTCACCCTAATTTCAGGAGTTTTACTAAAGCAATCGAATTACTTCACGTGCTGTAATGAGGACAGCACTAAACCTCACAACCTGGAACCGAAAAGAACATTTTGAATTCTTTAGTTCTTTTGATGAGCCTTTTTTTGGGATTACAACTACCCTGGATTTTAGTATTGGCTATCAAAAAGTAAAGGATTTAGGATGTTCCTACTTTTTATATTATTTGTATACATCCCTCAAAGCTGTCAATAGAATAGAAACTTTTAGGTACAGAATAGAACATGGAAAAGTATTTGTTTATGATACAATCCACGCCTCACCAACAATAGGAAGAGAAGATCATACCTTTGGTTTTTCATTTCTAAGATATGATGAGAATTTTGATGTTTTTCTACTGGAGGCAGAAAAAGAAATCGAACGTATTAAAAACAGTATTGGATTATGTCATACAGATGATACAAAAAGGATAGATACCATACATTATTCATCTATCCCATGGTATACTTTTACTTCGTTATCGCATGCCAGGCATTATCAATATAAAGATAGTGCTCCTAAAATATCTTTTGGACAGTATACCCAGGAACAAGGGAAGGTTATTTTACCCATTTCTATTCACGTTCATCACGGTCTTATGGATGGATATCACGTAGGTTTATATCTTGAGGAATTTCAACAACTTTTGAATGCGCCTTAGGATAGCTATGATTTTTAATGAAATCAGGATAGTAAATTAAGTTCAAAAATTATTTGAGCTTACCGTATTATGACACGAAGAAAATTTACTCGATAATCGAGATTTAAATGCTCCGAGGCTTGTCTCGAAATCATTTTTTTTTCAATAAATGCCTCGTATCCTATGATAAAAGCAACTTTTCCTTATAAATTTCTCTTATTAAGAGGCATATTTACATGTATCAACGTATCCTTGTCCTCGAGGTAGTTCACTGAAAAATTCATAAACTTTTTAAGTAACGATCTTAGGTATAAAAAGATGCTAAACTCATATACTTAGTTTATTAGCCATATTTTATAGGATATATTGTTCTTATTTTATCTTTTTTAGTACATACAAATAAATGTATATGTCATAGTGTAATACGATTTATAACTAAAAATTTCGCATATTCATCGTTTCTTTTTCCTTTCTACTTCGTTTAAAAAATAAACCGTAGCTATAGCTATGCTTGATTTTTTTGCCTTGCATAATGAAAAAATAATTCAATGAATTTATACGAATTTTTTAATCACAAATCGTATAAGTTGTTACCTTTATTTTTTGATTTTTTTACGAGTCAGCTGTTATTTTTTCTTAATTGTATATATAGGGTACAAAAATTCTTTTTTTAAGGTGTTGCCTCTGTTAAGAACTGTGTAAAAGTATATTTTTTGAACGAAAAATAAAGTAAGAGTGTGTTTTATCGATTAAAAATGTTTTTAATCGATTATTTTGTTTTTTTGCTATTACAATTTTATAAGACAATAAAGCTTTCAACCTATCTTTGGAGTGTTGTTAGTAATTGATTGATTTTTTTGAATTAGTTTATTTTGAATTCTTACAATACAAAAAATTTGATTACCCCAAAATTGTAGAATCAAATATTCCCCTAGTTTAATTTTTATCAGAAAAAGCCTCTTGCCCAGAGGTTTTTTTATTTTTGTTAAAAAACTAATTGTTTCAGATTTTATACAGAAATTAGTTGAAAACTAAATTAATGCAAACCACATTTACACGAGGATTAGAACTTTTACTATTATTTGTCTTATTACCTGTCAGCTATTTACTATCATATCCAACCTATATAAAAGCAGCACTCACCTTATTAGGTTTTGGTTATATTGTTATTTTACTGGTTAAATCAAAACTTTTAAAGTTTGTACTTCCGGATAGATCTCTTTGGAAACCGTTCTGGAGAGAAACCATAATTAAACTAGGGATCGTTATGATCATTACAAGTTTATATGTTTTCTGGATTGCTCCTGATAAAATATTTTCTGTAGTACTAAAAAAACCAGGTTTGTGGGTAATTATCTTATTTGTATACAGTTTTTTATCTGTATGGCCACAAGAAATTATCTACAGAACATTTTTTTATCATCGATATGAGTGTCTGATTAATAATAAATGGCTATTTATGTTTTTTAATGCTATTTTATTTTCATTAGCCCATATTTTCCTCAAGAGTTTTTTAGTACAGCTACTTACTTTTGCTGGAGGGCTGCTATTTGCATTTACATATTACAAAACAAAATCTACCACACTGGTCTCTATAGAACATGCAATCTATGGTAATTGGTTATTTACCGTTGGGATGGGAGAAATGTTGGCTTTTCCAGGAGCGAACTAATTTAGTTTTTTAGGTATCGTATTAATTGATGTACTGCTTTTGCCCGGTGACTGATCTTATTTTTTTCTTCCAGAGGTAATTCAGCAAAAGTCTTGTCATATCCTTCTGGTTGAAATATCGGGTCGTATCCAAAACCGTCTGTACCTCTTTTTTTCTCTGTAATACTTCCGGTACAAATACCTGTAAACGTTTCTGTTTTATTATTAATATGCAATGCAATAACCGTTTTGAATTGCGCTTTTCGGTTTTTGTCACCACTTAATTCCCTTAGAAGTTTGTCCATATTGGCAGTGGAGTCTTTTGCAGCTCCGGCATATCTTGCAGAGTATACGCCAGGTTCATTGTTTAATGCTACAACCTCTAATCCAGTATCATCTGCAAAACAATCATATCCATATCGCTCTTTTATATACGTTGCTTTTTGTATAGCATTCCCTTCAATAGTAGGAGAAGTTTCTGGGATGTCTTCTGCACAATTGATGTCAGAAAGAGATAGTAATTCTATATGTGAAGGTACTAATGATTGTACTTCTTTTAGTTTGTTAAGATTATTTGTGGCAAATACAAGTTTCATTTGTGTGTGAGATAATGTTTGAAATTGTGATACAAAGGATTTTTAAGAATTATAAAAAATAGCATTGTATTACATTAGAAAAAATAATAAGAGTCGATTAATTTTTTGCATCATAATTTGCAATCCATTTCCCCTGTACTTTAAGCACTTGTTCTATAACATCTCTAACACATCCTTTTCCTCCTTTTTTTAGAGAGACATACTTAGAGACTTCTTTTATTTCGGCTACGGCATCTTGAGGGCAGGTGGGTAAACCTATTATTTTCATAACTGGTAAATCCGGAATGTCATCACCCATATACAGTACATTTTCGGATTTAATATTATTTTGGAGTAGATACTCATTTAATTGATCCACTTTATGATGAGCACCCAAATGAATGTCTTTAATTCCTAAACCTTCTAATCTTTTTCTTACTCCTTCATTTTCTCCCCCAGAGATGATACATATTTTGAAACCTTGTTTCATAGCAGCTTTCAATGCATACCCATCTTTGACATTCATGGTTCTGAACAATTCTCCTTCAGTATTTATTAATAGTGTACCATCTGTCAGTACTCCGTCAACATCAAAAATAAAGGTAGTAATGTGTTGTAGGTATTCTTTATAACTCTTTTCCATATGTTAATTGTATTGCTTTAGTAAGTAATTTATATAGTTCTTTTTTTGAATCATCTTTTAAAATATCTAAATGACTATGGATCGTATTCTGATCATTTCTTTTTGCAGGACCAGTTTGTGCAGCCTGCGGAGGGATTTCTAGTATCTTTTTTGCTGTTTCTGATATCAGTGGATGTAATATCTCAAAAGGAATATTATGTTCTGAGCAAATTTCATTTCCCATAGAAAACATATAATTAGTGAAGTTGTTTACAAATACAGCTGCTACATGCAAAACTTTTCTTTGATCAGAAGAAATTTCATAAACTTTTGGGGATAAGGTTGTGGCTAATTTTTGTAATAACACTATATCTTTTTTTTCTTCTGCTTCTATACAAAAAGGAATAGTTGTGTAGTCTATACGCTTTGTTGCACTCAATGTCTGTAATGGATAGAATACACCTTTGCGATTATTATCATTTAATATTTTCATCGGTACACTTCCTGATGTATGTACTACTAATCGATCTTTAAAAAGCATGTGTTTTGCTACCGATTCTATGGCATCATCACTTATTGCTATAATATATATATCAGCTTCGGCCAAATTGTTGATATTATCTGTAACTGGTATCGTTTGCTGGTGGTTATTTATGATAATTCCCTGCCGATTATAGCATTGAACTATTTTTACTAATCCCGAGGTATGAAAAGCAGTATACAAATGCCTGGCAACATTTCCCGCACCAATAATAACGATCCTAATCATTGGGCTAAAATAAGGAAGTTAGTTTAGGTAGAATAATAGATTTTTTGATTTTATTTTTTGCGTAATGAGAATACCCCAAAGAGAGAACTGTTACTTTATTATGGATGTACTTATAAAAACTAAAAGGATTTACCTGTTTGATATGGTAAGAAAGAGGAACTGAAATGTAATTTTTGATAAAATTACATAGAATCCAATGAACTCCTTTTGAGTAGTAGTCTTCAACCGAAAAATTTGGCTTTTGTACTATGATTTTGTAGGTCAAAGCATTTCTCTAGATGAGTTCAATATCAAAATTCTACTAAAAAAATATTTACTCGATACTCGAGATTTAAATGCTCCGAGTCTTGCCTCGAAATCAAAATGTTTTTTTCAATAAATGCCTGGGCTTGCCCCGAGGTAGTTTATACGATTTATAACTAAAAATTTCGCATATTCATCGTTTCTTTTTCCTTTCTACTTCGTTTAAAAAATAAACCGTAGCTATAGCTATGCTTGATTTTTTTGCCTTGCATAAAGAAAAAATAATTCAATGAATTTATACGAATTTTTTAATCACAAATCGTATTACTACTATTTTTAAGGTGTTTTCTGAAATAACCATAATAAAAAGAGGGCGCTTAACTTTTAAGACACCCTCTTTTAACCAAATTATAGATATGTTTTTATTATTGTTTTATAATTTTCACCTGAGAAATTTTTTCACCTGCATCATTATCCAGTCTAAGAATGTATGTGCCTTTGGCAAGATTACTGATATCTAAGAAAATGTTTCCATTATCTTTTGTTTTAAAATCAGTAAAAGAATAAATTACCTGACCTAACATATTAAACATCGTAGCTTTTAATACTTGCTGTTTGTCATTTTCTATGGTTAGGAATCTGGTCGTAGTTGTTACCGGATTAGGATACACTTTGACTATCGATGAAGTAGATTGGCTTCTGTTTTGTGAGATAACCTCAAAATTGACAGTAATTTCTCCCATAGCATTGCCTTTTCCATTAGGTGCTCCGTATATACTAGCGGTGATCGTATTTGCTCCAGACGGAAAGGTTACCGGTTTATAAGTACCGGTATTATCACCATTTAGTGCATATGGAGGAATGTTCTCTATCTGATATTTGGGTGTGCCATTAAAATCAAAGATCACACTTTTTACATCTGCAATAGTAGTTTCTGCGATGATGCTAAGCCCAGTTGAGGGATAGTCATTAAGGTCTAATATATCTCCATTTGACAGATCTCCAATAAGCTCATTAGTATCCGCATTTACAAGTTTTAGTATTTCAGTTCCACTGATTACCTCAAAATCTATGGTATTTGAGATGCCTTTTTTTCCTTTACCACCTTTTTCAACATAAGGAGTAGCGGTAATGGTATTGGCACCTATTTGAAAATTTAAAGGATCATAATTGCCATCAGTATCTCCACCAATGGTATAAGGAGCAGTGTTTTCTATAGAAAAACTATTGGTAGTATTATAGTCAAAAACAACACTGCCTACTTCTGAATCATCAGTATTGGCAACAATATTAAGTTTATTCGAACCAATTGTCTTAAAGTTGATAGTGTCTTTATCATGTATCACGCCTATGAGCTCATTAGTATCTGCATTGATAAGAGAAAAACCTACGACTTCTGGAATATTATTTACTGTTAATTCTGCAACGGATGTACTTAGTGTTTTATCAGGAGAATTACTAGAGAGTATTAAGGTATCAAGATAAACTCCTGGCTCTAATTTTGTTGCATCCAGAGTGGCTGTAAGAGTTTTAGAGCTATTGGCAGGAACTACTCCGGAAATACTGCTGACATTACTAATGAAATCAACATTTGCAATGATTGGGGGTATAAAACGAACTGCCAGACGATCCTTAACATATGGTGTGTTAAAGGCAACCAGTGCACCATCATCACCAGCGGCATTTTCTATACCTACAGTAGTATTATTAATGTATGGAGCATTGTTGACGTCATCATATAAAAACTCAATAATTCCGTTTTTGAAAATTATTATCCTGAAACTTACAGTTTCATCATCCTCTGTTCCAAAAATCCGAATATTTGACCATTGAAATGTTATTTGATCTTCTGTGGGTTCTACAAATATGGCTGCATCTCCCAATTGAAGAGAAAAATCAATCCACAATCCTGCGATTATATTATTTGCGACATCATCAACAGGAATCTGCCGGTTAAAAAGAAGATCACTCATAGGTTCCTGAAAGGAAACAAACCCATTTGCATTTACATAAATAGTATTGTAGGTAATGCCATAGTATTTCACAGGGAAAGGAAGTGAGATCTCTGCTGATGTGTTAGTGCCTACAGCTTCTGTAATATTGGTGCCAGTAGCACTAATATCTGCTAAGGAATATATAGGACCTCCTTCTTCATCACTATCAATCCAGCTATAACCATATTTGGTGTCTTTACCAATATTAAACTTTTCTGCAGGATGTCCAATTCTTTTGTCTACAAAATTTTTGGTTGCTGTAGCATTAAAATTCTTAAAAGAAATTAGTGATGTATTATTAAATTCAATATCAGGATTAGATAGCGCAGAAGCTACAGCAATATCTGGAAAAGAATAAATTAAAGGTGAATTACCAGTATTCCGTATTGTAATTTCTGTATCTATTGTGGTACCTTCATCTGTTGCTTCAAAAATTCCTCTAGGTGATAGTATCGCAATTGGCGGATCTACTCCAATACCATTTAGGATAACTTCTGCTGAGGGATTATTTGATGCATCACTATTTATTGATATAATGCCATTAGAACTTCCTGCCGTGATGGGAGTAAAAGCCACTTTAACCTCTAGTTCCTCCTGTGCTCCCAATATAGCAGTATTAGGTTCTACGATGAAATCTTCATTGTCAGATACTATTTCTGTAATAGTAAGCTGATCGAATCCAGTATTGGTAATAGTAAACGTAAGTTCTTTAGTATTACCAATAAATAAATTATCAAATAATAAGTATTCCTCAGAAATTTCAATTCCGTTTACTTGTCCTGATACTTCAAAGGTAGTAGGAATTGATATAATTGGATTCACAGGATCATTATTTTTTAAACGAATATCAGTTTTATGAACTCCATTTGCCATATTAGTACCATCAAAGGTTACACCCACCTCAATATTTTCTCCGGGAGCAATTGTTCCCATTGATGGTTCTAATGTAATATATGGTTCACCAATTTGAGCACTTAATGCTCTTTTCAACATTACGTGCTCATTACTTAAGTCAGGTCTGTATGTCATGCCTCCATCAGAACTAGTGAAATAGGTATCCGGTCTTAATAAACCAGTAGTATTAAAAACTGATCCTTGTGGAGTTTGAATAGTTTCTGGATATTTATGGACTACCCAAAAAGATTCTCCAGCAGAAAAGAATAGTGGTTTTATTAATTCTTCTACAGCGAAGAGAGCATTTGGTGCTAGTTTTGTAATTACTTGCTGCAGTAACAGTTCTCCGTCCACAGGAGTAGATCCACCGCGGTAAATTTCTAATATAATGGCTACTTCAGTTACATTTTCTGTAATGTATGCATTTCTTACTGCGGTAAGCAAAAAATCTAACTCTGCATCAAATTTAACAGCACTTGTTGTTGGAGCTCCGACAAACCCTTCTGCTATATCCGGAAAATTCGTACCTGGGTCATAAAAAATAGAATCAATAAAGGTGGTTGCACTTTCTTGTACCTTAGACATTGATTTTACCTTAAGTTTCTTTTTTTCTAATTTAGATGTTATATAAGAGCTTTGTTCTGTATTCCCAACACCATATTTAGACATATCTAAATTTTTGATTGTTTTTTTCATCTTTTCCATAGCAGGAAGTGTAAACCTTGGAGGGCCCAAAGATGCTATAAATTCTAATGGGTTATCTCCAGTATTACTAACTGTGAAAGAGTCTGTTTTTATAGCGGGATCATCTATGGTGACATCTACTGAAGCATTGAGGCTATCAGGTGTTACATTAATTGTGGGTGGGATGATAACAGTTAGGTTTACCGGAATCTCTACCGCTGGATTTTCGATGTCGTTGCTATTTATGGTAATAGTAGTCTCATACACTCCTTTATCTAAAGAAAGGGTAATGAAGTCAACTTCTAAGGTTTCTTTTTTTCCTGGTTCAATGATACCAGTACTAGGAGTTACAAGTAGAAAAAGGGTTTCTTCTCCATCAATAATTTCAAAATTATCTATATCAAAAGTACTACCTGATGTTGCATTATTAGATTGTATTACAACCTGTTCAATTACATTTGAAGATGCTGTTCCTGAAAAAATCATGGTATTATCCATAAAAATTGCTAAAGAAGAATCATCTCTGTCAACCGATAAAACGATTTGAAAATACCCATCTGGAATTGTAAAACCTGTTGGTATAAAATCATTGGTTGCAATATCAAGGACATCTATAGTTTTATCAGCATTAAAACGTATTTCTGTAACACTTTTATTGTCGCTAATGGACTGAGGGATCAATATAACATCGGAGCCATTGCTTTGAATATTTAATTGAGCCGAAAAAGCCATAAAAGGTTCATTTTCAGGACTAACTACAGGTGACAATAGTTGAATAGCAACTCCAGAACCATCTGTAGTACCCCTGGCATGTTTTGTGCCATCAAAAGCGTTGCTATCGGATATTGTGAAAAAGCCCGTGGGTTGCGCAGTCCATCCATCCTGTTGGTCTAATTCTTCCAGGTTGAAATTTTCAAAATCTGTTGAATAAATAGTACCTGGCAACTTATTGAAAGTTTCTTTATTTTTGATAATAGAAAAAGAAGATTGTTTATTTAGAGATGATGGATATTGTTGTACCGTATATCCATTTGTAGCTATGTCAGTATTGGTCAAAGCTACTCTTTCTCTAAAAGAAGACTGTATCTGATCACTAATACTGATGTCATATGTAAGATCTTTGTTACCTGTATTTTCTATAGTAAGTTCTTTCTGAACTATTTTAAGTTGTTCTATGGTTTCATTAAAGGTATCGGGAGTGACGGCGATGGATGCAACTTCTGTACCATCAAATACTTCGACATTAATAGAAACATTTAAGGTGTCGTCAAAACCTGTACTCCTGAATTCGATATTTTCTTTATAGATATCTTTTGGCACTCCTACAGTACTTAATGTTACTGTAATTGTTGCAGAAGTTCCTGCGGGGATTTCGATTTCTTCAGGGCTAATGTTTTCAATAATAAGATAGGGTTCAGATGGTGTAAGTGCAGTAACAGTAACAGCTGTATCCGCTATATTGGTTACAGTAATTTCTTTGGTGATAGTTTCTTCAATACTGAGTTCCTCTTTAATTGAATTGGGAGTTATGAGTATTGGTTGCCCGTTTAAAACCCATCCCATATCTCTGAAATACCCGAGAGTTAATGGACCTATATTAAAATTAGACTCAGAAGGTCCTAATTGTGGACTCATTAATGAATTAGGATCACCTGTAGGAAATACATTCTCATCCCAATGCGCAATGCTGGAACCACCTTGAAAGGGGTTTGGGGCAAATAGTTCGGGTAGATTTCCATTTAGTGCTTCTATTGCTAAAGGTCCGTTTACAAAAACATTACCACTCGATAGAAAACTAGCAAGTTCTGTAGAAGGGTTTGGTAGGTCTAATACAGAATTGTTATTTTGGTCTACCATAAAAGTATCAAAAATCGAAGGCGTACTACCATTAAAACCAATGGAGGCTACTCCGCCATTATTTATTTCAGAACTGTCAACGAAACCAAGTCCGTGCCCGATTTCGTGTAATGCAACTGTCACAAGATCAAACTTGTCAATTGGAGTATTTCCATCAGTACCAAAATACCAGGGAATTCCTGCTCCAATATTTACGATTAAATCAAACTCGTCATTAGGGTTGAGTAGTTCTCCAGCCATTGAATTGGCTAAAGCAATTGGATAAAATACATCTGGTTTCAGGGCATTGGTAAAATTTTCAGCAATTTGAGTTGGTCCTGCAGAGGCGAGAGCACCAGGACTTAAATTTCGAAAATCAGCAGATATTCGGATCGGTACCAAAGAAACTAGTTCTTCTGCCCAAATATCCATTGCAAAACGAAATGCAGCCTGAAATTCAGGGTTATTTTGTGCCCCGGCACCAAAAGTAACCTGTATGTCTGTAGTCGTTTTCTTTTTTTTTGTAGAGTGATTTTTTTTTGCAGCCAGTTGTTTTATGGCCATTCTAGAGTGCTGGTTTTCAAATTTAGCAGGGCAAACAATTATGGGACCAGAGCGTTTTTCCATTTTTTGTTGAGATTTCAACGTTTGAATATGTAGAAAAAATAACGCAAAGAATACTAAGGATATATAAGAGGGATTGTTTAAAAAACAGCTAATTTTTTTGTACCCATAATCATCTTTTTTTTGCATGATTGTATATTTTATTGGTTAGTATTAGGTTGAGTAGGTGTATGTTTTTCTAAAAAAAAAGGCTTTAGAAAAAACTTTTCCTTAAATAATAAACAGGGCGAAATAGTTTTCCCCTATTTTTTATTTCGTTAATTAAAAGTTAAAAAGCACTTTTATTTTGTTTTTTTAGTGATTATGTTTTTTTGATCTATAATAGATAAAGCTTGATTAACTATAGGCTTAGGTAGGGTAATGAATACTTTAATTTTAGTTGTTTTTAAATCAAAGTTTTATGCTTATTTGGGTCATCTTTTTTTAGTGAGAGATGGATGCATCAATAGTAGAAAACATTAATTCCTAATGTTTATAATCAATTAGCGTCTTTTTTTATCCTAAATACGTCATGAATTTATGTTGTTTGAATCTAAATTTGCAAAACTTATTTAGATCAAATAAAAATAATATGCTCTTCGACACACAAACAGATTTAGTTATTGGCCAGAAAGTTAATCAGTTTTTTGACCCACAATCAAAAGATACCTATCAAGAATATATTCAGAAAACAGTTAGTTATCTAACAGAATTTTTGCACAATGAGAATTTTTATAGTGGAGAATCACCTAATGATTTAAGATCCATGACAGATTTGATTACTGCCGATCCACATATAAAATTATCAATAGATGATACTCTCAAAGAAATTAAAGCATTGTACCTTGATCATACGATTGCTTTTCATCATCCTACATATGTTGCCCACCTTAATTGCCCTGTTTTATTACCTTCAATTATTGGTGATTTAATAGCATCCTCTGTAAATACAGCTATAGAAACCTGGGATCAAAGTACTTCAGGTACTTTAATAGAACAGGAAATGATCAGGTGGATTTGTTCAGAAATGGGATTGCCTGCTATTTCTGATGGTATTTTTACAAGTGGTGGTACCCAATCTAATTTTATGGCTCTGTTAATCGCCAGAGATCACTATGCATACAAACATTTTGGGATAAACCTTAAAGAAAATGGCTGGTCTGATGTGGTTTCCAAATTTCGTTTTTTTTGCTCAGAAAAAGCACATTTTAGTATCAAGAAAAATGCCGCTCTCCTGGGGATGGGATATAATGCAGTTATTCCCATAGTGACAGATCAGGAAATAAAAATGCAACCAGATGCCTTAGTACAAGCTATCGAAAAGGAAAAAAAATTAGGGAATATTCCTATTGCCGTAATTGCAACAGCAGGAACTACTGATTTTGGAAGTTTTGATCCCTTAGAAACGATTGCCAAGATTGCAGATGAATATGATATTTGGTTTCACGTGGATGGAGCGTATGGAGGAAGCTATATTTTGACCGAAACCCATCAAGATAAACTAAAAGGGATTGAACAGGCAGATTCTGTCACCATAGATTTTCATAAAACCATGTTTCAATCCGTATGCTCCAGCGCATTTTTAGTAAGAGATACACAGTATTTTAAATATGTATCCTACTATGCGGATTATTTGAATCCTTTAGAATATAGAGATGAAGAATGCCCTAATTTGATTGAAAAATCTATTCAGACAACCAGAAGATTTGATGCTTTAAAGCTTTGGTTTACTCTAAAAATGACAGGAGCTAAGGCTATAGGTTCTTTTCTTGAAAAAGTACACTATTTAGCCTTGGATTTATACCACAGTATCAAAGATGATCCTTGTTTTGAAATTGTTCATAAACCAGAATTAAGTACACTGGTATTTCGCTATAAAATGGCAAATATAGAAGATGATACTATACAAAATACCGTAAATCTATATATAAAGAATACACTTTTTAAATCCGGGCAAGCATCTGTAGCCAGTACTAAACTAAACGGTAATATATATCTGAAATTCACATTACTGAATCCTAAAAGTACACTAGATGATTTATTGAATATCATAGGAATGATTAAGGAAACCGGAAGCGATTACAAAAACAATAATTAAGTACAGTTATGGATACAACAAAAGAAAATATAGTAGACTTTATAGGAATAGGTATTGGTCCAATGAATTTGGGGCTTGCCTGCTTGACAGAACCTATATCTGATCTGAATGGTCTTTTTTTTGATAAGAGAGAAAAATTTGACTGGCATCCGGGAATGTTATTGCAGGATACCACCTTGCAAATTCCATTTATGTCTGATTTAGTGACGCTGGCAGATCCTACCAATCCATTTAGTTTTCTTAATTATATCAAAAAACAAGGAAGAATATATTCTTTTTACATTCGGGAAAACTTTTTACTACTCAGAAATGAATATAATCAATATTGCCAATGGGCTATTGAGAAATTATCAAATATTCATTTTCAGACAGAGGTTACCCAAATAACATATAATGATACAAAACAATGTTATGAAGTATTGGTGCGATCCACAATAACCAATAAGCAAAAAATTTATACGTCCAGAAAATTAGTATTAGGAACCGGAAACCAGCCGTTTATTCCTGAATGTTGTAAAGGTCTAAAAGGTGCTGCAATACACTCTTCATCGTATCTTACTCATAAATCCGCTTTACAGTCCAAGAAATCAATTACAATAATGGGTAGTGGGCAGAGTGCTGCAGAAATTTTCTATGATCTATTACAGGATATTGATCATGAAGGATATGAACTTAACTGGATGACACGTTCACCAAGATTTTTTCCATTAGAATACGCTAAGCTAACATTAGAAATGACTTCGCCAGAATATGTGGATTATTTCTTTAATCTGCCATCTAACAAGCGGGAAAATCTTATCCGGAATCAAAAACACTTATACAAAGGGATTAATCAGGATTTGATAGCCAGTATTTATGATTTAATGTATACAAAACAATTGACCAGTAAAGTAAAGATTTCTCTTAGAACAAATTCTGAGTTGCAAAAGGCAGTATATGATGAGTCATTGTCAAATTTTTATCTGGAAATATATCAACATGAACAAGACAAACACTATAGTCACAAGACAGAAGGACTAGTATTGGCAACAGGATATGCCTATCAACAACCCAAATTCATTGATGGGATCAAAGATCGAATTCGTTGGGATGAAAAAGAAAGATATGCGGTACATCGTAATTATGCTATTGATGAGGAAGGAACGGATATTTTTGTACAGAATGCAGAATTGCATACACACGGATTTGTTACTCCGGATTTAGGAATGGCTTGCTACAGAAATTCATTCATTATTAAAGAACTAACAGGTACAGATTACTATCCTATTGAAAAACGAATTGCTTTTCAGCAGTTTGAAGTGAGTAATGAAGAAGAGATAAAAATAGCCAAATCTGTGTTATGAAAAACTTCCTGATCCTGATCACGTTGGTTGCTGTAGTAAGTGATTATCTTTTACATCCTTTTTATCCTCAGTTTTTTGAAGCACGTTTTGGAATTACAAATCCAGAATATGTAGGATATTATTTTGCTGCAATTTGTTGTATGGTCATGATTGCTTTTCCATTCTGGGCATATATTTCCAGAAAAGTAGCAGAACTCAATATTTTAGTATATACACAATGTATAGCTGGGATTTTGGCACTTTGCTGTTATTGGACAACTTCATATATCAATTTTTGGATAGTTTCTCTTGTGATGATTCTCTTTAAGGGAAGCTACTTATTAGTATATCCATACATTCTTAAAATCATTAATAAAGAAGAGCATCCTGATACTATTGGAGTATTGTCTGTAGTAGTACATTTAGGAGGAGTCCTGGGAGCCATTGTTGGAGGATTAACAGTAGATTTAATAGATGCCAGTTATGTTTTTTTAATCATGGCGATAGGTGATTTTATACAAATGGCGATGAGCGGGTATCTGCTAAGAAGCAAGAAATATGCTACGATAAAAATAGTGGAAGTTACACAAGATAATTCTGAACATGAAAAAGGTGTTCTTAAAAAAGGATTTATTCTCAAAATAGGATTGATTACCATGATATTGTACTTCAGTGATTTTCTGATCAGACCATTTTTTGCAACCTATTGGGAGCATATTTCCGGAGATAATTCTAAACTTATATCAGGAGCTATTTATGCGATTCCGGGATTTGTGGCATTAATTGCGCTATGGATCAATACAAAGAGGAAAACTACCAATGATAGTTTTCAAGGAATTATTTCTGCATTACTTCTTGGATCGGTAGGTTTACTTCTGCAAGGGGTTCCTAATGAGGTGGTTATAATTACAGGAAGAATTATATATGGTTGGGCAATTTTTCAGGGAGTGGTGAGATTTGATGTGCTCTTATTTAAGTTAAGTACTCCGGCATCTTATGCGCTGGATTATAGCAAGGTTCATTTTTTTCAGAATCTAGGGGTACTACTATCGTCATTTTCTGTCGGACTCATGGTAGAAAAACAAGGGTTACAAATACCATTTATAATCGCTTTGAGTGGTTTTATAATCACATTGCTGCTATATCATTTTGTTTTTAAGGTAGCGACTAGAATACCCTCAAAAAGATTCATAAAAACATAAGTGTCAACATGAATACAAGTATAAAAAACATACAAAATAAAGAACACTATTTATTTACCAAATCGTTTGATGGTTTTGGAGAAATCAATATACGTCACTACAGGATCACGCAGGATAGTAAAGAATTACATCAATGGGTAAATCAGGAATATGCTGTTTTTTGGGGAATGCAAGAGTTCTCATTAAAGCAGGTGGAGCAAGAATATGCCAGATTAATGCAACCAGATCATTATGATGTCTTTGTAGGTATCTATGGGGAGCAAACTGTTTTTGTATTAGAAAGATACCATCCTAAAAAAGATGCTATTGGAGACTTGTATTCTGCAAAAAATGAGGATTGCGGAATCCATATTATAGTAGCTCCCCCAAGGGTTAAAATTCCAAATTTTACCTGGTATATTTTTAATACTATTATGGATTTTGTATTTCAGGATCCTACTGTTGATAGGATTATTGTAGAACCAGATATACGTAATAAAAAAATGTTTGCATTATGCCAGCGTATTGGATTTCGGTTAGATAAAATCGTAGAGCTACCAAATAAAGTAGCACAGCTGGCTTTTCTATATAGAGAATCACACCAACAAACCTTATCAGGATCACAAATTAATAAAAGAAGTACCATGAATACGCTGGATACTATAGTTTCGCCACAACAATCAATCGCTCATTTACAATCTGAAGTGTGGGTAAAAGTCAATTCATTGTTTATAAAAAAAGCGATTTGTGAATTTAGTCACGAGCTTCTTATAAAGCCAATAATTCTAAAAGAATTAGAAGATGGCTGGAACGAATATGTTCTAAAAACAGATACACCTGTTATACAATATCAGTTTGTGGCAAAACCTATGGCATTAAATCATTTATGGATAGAACAGACTTCTATCAAAAAATATAATGAAAGCGAATCTGTTGTACTGGATAGTATTCTTTTTGTTAAAGAACTCAGAAAACAGTTAGGTATTAATGAGGCTCAAATGCCCATGTATCTGGAAGAAATTATAAGTACCTTATATGGAAGTGCTTTTAAAACCTTAAAAGGAAATCCAACAGCCAGAGAACTGGTAGCGGCAGATTTTCAGACTATTGAAAAATCTATGACAGCAGGACACCCAGGCTTTATTGCCAATAATGGTCGTATCGGTTTTGATAGTAATGATTATAGAGCATATGCACCAGAAGCAGGAAATTCTTTTTCATTATTGTGGCTGGCAGGACATAAAAGCAAAGCGGTATATGCGGCAACAGAAGATTTGCCTTATGAGAAATTAATACATCAGGAATTAGATGATGATACGCTTACTTCATTTTATACCATCATAAAAAATAAAGGTTTTGATCCAGAAGATTACTTCTTGATCCCAATGCATCCCTGGCAATGGTTTAATAAACTGGCGACTATATTTTCTCCAGAAATAGCAACAGGACATCTAATTTGTTTGGGGTATGGTCCGGATCAATATTTTGCTCAGCAATCCATAAGAACCTTATTTAACAGTACAAACCCCCATAAATTTTATACTAAAACTGCGCTTTCGATTCTAAATATGGGATTTATGAGAGGGCTTCCTTTGTATTATTTGGGGACAGCACCAAAAATGGCGGTATGGTTAGAAACATTATTGTACAATGATCCATATATCAGGGAAACAGGATTTGAAATGCTGGGAGAGATCGCTTCTGTAAGCTATGTGAATCCATATTTTGAAGAATTCGGAACTCATAATGACTATAACAAAATGCTGGCCTCCCTATGGAGAGAAAGTCCCGTAACAGCAATCGATGAAGGACAACAGCTAATGACTATGGCAGCCTTTCTGCATATAGATCATACCGGAGAAGCTTTTTTACCTAATATTATCAAAGCGTCTGCTATATCGATTGAAGACTGGTTAGGTAAATATCTCAAAGCATATTTGAGTCCGTTATTGCATTGTTTTTATCATTTTGATCTGGTCTTTATGCCTCACGGAGAAAATTTAATTATAGTATTAGAAGACTATATTCCAGCTAGAGTATTGCTGAAAGATATTACAGAAGAAGCGTGCATTCTGAGTCCAGATGTCGTGCTACCAGATCACTTAAAACGTATGTATGCTCCAGTACCGGAAGATGTAAAACTATTATCAATATTCACAGATATTTTTGATGGATTCTTTAGGTTTATGTCTCAAGTTTTAGCAGAACATGCTGATTTTTCTGAAGCGCAATTTTGGAAAACAGTAGCATCAGTTATTCATGAATATCAGGCACGCTATCCGGAGAAAGAAGAAAAATTTAAGCAATATGATCTATTTGCTCAGGATTTTCATTTGTCTTGCTTGAATAGGCTTCAATTAAATAATCATACACAAATGATTGATTTAGATGATCCTGTGGCATTACTTCAATTTGCCGGTCGATTAGAAAATCCTATTGCTACGTATAAAAATGATGCGATCAAAGCTGTTTCATAAATTATTGACAAAACTATGAGTGAAGATACTAGAATATCGAATGTTGTTTTTTCAAAATCTATAGAAAATTTAGGAACTATTCATGTGCGTCGTCTGGATGTAAATACTGATATAGAAATTATATATGATTGGGTAACGCGATCCTATGCACGCTATTGGGGAATGCTGAATAAATCATTATCCGAAGTACGTTCTGAATACATTGAATTGATTTCTCGAAAAAATTATGAGGTCTTTGTTGGAGTTTATAAAGGAAAGCTCATTTTTCTAATGGAAAAATATAAAGCTTTATCTGATCGGATTTCTGAATATTATACGGCAAAAGAGACAGATTATGGGATGCATATTTTGATAGCTCCTCCCAAAAATAAAATATCAGGATTCACCTGGAATGTATTTACGACTATTTTGGAATATTTTTTTTGTCAGCCAGATGTCAATAGAATTGTGGTAGAGCCAGATGTACAAAATAAAAAAATTCATGTACTCAATAAAAAAGCTGGTTTTCAATATGTAAAAGAAATAGAACTACCAGAAAAAACTGCTGCATTAGCTCTTTGTGAACGTGGGCAGTATGAAGAGGCAATTAGGGCTCATCAGGAAAAATCAAGAATAATGACAAACATAGATACAACGAATCAACCGACATATAAGCTGGATTATCTCACCACAGAGGTTTGGAAGCTGGTTAATATAAATCTGGTAGCCAAAGCTATTAGTGAGTTTGCTCACGAAATATTATTTACTCCTAAGCTAATAAAAGAAACAGAGATATTTTCTTCTTATATATTGATATCAGATACTCCGGGAACAACATATGAGTTTAATGCTCAAAAACGATCTTTAGATCATTGGGATATTGACGAAAAATCTATTGTAAAAAAGGTGAATGGTACTCCAGAACCGATAGAGGCTCTTACATTTATTATTGATTTTGTATATACCCTAGAAATACCAAAGCACCTACTTTCGATATATTTAGAGGAAATCTCCAGTACATTATCCAGTGCTGCTTACAAATTTGTACATACCAGACGTTCTTCTCAGGAGTTAGTAAAAAGTTCTTTTCAGGTAATAGAGCATGCCATGACTCAGGGACATCCATGTTTTGTGGCTAATAATGGAAGAATTGGGTTTGATAGTGAAGATTATATTAAATATGCTCCAGAGGCTAATGAGCCTTTTAAGATCTACTGGCTGGCCGGGCATAAGAATAAAACCACGTATACGGGAATAAGGAAATACGAATATAATTCGTTAATGCGCAAAGAACTTGGTATTCATACGATATCAAAATTTAATACAAAATTACAATCATTAGGGTTGGATATTGATTCTTATATATTCATACCGGTACATCCTTGGCAATGGAATAATAAGATAGTACAGGTATTTACGGCAGATATAGCCGATCAAAACTTGGTCTTTTTGGGAGAGAGCGAGGATGTTTACTCGGCACAACAATCCATACGCACCCTTTATAATAGTAGTAATCCTACAAAAATGTATACCAAAACAGCATTATCTATTTTGAATATGGGTTTTATGAGAGGGCTTTCTCCTCATTATATGAAAAGTACACCATATATAACTAGCTGGATTAATGAATTATTAGAAAAGGATGAGTATCTAAAACAGACGGGGTTTACAATGTTGGGAGAAGTGGCGACTGTAGGATATCAGAATACTTATTATGAAGTTTTAGGAAAAACGAATGCACACAATAAAATGTTATCTGCATTGTGGAGAGAAAGTCCACATACTAAAATAAATAAAAATCAGCAATTAATGACCATGGCAGCATTGCTTCATATTGATGCAGAAGGAGGTTCTTTCTTAAAAGAAATAATCCAGGCATCACCTTATGATGTAAATGTATGGCTGCAATCATATCTACAAACGTATCTAAGTCCTTTATTACATTGTTTTTATAAATATGAACTGGTGTTTATGCCACACGGGGAAAATATAATCATGGTGATGAAAAATCACACTCCGGTAAAAATTCTAATGAAAGATATTACAGAAGAAGTACTTGTTTTTAATACAGAATTAGATTTACCGACAGAAGTACAACGTTTGTATACAAAGACTTCGGATACCATGAAGGTATTGACACTCTTTACAGATGTATTTGATTGCTTTTTTAGGTTTATGGGAGCAAATCTGAAGAAATATATGGATTATCCAGAAGAATATTTTTGGAAGCAGGTGGCAGCATGCATTCATTCCTATCAAATAGAGCATCCTGAGCTGAAACTAAAATTTGACAAATATGATCTTTTTGTATCAGAATTTGATAGGTGTTGTTTAAATCGGTTACAGCTTAAGAATACACAACAGATGCTAAATCTTGCTGATCCTATGGAAAGTTTGATACTAAAAGGAAAACTGCAAAACCCAATCGCAAAATTTAAAGATCAAACTCAATCCATAAAAAAAGAAATGATATCAAATATATAATACCAATTCCGCTTTTAAAAAAATACTCAAATAAAAAGCATCAATTCCAACAGTAAGGAATATGCAAAAACTATTGTAAAATCTAAATAATGAATGAATCAATCCTGATACTGTTAGATAAATTACGGAGTACATTGGGAATCGTAATCATACTTTTGGTAATTGTAGAGTGGAGTATTCTTACCATTACCAGAAAAATAGAAAGTCACAAAGAAGGTTTTGTTAATATTACATCATATCCCATAGAAGGGATTCCATATATCCTTTTTGGTAAAGTAGTAATTTTAGGAACCATGGCGTGGCTTTATGAACATCGCCTATTTACATTGGGGTACGGCTGGTATGTATGGCTTTTAGGGTATATACTATATGATTTTATGTTTTACTTCTTACATTATATTGGACATAAAGTTCGTTTTTTCTGGTGCATACACGGAGTGCATCATACAGCCGAAGAAATGAAAATGACTGTCGCAGTGAGGGGATCTTTCTTGATATTCATACATATGCCGCATACAATAATATGGCTTCCATTTCTTGGTTTCGACCCTTTTATGATTCTTATTATAGAACAAGTAGCTAATCTTTATGGATTGTATGAACACGCAAGCGAAAAATTGGTAAAAAGACATAAATGGCTCGAGACAATATTTATTACTCCTTCTTTACATCGGGTACATCACGCAAAAAATCATAGATATATAGATACTAACTACGGAGAAACGTTTTCTATTTGGGATCGGATTTTTGGAACACTACAAGAAGAATTAGTGTATGAAAAACCCGTATATGGAGTCATGGGAGATACAATTGACGGGGCAAATTTATGGCAGATACAAATGGTGTTCTGGAAAGATCTATGGAAGGATATGAAATCAGCAGATAGATGGAGTGATAAATTGAGATACGTAATCAACCCTCCAGGCTGGAATCATATTGATGGAGGAAAAATGGCAAATGAATATAGATCAGAAGCATTAAATATTGACAGAAAACTAGAAACAAATCATTAATAATTTACATAATTATTTAGAATAACATGAAAAACTCTAATAGAATTTTAGCAATAGACCTGGCAAGAGGTGTAAGCGTATTAATGGTTATTATAGTACACACACTTTGGATATATGGAGACATTCATACACAATCAGAAACCTGGCTGGGCGCTATGATACATTTTATAGGTAAAGGAACTCCCATGTTCTTAATTGCTATGGGAGTATCTTTTACATTATCACGTAATCAAAGTGTGGTATTATCCATAAAAAGGGCGTTTTATATTTTGGCAATGGGGTATTCAATGAATTTTCTAAAGTTTATACTTCCCACATTAGTTGGAATAATACCTTCTAATTTTATAGAAGCTTATGGATGGACATATCCTGCTACTGCAGAGAATATGATCTATATGCTAGGAACCGGAGATATTCTTCAACTGGCGGGGGTTTCTCTATTGTTCATGGGAGTTATCAATACTTTTTCAAAAAATAAATATATACCATTAATTATTGCATTGCTAATTGTTTTGACAACTAGGGGAATACACGGCTTCCGATTGGATATAGTAGGTGTGGATTATGTTCTTGATCTTTTATGGGGAGCAAAGTGGAATGTTTATTTTGCTGTATTTCCTTGGTTTTCTTTTATTCTTATAGGCATGTTTTTTGGGATGTGGTATAAGGAGAAAAAAAATGATGTCAAGACCATATTCGATAAAATGGGTATTGGCGGAATACTTCTAATGGGTATTGGTGCGGGGTTATGCTACTATAATTTTGAATATCATTTTGGGGATTATTTTCATTTAGGCCCAGGAGGAACTATGTATTTGGCAGGCTTTAATTTGATACTGATGTGGGTATCCAATGTATTAGTAACAAAAGTCAGGGAAAATCCTGTTTTTAACTTCTTCTTCTATTGTAGTAAAAGAGTTACCACCATTTATATGATCCAATGGATACTTATTTGTTGGGGAATGGGATTTTTAGGATATCAGCAATTTGGAGTTGTTGGTGTACTGTTCCTAATTCCTTGTTATACCATAGTAATCTTAGCCATCCAAAAGTTTGTAATAGATAAACTAAGCAGACCAAATACATCTAAAAAGCAATCAGCTACTATTCCTAAAAGGGGAGTGACCATGCAAAAAACGTAATATTATGAGACAATTTAATTGTATTTCTATAGCGTATTATAAAGAAGAAGAACTCTTGTTTTGGAAAATAAAAGACACAGGGATGCCTAACTTTTGTTTAAGAGGGCTCACGGAATTTAGTGAATTTTGTATGTGGATAACAGCATATTTTTCGCACCCGGACAGGCCTTTAAAATTTATAGTTTCCGGCTCCGAACATAAAGATATTTATAATATGGGAGGAGATCTGGCATTTTTTCTGGAGAGTATCAGAACAAACAATGTTCAACAACTAAAGACGTATGCCTACTTATGTATTGATGCTATTTATAATATGTATACTTCATTTGGTTTACCAGTAATCACGATAGCTCTTACAGAAGGGAATGCCTATGGTGGAGGGTTTGAGTGTGCATTAGCACATGATTTTATCGTATCAAATGACAATGTACAATTTGGTCTGCCAGAGAATAAATTCAATTTATTTCCGGGGATGGGTGCCTATAGTTTATTGTATAGAAAACTGAATACCATCGATGCAGATGCCATTATTCGAAGCGGAAAGATATATACATCCAGATATCTGGAATCTTTAGGACTTATAGAAAAAATTGCTGTAAAAGATAGTACGATGCTTGTACTACACAAATTTATAAGAGAGATTAATGAGCGATTTAATTTTGAGTATCATCATATCCAATGTAAAAAACTAATACATCCATTATCAAAACATGAATTACTAAAAATAACAGATGTCTGGTTAGAAGCCTGCATGAAAATTAGCCAATTTGATCTGCGTAAAATGGAGATCTTATCAAAGGCACAATCCAGAAAGTCCAAAGTAGTATTATAAACTATGTTTTTTCGGTTACCAAGGTATTTCTGAATTTTTTTGGAGTAATTCCTTCGATTTTCTTGAATGCAGCTGTAAAATGTGTGGCATTTTTGTAACCGACCAGTTCTGAAATTTCATAAATAGGTTTTGTACTATGATATAATAATTGTTTGGCTTTTTTCATCCGCAGTTCGGTAGCATACTCAAAAATTGTTTGACCAAATACTCTCTTGAATTCTTTTTTGAGCGCAAAATCATTCAATCCTATTTCGCGAGCCAGTTGTTGTATAGAATACTGTATAGAAAGATCTGAAGAAATCAGATGCTGAGTTTTATATAGCTTTTTAACCAGTTTATCAGGTTGGTTTTTGATTTCTTGAGTATTTGATTTTTTAGTATCTAATTTGAGCGTAATTAATTCCAGTATTTTTGATTCTAAGAATAAACGTTTTAATAGACCATTTTTTTTGTCAGATATAATTTCAGAAAGTATTTCTTGTGTTTTGCTGCACAATGGTCTTATAAAATTATCTTGAGACCTCATTAATGCATACCGATTCAGAATATCATACGCTTCATAAAGGCGATGTCTTTTTAGAAATGAAACATCCATTCTGATTTTAATTTCTTTTAGATGCTTGCGTTTATGATAGGCTATAGAACCAGTGATATCTTGTACATATACCAGGTAACTTTCCTGACTTTCATATATAAAATCATTGACTAGCGTATCAATTTTTATGATTTGTTCTCCTTCAATAAGGAAAGAGAGCTCAAGCAAATCTTTGGATAAATATCCTGTAATGGTAAAGTCTTTTTTTAAAACCACATCAAATATGTAAACGTATAATCCATTAAAATGATAAGATTCAAAATGACCAGTGCCATATTCTTCTAAGAATTTGAATTTTTTAAAAATAATGCCACATTGTTCCTGGGTACTTATTAATTGAGATATAGCGTATAATGCACAGTTGTCTTTTTTGCTATTGGTTTCGGTTTTAAGCGACGTTGCTTCACGTCTTTTTTTATCCATAATACGTCATTTTTCTCTTTTTATAGATAGTAATTTTGTAACTATATTTATTTAGATCAAATATAAATAATATTGTAATGTCTAACTGAATTGTTCAAAAAAAATTGTAGTTGTCAGTGATAATTTTACGAAAAGAATGGAATGCTTGTATGTTGTTTTTTGCTGTACTATCGTGTAGTGCTCAACATAATATTCAGGGAATTGTTTTAGATCAAAAATCTACTCCGATTGTAGGTGCTACAATTGTAGTAAAAGGCCTAAAAAAACTGGGGGTTACAACTGATTTTGAGGGTCAATTTGTTATCTCAGTTCCAGAAGGTTCTTACACTTTGGAAACTAGTTATATTGGTTTTAAAAAAAGTACCAAAACAATAACAGTATCTACTGCAGATCCCGTATTCCTTACCATCGTTTTACAAGAGGATATTGAAGAACTTAATAGTGTTACTGTCAGAGGGAAAACTGAAAACGAGAAAAAAAGAAGTACAGGATATGCTATTAATGTTATAGAAGCCAAAGAGCTAAAAAATATCCCGACAGATATCAATCAGGTTATAAAGAGTATTCCAGGAATTAATTTGAGAGAAGCAGGAGGGTTAGGATCTAATTTTAAGTTGGCACTAAATGGATTAGCAGGGAATCAGGTTCGATATTTTATAGACGGAATTCCTATGGAAAATTTTGGTTCTTCCTTGACGCTTAATAATTTCCCTGTAAATCTTATTAAATCCGTTGAGGTTTATAAAGGAGTTGTTCCTGTTTCTTTGGGATCAGATGCATTGGGAGGGGCAATAAATATAATAACAGAAGGGAAGAAAGAAAACTATGTAGATGCCAGTTATAGTATTGGTTCTTTTAATACTCATAGAACAGCTTTGAATGCTCAATATAGTAATGCGCATAAAAATTATGTAAAGTTAATTTCATTTTTTAATTATTCAGATAATGATTATTTGATGAGAGATGTTCCACTTTTTGATCTTGAATTAGGGAATTTTTTGGGAAATATTGACGTCAACAGGTTTTATGATCAATATACCTCTACGATGTTATCTGCCGAGTTTGGGGTTTTTGATAAGAAGTATGCCGATCAATGGTATGTTCGTTTAACGAGTGCTTATAATAAAAATGAGTACCAACATCCTGATAATAATATTTTACGAGTGCTTGGCGAATTTAATACAGAAGGTAATACAATTTTATTGTCTACCGTGTACGAGAAAGAAATAGATAAATTAGGAATAAAACTATCAGGTCTTGTCGGAAATGTAAAGGAAATCAACGATGATACCAGTACCCGAAAATATAACTGGGCAGGAGATTTTATAGAACGAGATCCTTCTGATGGATTAGGAGAATTGGGGGTTGCCCGGTCTTTATTTCGGCTAACAGATCAATTGATTAATAGCCAGGCAAATGCTAAATATACGATCACTGATGCTCATAGTTTAGAAGGTAATTATACATTTAATTATTTAAGACGTAAAGGCAAGGATGATATAAACCCGGTAAATTTCTCCTTTAGAGAACCCAGTACCTTGTCAAAAAATATTTTTGGTGTATCCTATACGTTAAAAAGTATAAGATATAAATATGATATTTCATTTTTTGCAAAACAGTATTTGTTTTCTGGAAAGCAAAAAAACGCAAATACAGAAGAAGTAACAACAGTTGATTTCTCAGACACAGGATATGGAGGAGTGTTGGCCCTAAATCCATTGAGTTATCTAACCATAAAGGCTTCTTATGAGAAATCCTATAGAATTCCGGAAAGTTACGAGTTATTAGGAGATGGATTATTTATACTACCTAATTTTGAATTAACACCAGAAGAAAGTGATAATATTAATATTGGAGGTAGGTTGAATACTTCTTTTTCATTTTTTAGCCTTGTCTATAGTGCAAATGTATTCTATCGAAAATCAATTGATTTTATACGCTTGAAAAGACCAGAAGGTGTGTTTAGCGAATATGATAATATAACTAATGTAACTTCAAAAGGTATAGAATCTGGGGTTAAAGCTTCCTTCAACAATAAAATTGAAGCTCAATTCAATATTACCTATCAAGATATTATAGATAAGGATAGACTTGATGAAGGTGTAGAAAATGCTGCTTTTGATAGTAGAGTCCCTAATATCCCATATTTCTTTTGGAATACCAGAATGGGTTCTAAATTCTTTAAGAATAGACTTTCAATATATTGGAATTACTCATTTACAGAATCCTTCTTTTTAAAAACAGAGAATAATGGGAACCCTCTTGATAAAAATGATATCCCTGTGCAACATGTGCATGGGATTGATATAGATTATAATTGGAAACAAGGTAGATATAATCTTTCTGCTTCAGTCACGAATCTAACAGATGCATTGGTTTTTGACAATTTCAGAATTCAAAAACCAGGAAGGGCATTGTATCTAAAATTCAGATACTTTTTACAATAATGAATATTCACTTTTTAAAATAAATATGAAATGAAACAAATAAAAATAACCACTTTATTAGCAATAGTAATTTTGCTTGCAATTACTGCTTGTAGCAGTGATGACGAGACTACGGGAGGAGGTGTTGTTGAACCGGATGTTACAGGACAATCATCAAAAGGTTTTGTAATGGCATTAAGAACAACAGGAGATAACGAAACCGATTATATCGTGAGTAAAGAAGATATTATGTCTGGAGAAATTTCTGCAGAAGGAACAGGAATCGAACTCACAAGTTGGAGATTTTTCTATCCCGTAGGTAAAACTCTTTTTAGTACAGGATATAGTGAAGATAACCAGGGAGCCGCCTATGCAGATAACGGACAGGGAAGCATAGAAAAAAAAGGAGGTTTTATTTTTGACAATGCACTAGAAATGTTTGGTGCCACAAATGATAAAACTACTTTACTGGCGATGGAAATTAACAGAGAAGATCCAACAAGGAGATTACATTTTATGGATGCTCAAAATGGTTTGGTCACAGAAATTAAAAATATAAGTATTTATCAGGAGATTGATAATCAGGATCCAGTAAACTCTATTCTTTCATGGCCAACAGCTCTCGAAGTAAGAGGAGATAATTTTTTTATACCATTCCATAAGGTAAATACTAATACAGAATCTGTTGAGCCAGATGAAGCCTTAGTAGCAATATATCCTTTTCCTGCTGTTGGCAGTGCGCCAGAAAAAATTATAACAGATAATAGAACGGGACCCATAGGTGTCAATGGAGCAACTACAGGTTTGATAGAAACTGCGAATGGTGACCTATATTCATTCTCTTGTGGTGCTGTGATGGCAGGATTTAAAGAAGCCTCTACAAAACCTTCAGGTATCTTGAAAATCAAAAGTAATGAAACAGAATTCGATAGTGACTACTTTTTTAATATTGAGGAAGCTACTAACGGTGGAAAATTATTCTCACTAGATTATGCGGGTGGTACTAAGGCGATTGCTAGAATTTTAACGAGCGATACAGGTGAAATTTGGGGTGCCTTCACAAGAAAACCTGAAGCTTTTAATCAAAAATTAGTCATTATAGATCTAGAAGCAAAAACTGTTACAGATGTAGCTAATGTTCCGCTACATGCAAAAAGATATACATCTCCAATTCTGGTAGAAGCTGGGAAAGCATATGTAAGTATAGAGACTGCAACTGATGCTCATGTATATCAAGTGGATATAGAAACTGCAACAAGCACAAAAGGCGCAAAAATAATAGGGAAAACAATAAAAGGATTCTTTAGATTACAATGATTTAAGAAAAAAAGTGTCCCGTCAACCTCTTGATAAAAAGGAACTGTTGTATGTATATGTAGACTATTATTTCTAAAAACCTACAATTGATACGAGACTGACTTTTAAAGTTAAAATTTAGGGATATTTCTATCCAATCTTATATACTCTTAAAACCTAAATTAAAAATAATACGATTTGTGATTAAAAAATTCGTATAAATTCATTGAATTATTTTTTCTTTATGCAAGGCAAAAAAATCAAGCATAGCTATAGCTACGGTTTATTTTTTAAACGAAGTAGAAAGGAAAAAGAAACGATGAATATGCGAAATTTTTAGTTATAAATCGTATAATACTAATTGTTGTTTGAATTTACTCGATAATCGAGATTTAAATGCTCCGAGGCTTGCCTCGAAATCAAAATGTTTTTTTCAATAAATGCCCCGTGGGCTTGCCCCGAGGTAGTTTAAATGAAAAGCAAGATTTTTTTATCTCGGTGAATAAGAAAAATCAATCATAGCAAGGTTACGGTTTGTTTTTATGCTGAAGCTGAGGTGAAAAAAGAACATTTTATTCCAGTAAATTCAAACAGTAAATGGTATAAGTAGCGTACTGTTTTTAGTTGGTTTATTGAGTTTTAACATTCAAGGAATAAGATTTTTATAGATACTTTTTTTTATTAATGACCTGATATGACAGATAAAACAGAAAAGAAAAATAGACGTAAAACAATTCTTAAAATTCATCGAATACTTGGGTTAATTACAGGTGCGGTGCTTTTTATTGTTTCGGTTACAGGATGTCTTTGGGTTTTTAAAGAAGAAATCGAAAGCTTTTATGATGATTATAAATATGTAATTCCGCAAGAACAAGATTTTGTAAGTTCTTCTGAAGTAAAAAGGATTGCAGAAAGTATCATTCCTGATAGAGCTATTCACGGGGTGATCTACGGAAAACCAAATGAAGCGATAGAGGTGGTTTTTTATGAAGCAGAACCAGAGGTGTTTTATCATAGCGTTTTCTTAAACCCATATACGGGCAAATTTATTAAGAGCTTGGATAATAATTCGGGCTTCTTTGGTTTTATACTAAAAGGGCATATAGGGCTATGGTTGCCAGAAGCAATTGGTTCCAGAATCGTATCTTATTCAGTCCTACTTTTTTTAATCATATTAATGACAGGAGTATTGCTTTGGTGGCCCAAAAAAATGAAAAACTTAAAAGCTCGACTAAGATTCAAATGGAATGACAAAACCCGTTGGAAACGTAAGAATTTTGACTTGCATACCATCATCGGTTTTTATGTATCCTCATTTGGTTTGATACTGGCTTTTACCGGATGTGTAATGGCTTTTAACTGGTTTTATTTTATCGCGTATAAGGCTACAGGAGGTGATAAAGCACCACAATTTATAGTTCCTAACAGTGCTAGTCCTTATACCGATATATCAGATAAGGTTCCGGCATATGACAAGCTGATTCCGATATTATATAAAACTTATAAAACTGCAAAAAGTTTTGAATTACATTATCCAGAAAATGATACGACATCAATTCTTGTTGAGGTGAGTAATTCTGACGGATTATATTACAATATGGATTATCTTTTCTTTGATCAGAATACACTACAAGAGATCGAGACGACCAGTATCTATGGTAAATATAAAGATGCAAAATTTGCAGATAAAGTAATCCGGATGAACTATGATATCCATATAGGAGCTATAGGTGGTATTGCCGGAAAAGTAATTGCTTTTTTAGTAAGTTTTCTTTGTGCTTCACTACCAGTAAGTGGTGTTTTGCTTTGGTATGGCAGGAAATATAAGCGTATTAGAACCAATAAACTTAGTTTAATAAGTTCATAGCTATATTTTACAGAATTCATAGTATTGATGCACATAGTCAGGATGAAGTAATCCGGATATAAAACTAAAACACTAATGAGAGTGCATTATAAACAAAAATATGGAAATCAATAAGCACTACTCAAGTGTATATTTGTATAATTTCCCTTTTCTATTGTTCCTTTTTTCATCAACTATAAAAACTGAATTCTCGTCGTTAAAACATATTCCTTCTTTCTGAGAAAAGTGGTTAAGTTTTATTTTTTTAATAGTCCCCTGAAATACATCATCACCTTTGAAATCTGTTAATAGAAAAATTTTATTATAAGTAAGAAGAACTATTTTATTACCTCTTGTATTAATCGCTGCACTGCTTATAAAACAATCATTGGGATCATTACCTATTTTGAACGAAGTAATCAATTTTGCTACCTGTTTACCCGGTTGAGCTAAAACTTTGTATAGTTTAGTTTCTCCCTTAAATTTACTACTTCTGTTCTTAGTGAATAGAAAAAAGCTTCCGTTTTTATAGATAAAAGCCTCAACATCAAAATTTCTATTCTTCTTTTTTGGAGGGAATTCTTTTTGATCTTCCAGGCTAAACTGAATTTTATGAGATTCTATTTTTTCAGAATCAATTCCCGAAATTTTATAAATAGTGAGATCCTTCCGTTTGTTATCATTATTACCAAAATCCCCTATGTATATATTACCTTGATTATCAAATGTTAAATCTTCCCAGTCAATATTTTTAGCATTTGGAATTTTAAACTCTTTTACAATCTCTCCTTCTTCATTTATTTTAAAAAGAGTGTTGTCATTTCCAGAATCATTAATTGCATATATAAAAGCAGTACCAGATATTTTGGTAATGCCAGAGATTTCTTTTAACCTATTTGATAAAACATTAATCTGTAAAAGATCAGTTTTTTCCTTTTTTTGACAACTAACCGATATAGATGCGATTAATAAAAGTAATAATATTTTTGATTTTAATGGTAACGTCAATTTTTTAGTTTTTTTATTTCAGACTTCGAGTATCTGATTTATTTTTCTAATTCTCAAAATAGGTAGTCTGTTAAGTAGGTTTAGCCTTCTTGTTGTTTCTCTATGTAAATTGTAATAGTTTCAATCTATGTCTACTTTTTTTAGTATTGGATGCAAAAATACTATAGTTTATTTTTGCCCTATGAAGTTACAATAGTTATAGAGAATATTAGAATTAATCTAATCGATTTATGATTTCCTTAAGAATAAAATTGTAGTATTCAGTTGTATGAGGAACATACCTGGTAGCCAATAGATCATCCGTAAGATCAGCTTTAAAATCGGTTATTGGTATACGTTTGACAGCTGCAACTTCTTCTTCTTGAAGCGTAAGTTCTTCTATGGCAGTGTCGAATTTTGAAACATATATATGATTAATCTCATTGTCAAAAAAGTTTGGTTTTGGCTGCTTTTTAGATACGTATGTTCCTATAAAAATTAGTTCTTCTTCAGAAAGAGATACTCCTATTTCTTCTTCAATTTCTCTGATAGCAGAATTTTTGGGCGTCTCACCAGCAGCTATATGTCCGGCAACGGATATATCCCAAAGATTAGGAAACGTATCCTTATTATGAGCACGCTTTTGTAAAAGAATATTTCCGTCTACAGTATACAACCAAACATGAACACTTGCATGAAATAATCCTAATCGATGCGCATCCGCTTTTAATCTTATTTCTCCAGTCAGAAGACCATTTTCATCTAATATATCAATAAATTCATCTGTCATAAATACTGTATTACTCGATAATCGAGATTAAAATACTCCGGCTTGCCTCGAAATCAAATTTCTTTTTCAATAAATGCCTCGTGGGCTTGCTCCGATATAGTTTATTTTTTAAAAATAATATTAAAAAATGAACTAAAATATTACTTTTTAGTAAATGAACTCATCTTGACTTTTTATTTTTAACCAAAAATGAGTTGAAATTTGACCAGATGAGTGCAGGTACTTTAATTCTTAAAGTAATATATTTAACAAATGATCATTGTATACCAAATGGATTTTATTGTAGCACATTGAAACATTTATTTAGTATTATTTTAATTTAAAAATTACATTAGTAATAGATAGCATTATAAAATCAACAAAATGACAGAAAAGCAAAAAATAGCGAATGCATACTGGAAAGAAAATATAAAATACCTTTTTATATTACTATCAATTTGGTTCGTAGTTTCATATGGTGCAGGTATTTTGTTTAAAGATTGGTTAAATCACATTCGGTTAGGAGGTTTCCGATTAGGATTTTGGTTTGCACAACAAGGTGCTATCTATACATTTGTAATTTTAATTTTTATCTATGTGCGGTTGATGAACAAATTAGATAAGAAATATGGATATGATAGAGAATAAATCATTTTAATATAACAAGAATGAGTGTACAAATTTGGACATATCTATTAGTTGGAATCACTTTTGCCGTATATATTGGTATTGCTATCTGGTCTAGGGCGGGGTCAACAAAAGAATTCTATGTTGCCGGAGGTGGAGTATCTCCATTAGCAAACGGGATGGCAACTGCTGCTGATTGGATGAGTGCTGCTTCTTTTATTTCTATGGCAGGTATTATTGCTTTTGACGGGTATGACGGAGCAGTTTATCTAATGGGATGGACAGGAGGCTATGTATTGCTAGCTTTATTGTTAGCTCCATATCTCAGAAAATTTGGAAAATTTACAGTTCCTGATTTTATCGGAGATCGCTATTATTCTAAAACTGCCAGATCAGTAGCAGTATTTTGTGCGCTTCTGGTTTCATTTACATATGTAGCAGGTCAAATGAGAGGTGTAGGCATCGTTTTTTCCCGGTTCTTAGAAGTAGAGATTAATACAGGTGTTCTTATAGGAATGATTATCGTACTGTTTTATGCTGTTCTCGGTGGTATGAAAGGAATTACCTATACGCAGGTAGCTCAGTATTGTGTATTGATTTTTGCTTTTATGGTTCCCGCAATATTTATTTCTATCCAGATGACCGGAAACCCAATTCCGCAGTTAGGATTCGGTGATACTGTAGCGGATGGCTCTGGAACGTATCTTTTGGATAAATTGGATGGACTCAGTGTAGCACTTGGATTTGATGCTTATACCGACGGGTCTAAAACCATGTTAGATGTTTTTACAATTACCTTAGCTTTGATGGTAGGAACAGCAGGATTGCCTCACGTTATTGTTCGTTTTTTTACTGTAAAACGAGTAAAAGACGCTCGTAAATCAGCAGGGTATGCATTGCTACTAATCGCAATTTTATATACCACAGCACCAGCAGTAGCAGTTTTTGCAAAGACAAACCTTATTGAATCGGTACATAATAAAGAGTATCAAGAACTGCCCTCGTGGTTTAAAAATTGGGAGCATACAGGTCTGTTAGGTTGGATTGATAAAAATGGAGATGGTAAGGTACAGTATGCAAAGGGACATGTAGTACAAGGAAATAAAAATAAACCTGTTTTTGAGAAAGAAAAAAGAGGGCAAAAAGGAGAACGAATTATTAGTAATGTAAATCCAGCTTCAGAAAATGAACTGTTTGTAGATCGAGATATTATGGTATTGGCTAATCCAGAAATAGCGAATTTACCAAATTGGGTAATTGCTCTGGTCGCGGCAGGAGGATTAGCAGCTGCGCTTTCTACAGCAGCCGGACTGTTATTGGTGATTTCATCTTCGGTATCTCATGATTTAATTAAAAAGATGATCAAGCCTGATATTTCTGAAAAAGGAGAATTGATGGCAGCGCGTATATCGGCAGTAGCGGCTGTGTGCGTTGCAGGATATTTTGGGATTAATCCGCCAGGATTTGTGGCCGCAGTAGTTGCCCTGGCTTTTGGATTAGCAGCTGCCTCTTTTTTTCCTGCAATTGTACTAGGAATTTTTTATAAAAGGATGAATAAGGAAGGAGCGATCTCGGGAATGATCGTAGGAATTATATGTATGCTTCTTTATATGGTCAAATATAAATTAGGATGGTTTGATGACGTAGTTCCTTCCTCAAATGAATGGTGGTTCGGTATTTCTCCAGAAGGTTTTGGGGCAATTGCAATGAGTATTAATTTCATAATATCATTGGTAGTTTGTCAATTCACAGCAAAACCACCCAAAGAAGTACAAGAAATAGTAGAAAACATTAGAATACCAGGCAATGCGGGAAGACCTACACACGAATGATTAGCTATAAAAATTGATACACTATACTTTATAAATTTTTCAACTAAAAATAGGATTAACCATAATGAGTAATTATCACATAAAGCATCTCGAAGAATATTTTCAGGTTTATAGAAAATCTATACGTAATCCAGAACTTTTCTGGAGTGAAGTAGCTGAAGAACATTTTTTATGGAAGAAGAAATGGGAAGCAGTATTAGATTGGGATTTTACAAAACCAGAAGTAAAATGGTTTGAAGGTGCTAAGCTGAATATAACAGAGAATTGTATTGATAGGCATTTATACGTTCGAGGAGATAAAACTGCGATTTTATTTGAACCTAACAATCCTAATGAGCCTGCAGAACATATTACCTATAAACAATTACACGAACGGGTATGCAAATTCGCAAATGTTTTAAAAGAAAATGGTATAAAAAAAGGAGATAGAGTCTGTATTTACCTTCCTATGATTCCGGAGTTAGCAATATCTGTATTGGCTTGTGCAAGAATAGGGGCAATCCATTCTGTGATTTTTGCAGGGTTTTCTTCTACGGCATTAGCGACAAGAATAAACGATTGCCAGGCAACTATGATAATTACTTCAGACGGATCATTCAGAGGAGCAAAAACTATTGACCTGAAAAGTATTGTAGATGATGCCTTAGAAAAATGTCCGACCATTGAAACCTCACTGGTTGTAAAACGTATCAATACAGAGGTAGTAATGAAAGAAGGAAGAGATAAATGGCTTCAACCATTACTAAATGAGGCTGATAAAGAATGTGTCCCCGAGATTATGGATGCAGAAGATCCGCTATTTATATTATATACTTCCGGGTCTACGGGTAAACCAAAAGGAATGATGCATACTACCGCAGGATATATGGTATATACGGCCTATAGTTTTAAAAATGTTTTTCAATACAAAGAAGATGACATCTATTGGTGTACAGCTGATATCGGATGGATAACCGGACATTCATATATTGTATACGGACCTTTGGCAAATGGAGCGACTACCGTCATGTTTGAGGGTGTTCCTTCATATCCGGATTTTGGACGTTTTTGGGAAATAGTTCAAAAACATAAAATAACTCAGTTTTATACGGCTCCCACCGCAATTAGAGCTCTGGCAAAAGAAAATTTGGATTACGTTACAAAGTATGATTTATCAAGTTTGAAGGTGTTGGGTACCGTAGGAGAACCTATTAATGAGGAAGCATGGCACTGGTATAATGATCATGTAGGGAAAAAAAAATGTCCTATTGTTGATACCTGGTGGCAGACAGAAACCGGAGGGATTTTAATTTCGCCAATACCCTTTTCTACACCAACAAAACCTACCTATGCCACGTTGCCAATGCCAGGGATACAGCCAGCATTAATGAATGAACAGGGTAAGGAGATAAAAGGGAACCAGGTAGAAGGTAGATTGTGTATTAAATTTCCCTGGCCTTCTATGGCGAGAACTATTTGGGGAGATCATAAGCGATACCGCGATACTTATTTTGCAGCATTTAAGAATACTTATTTTACCGGTGATGGAGCATTCAGAGATGAGGTAGGTTATTATAGAATAACAGGTAGAGTAGATGATGTCATTATAGTTTCCGGACATAATTTGGGAACGGCACCGATTGAAGATGCAATTAATGAGCACCCTGCGGTGGCAGAATCAGCTATTGTAGGTTTTCCTCATGATATAAAAGGAAATGCATTATATGGATTTGTAATTTTAAAAGAAGTAGGAGAATCCCGGGATCGTGATAATTTAGGAAAAGAGGTGAATCAACAAATAACAGAGCGTATTGGTCCGATCGCTAAATTGGATAAAATTCAATTTGTACCAGGCTTACCAAAAACGAGAAGTGGTAAAATTATGCGACGTATTCTTAGAAAAATAGCATCAAAAGATACCTCTAATCTTGGCGATACAAGTACGTTGCTTAATCCAGAGGTGGTACAAGCTATTATTGATGAAGCCTTATAATAGTAATAAAACCATAATTGAACCTTGACTTTATTCATAAAATATACTTCTGGAAGACAGACAGTATTTAGATTTCTATAATAAGCTTTTAAAAAGGAGCATAAAATAAAACCTCACGATTATGAGGTTTTATTTTATACGATTTACGGGTGAGAATTTCGTAAAAATAATGGCAAGGATTTTTCGCTAGATTGATGAATTAAATTAAAGAATAGCCATAGCTATTGTTTCATTTTATGAAGAAAATATAGTAGAAAAAGAATGTCATTAGATGCGAAATTTTTATTCGTAAATCGTATTATTTCTATTTTATAATTACCCATTCAAATTTACTTTTTTTGAATGCTGAAGAAAAAACACTTTTTATGTAAGTAATTCTAAATTAGTAATGGTATTAGAAAAAATTTAAGATTTTGTTTTAGATGTTGATTTAGGAATATCAAAAATAACTAAAAGTATTGCCCGCTTTGATATTCAATAAACTTTCATAAATCAAACGAATTACATTTTCTACATCATCTCTGTGTACCATTTCTACAGTAGTATGCATATATCTTAGTGGTAACGATATTAGTGCAGAAGCTACACCTCCATTACTATAGGCAAAGGCATCAGTATCAGTTCCTGTCATTCTGCTAGATGCCATTCTCTGAAAAGGAATTTTTTTCTTTTCTGCAGTTTCAATTAATAGTTCACGCAATCTGTTTTGTACAGCAGGAGCGTACGATATAACAGGACCATCGCCAATTTTAGTTTCTCCCTGCGTTTTCTTTTCAATCATAGGCGTGGTAGTATCATGACAAACATCTGTTACGATCGCTACATCTGGTTTGATGGTATGCGTAATCATTTCTGCACCTCGTAAGCCGATCTCTTCTTGTACTGAATTCGTGATATACAACCCAAAATCAAGAGTGTCCTTATTTTCTTTTAATAAACGAGCAACTTCTGCAATCATAAAACCACCCATTCTATTATCTAATGCTCTGCAAACGAACTTATCTTTATTAAGGACAAAAAATTCATCTGGATAGGTAATTACGCAGCCTACATGAACACCTAGTTTTAATACTTCTTCCTTAGTATTACATCCTACATCAATACAAATATTCTCCAGTGTAGGGGCTTGTTCTTTTGATCCTTTACGAGTATGAATTGCCGGCCAGCCAAATACACCTTTTACAATTCCTTTTTTGGTGTGTATATTCACTCGTTTAGAGGTTGCAATCTGATGATCACTACCGCCATTTCTGATGACATATATGAGTCCATTATCGGTTATGTAGTTTACATACCACGATATTTCGTCTGCATGCCCCTCAATAACGACTTTATATTTTGCTTTTGGGTTTATAATACCTACTGCCGTTCCATAAGTATCCGTGATGAATTCATCAACATATGGTTTAAGATAATCCATCCATATTTTCTGCCCTTCCCATTCATATCCGGTAGGAGCAGGATTGTTTAAGTATTTCTCAAGAAAAGTTAAAGACTTTTTATTTAATATGCTTTTTTTAGCCATTTATAATTGTTTTTTCACGAAGTTAGTAATATTCACATAGATTTCACACTTAGCAAAAGGTTTATTGTTAATTTTGGAACTATTTTAGAAGATCATAATATTAGTTATGCTAAGACAATTGTTGTACATATTACCGTTTATTTTTTCTGTATCGATTTTTTCTCAAAAGAATGGTGATAAAGTGGTTGATTCTGTTAAGGTTGATACTGCGGGCTATGTTCAATACTATATCATAGAGGGAGATACAATTCCTCATGAAGCAATCGATCTTGACGAAGTAGTCATATTAGGGCGATTGAAGTTTAAAGATAGACTGGCAAGAAGAAAGTATTTGATCCTGAGAAGAAAAACAAGAAAAGTATATCCATATGCAAAATTGGCAGCAGACAGATTGATTTCTCTGAATGAGAGATTAGAAAATATAAATTCAAAAAAGGCTCGTAAGAAATATGTAAAGATGCTACAGAAGTATATGGAGGAAGAGTTTACGGCAGAACTCAAAAAGATGACCAGAACTGAAGGTCAGATTTTGGTAAAACTCATTCATAGACAGACAGGGCATACGATGTTTAAACTGGTTAAGGATTATAGAAGTGGATGGAAAGCATTTTGGTATCATAAAGCAGCAAAGATTTTTAGTATTTCATTAAAAGAAGAGTACGACCCTATTAACGTAGAAGAAGATTACTGGATAGAAGATATATTGCAGAGAAGTTTTCAATCTAATGTATTAGAAGAACAGAAAACAGCTTTAGACTTTAGTTTTTATGATTTGCGTAATAAGTGGACAGATACAATCAAAGCAGCAGCGATAAAGGATTAACTTCAAAGGTTGAATGTGGTAAAATAATTCTAAGTAATTCCTTTTAAAATAGAGTATACGAGTGCTTTGGATAAAGTTTTTCCAGCAGCTTTATTTCTGACGGTTTCAAAAGAAAATCTAAAATCACATCCATTTTTAAATTCGCTACATCCATATGCCGTTTTTCCTTTTAAGATATGTCCGGTGTCGCATTGAGGACAAGACATCTTATCAGAAACACGAGAAGGTTTTGTTTTTGTGAGATCCTTCTTTTCTTCTAAGATGAGCTGATAACTAGCATCAAGACGCACTAAACCTTCTGTTATACCTATTTCAGTTTTAAAACCTTTAAGATTGACCGTGCATCCTTTTTTGAGTAGCCGTATATATTGTTTCTCTGATATTTTTTTATCCATAAAATAAAACGGAAGCTGAAAATCACATCCTTTTTTGAATGCTTTACAGCCATAAGCAGTTTTTCCTTTTAAGATTGTTGCTTTTTGGCATTTAGGACATTTGAGCGCAGTAATACCATCATTCGGTTTTTTGGATGTTTTTTTAGATTCCTTGGGAATTGCATGTGATATATTGGCGCGTACTTTTTCGGTCCTTACCTCATACACCAGATGATCTACCATTTGTTTCATGCTTTTTATAAAAGTTCCTGCGTGATGCGTACCTTTTTCAATCTCCTTTAATTGCTTTTCCCATCTTCCTGTTAATTCTGCAGAGGTTAATAGCTTATTCTGGATAGTATCTATTAATTGAATACCTGTAGCCGTAGGAAGGATTTGTTTTTTATTACGTTCTATATAAGTACGTTTAAAAAGAGTTTCTATAATATTAGCACGGGTAGAAGGTCTTCCTATACCATTTTCTTTCATCAATTCCCGCATTTCATCATCGTCAACCTGTTTTCCGGCAGTTTCCATGGCTCTTAGCAAAGTAGCTTCAGTAAACTGCTTAGGAGGTTTGGTTTCTTTTTCAAGAAAAGAAGGCTCATGAGGTCCTTTTTCTCCTTTTATAAAATTAGGAAGCACTCCTGTTTCTTTTTTTTCAGGGAGATTGGGAGTTTCAAAAACGACACGCCATCCTTTATGCAGAATGACTTTTCCTGTAGTTTTAAACGAAACGTCGGCTGCTTTACCAATAACGGTCGTATTGGCTACCTTACAATCATCATAGAATACGGCGATAAAACGTTTTGCAATAATATCATATACCTGTTTCTGATTATATTGTAAATTCATGTGTTCGCCAGTAGGAATAATAGCATGGTGATCCGTAACCTTTTTGTCATTAAATACCTTAGCAGATTTTTTAATCTTTTTATCTAATAAAGGCTTGGTCAAACTATGATAATCTACTAATTTTTGTAAAATCCTGGGAACTTTGGGATATACATCGTTTGGCAAAAACGTAGTATCTACTCTAGGATAGGTTACAATCTTCTGTTCATATAATTTCTGAACAATTTTTAAAGTCTCATCAGCAGAAAATCCAAATTTTGTATTGCAATAAACCTGCAGCCCTGTAAGATCAAATAGTTTTGGAGCGTATTCTTTACCTTCTTTTTTGGTAATAGAGATAATTTCAAAATCACTTTCTTTTACCTTGTTTGCCAATAGCGCTCCTTCTTCTTTTTTTAAGAAACGTCCTTCTTCATAACTGAAGGTTGTATCTCTATATAATGTCTGTAACTCCCAATAAGGTTGAGGTCTGAAATTCTGAATTTCCTTATACCTGTTTACAACCATAGCCAAACTCGGAGTTTGCACTCTGCCTATCGATAATACCTGTTTATATCCTCCATGTTTTACAGTATATAATCGAGTCGCATTAATTCCCAGCAGCCAATCACCAATTGCTCTGGAGAACCCAGCATAATATAGATTATCATATTGTTTAGAAGATTTTAGGTTTTTAAAACCTTCTTTTATAGCCTCTGTTGTTAGGGACGAAATCCATAAACGCTGTATTTCTCCGGTATATGCTGCCTGATGGATTACCCATCGCTGGATCAATTCTCCTTCTTGCCCTGCATCCCCGCAGTTGATAACCAGACTGGCTTTATCAAATAAAGATTTTATGATATTGAATTGTTTCTGGATTCCAGGATTATCAACCACTTTTGTCTTAAACTTATCAGGAAGCATCGGTAGATTATTAAGATCCCAGCTTTTCCAATAAGGTTTATAGTCTGTTGGTTCATATAATGTGCATAGATGCCCAAAGGTATAAGTTACTGCATATCCATTACCTTCATAATATCCATCATGTTTGATATTTGCTCCCAGAACAGCAGCTATTTCTCTAGCAACACTTGGTTTTTCGGCAATGCAGACTTTCATAAATATGTTATTTATTTGCCCGAAAATTACGGAATTTTAAAATTACGAATACTACCGCCCTCAAATGATATTATCGAAGTGGTTTACACTTTTTTGATTCAGGCGAAAAATAGTATTTTTTTAATCAATTGAAGTGTTTTTTGTACTTCACAGCAGCGTTACGAAGTAAGAAAAAGACAAGAATTGAGTGAAAAAAGACATTTTTATAGCGAATTGAAAAAAGTTTAAATCACTTCATCTACTAAAATTATTTCTTTTTGTCCCATATTTCAAAATAAAACACGTCAATAGTGCTGCGACCTCTTAATTTTCTTTATCGACTGAATCAAAAATAATTAAATTCAGTTAACAGTACTATTGTCTGATGCTTGTATAAAAAGATATTTATAAGCATTGTTTTTTCTAATTTGGGCGTGACCACAAGGGTCGGGCTATCCACTTTTACGCCTCGCACCTCCTGATGTCGGGCTGTGGGGTAACCGTTACTATCCCTCACGCATACTTTTGAGGTTATTACAGAAAAAACAGCAATTTTTATATTTATTCAAAAAATAGCGTCTAAATCCAGGATAGATTGTTTTTTTTAAACAGAAACATTCGTTTTTCTATGAAATTACTACTCCCTTTTTGAAGATTAACAAGTACATTTGTTAAAAATTTTTTTAATGGCAGGAAATACATTTGGAAACCTATTTAAGGTAACCACTTTTGGAGAATCTCATGGAGTTGCAATAGGCGGGATCATTGATGGATGTCCTTCTGGAGTAAAATTAGATTTAGAAGCGATACAAGCAGAATTGGATCGCCGCAAACCAGGGCAGTCTGCCATTGTTACCCAGCGTAAAGAACCGGATACTGTAGAATTTTATTCAGGAATTTTTGAAGAAGTGACTACAGGAACTCCCATCGGTTTTGTTATTAAAAATGCGAACCAAAAATCTAAAGATTATTCTCATATAAAAGATTCCTACAGACCATCACACGCAGATTATACCTATGATCAAAAATATGGAATACGAGATTATAGAGGTGGCGGACGCTCATCAGCTCGAGAAACTGCGAGTAGAGTGGTAGCTGGGGCGATTGCAAAACAGGTGCTTTCTGGAATCTCTTTTAATGCCTATGTAAGTGGAGTAGGAGCAATAAAACTGGATACACCGCATACAGAATTAGATTTTTCGTTAACCGAAAGTAATATCGTACGTTGCCCGGATACCGAAAAAGCTGCAGAAATGGAACAGTATATTAAGCAGATACGAAAAGAAGGAGATACGGTAGGAGGCATCGTAAGTTGTGCTATTTCTGGGGTGCCTGTTGGTTTAGGCGAACCAGTTTTTGATAAATTACATGCAGAATTAGGCAAAGCTATGCTATCAATCAATGCCGTAAAAGGATTCGAATATGGTAGTGGTTTTGAGGGAGCAGCATTAAAAGGGAGTCAGCATAACGACCTTTTTAATCCAGATGGAACGACAAAAACAAACCTTTCTGGAGGTATCCAGGGAGGAATTTCTAACGGGATGGATATCTATTTTAATGTAGCGTTTAAACCTGTAGCGACGATCATGCAAGATCAGGAAACTATCAATAAGGAAGGTACTATGGTAAATATGCAAGGTAAAGGACGTCACGACCCATGTGTAGTGCCCAGAGCAGTGCCCATTGTAGAAGCAATGGCAGCGCTAGTCATCGTTGATTATTGGCTTATGAACCGTACAATAAAGAAGTAAACTATAGAAATATAGTTAATATAACGGTAATCTTAGTAAGGTTACCGTTTTTTTATATTTAATTTATACCTTCGATTTTTTGTATCCAAAAACTACATAATTCACATGAAGAAGCTTGCATTACATTGGCAAATTATGATCGGAATGATCACTGGGATCATATTCGGATTTTTAATGACACAATTTTCCTGGGGAAAAGGATTTACAGGAGATTGGATAGCACCCTTGGGAACTATTTTTGTAAACCTTCTGAAATTAATAGCTGTTCCCTTGATTTTAGCTTCATTAATTAAAGGGATTTCTGATCTAAAAGATATTTCGAAATTTAAAGCCATTGGCGGTCGCACTATTATTATTTATATTTTGACAACCGTTATTGCGATTACCATCGGATTAGTACTAGTTAATCTAATAAAACCAGGTAATGGTATTACATCAGAAACGATTGAAAAATTAACAACAGAATATGCGAGCAGTGCTAAAATTTCAGAGCGTATTGCAGAAGCAGGCAGACAAAAAGAAAGTGGACCGTTACAATTTGTAGTGGATATGGTACCACAAAACGCAATGGCTGCTATGAGTAATAATAAGCTGATGCTTCAGGTAATATTCTTTGCGATATTTCTAGGGATTTGTATGCTTTTGATCAAGGAAGAACAATCTGAGCCATTAAAAAAATTCTTTGATAGCCTCAATGAGGTTGTACTTAAAATGGTCGATCTCATCATGCTTACAGCTCCCTATGCCGTATTTGCCTTGTTAGCAAATGTAGTAGTTACTTCAGACGATCCTGATATCTTGCTAGCGTTATTGCGATATGCTGGTGTCGTAGTCTTTGGATTAGCTTTAATGATTTTGTTTTACTGTGTTTTGGTGTCTGTCATTACAAAAAAATCTCCATTATGGTTTTTAAAACAAATCAGCCCGGCCCAGTTATTGGCCTTTTCTACAAGTTCTAGTGCAGCAACACTTCCCGTTACTATGGAAAGAGTAGAAGAACATATTGGTGTAGATAAAGAAGTTTCTAGTTTTGTATTACCAGTAGGAGCTACTATTAATATGGATGGGACTAGTCTATATCAGGCCGTAGCTTCTGTTTTTATTATGCAGGTATTATGGCCGGAAGGATTAACTTTTAGTAATCAGCTCACTATTGTATTAACTGCATTACTGGCTTCAATTGGTTCTGCAGCCGTTCCCGGTGCCGGGATGGTGATGTTAGTAATTGTTTTAGAAGCTATTGGTTTTCCGTCTGATAAACTACCTATTGGATTAGCATTGATATTTGCTGTAGATAGACCATTAGATATGTTGCGTACTACTATTAATGTAACAGGAGATGCTACTGTTTCTATGATTGTTGCCAAATCTGTTGGGAAATTAGGAAATCCCAAAGTAAAGGATTGGGATGATAATTATACTGGCTGATTTTTGTTATAGGTCTAAAACGTCGTCAATGACCCTTCCAGTTTTTTAATAACTCAAAAAGAGCAGGGTATTCTTTCTCTCGTTCCTGATCCCACATCATGGTAAGTTTTGCTTTTTGTTTGATATTTTTTAATTCTATACTTTTTATCGGAAATTCATGATCCCGAAGAGAAGAAATTGGTTCCAGAGAAATACCAATACCAGCTTCTACCAATCTAAAACTTGTGCTGGCAGAATCTGTTTCATGAACTACTTTTGGTTTAAAACCAGCATCTGTGCATATTGATTCTACAATCTGTACATAGTTGGGACCATCAGTTCTAGAGGGAAAAATAAATTCTTCTTTAGAAAAAATAGAGAAATTCTGATAGTTTTCCTGATTCACAGGATGTTTTTTAGGTAATAAGATTACAAAATTATCAATATGAAGTACTTTGTGTTTTAAATTACCGGGAACCAGAGGATTTGTAGCAAAACTTATATCTAATTCACCTTGCTGTAATGCCCAATACTGATCATGATTATTCATCTCTTTTAAAATGGTTTTCAAACCGGGCATCTGTTGATGCATAGTTTTAAGAATTTTGGGTAAAATGGTTTGCATAATAGAATGAGTAAAACCGATTCTTATTTCACCAATTTGTCCATTGTGAATGTATGCTGTGTGTTTTGATATTCTTTCTATTTGTGTAATAAGCTTATCAGCTTCTTTTACAAAGTATTGACCAGCTTTGGTAAGTATTACATTCCGCTTATTTCTCTGAAACAATAATGCGCCTATTTCACGCTCTATTTGCTTTATCTGCCTGCTCAGAGCAGGCTGAACAATATTTAGTTCTTCGGCAGCCCGGGTGAAGTTTAGTTTATCTGCCAGAACCAATATATTTTTTAATTGTTGTATATTCATTTATGCATTTTTGTTATTAATATATCAAAATTAAGTATTTTTTATTATTAATAAAGCTGCTTAACTTTGATGAATTAGAAAAACTAAAGAGTAACAGATATGAAAGATGTAGTTGACAATTATGAGGTGTTAAAAAAGGTATACGATCCGTCTGATTTCAGGAAATTAGGACATCAGGTGATTGATTTATTAGCAGACCATTTGGAGAAGGTTCAATCGGATATAGAGCAACCAGTACTGAAATACAAAACACCTACTGATGAACTTAAATATTGGCAGGAAGACTTTTCTTCTTCTGATTCTGAAATGCTGGATTTTTTTAAGAATATAATAGCGCATTCTACTCATGTACACCATCCCAGATGTATGGGGCATCAACTGGCAGTTCCTTCTTTTATAGCAGCTTTATCCGGATTGGTATCTGATTTACTAAGTAATGGAACTGGAGTTTATGAAATGGGAATGGCATCAAACGCGCTAGAAAAGATTGTAACAGATTTTGTCGCCGGGTATATTGGTTATGATGAACACGCATCAGGGTTTCTGACCTCTGGCGGGACATTAGCAAATCTGACGGCGCTATTGGCTGCCCGAAAAGCAAAAGCGCCGAATGCTGTCTGGGAAAATGGTCATCAGGAAAAGTTAGCAGTCATGGTATCCGAAGAAGCACATTATTGCATTGATCGCGCCGCAAGAATATTAGGTTTTGGGAGTGAAGGTATTATAAAAGTACCCGTAAATAATTCTTTTCAGATAGAAACCACTCTTTTAGAAACATATTTACAAAAAGCAAAAGCAAAAGACATACGTGTGATAGCTGTTATTGGTTGTGCTTCATCTACTGCTACGGGTTCTTATGATGACTTAAATGCATTAGCAGATTTTGCAGATAAGAATGATTTGTGGTTTCACGTAGATGGCGCACACGGAGGAGGAGTTGCATTTTCTAAGCAGTATTCATACTTAGTCAAAGGTATTAATCGTGCCGATTCTGTAGTTATTGATTTTCATAAGATGTTAATGATTCCAGCACTAAACACTGCATTAGTTTTTAAGCATGGAGAGAATTCATATAAAACTTTTCAGCAAAAAGCTCAGTATTTATGGGATTCACAGCATTCTCAAGAGTGGTATAATTCAGGGAAGCGTACTTTTGAATGCACAAAATTGATGATGTCTGTCAAAGTCTATTCTGTTATAAAAATGTATGGAAAAGATATTTTTGAGAAAAATATTGACAGGCTTTATGGTTTGGCTAAAACCTTTGCTGCCATTCTCTTAGAACAAACTGATTTTGATCTGGCGATTACCCCTCAATCAAATATCATTAATTTTAGATTTATTGGTAGTAAAGCAGGTTTGGAAGAAATCAATCTTCTCAATGCTACCATACGCGATACTTTAATTGAATCAGGGGCATTTTATATTGTACAAACAATGATAGGAGGAAGGCGTTATCTCCGGACAACTATTATGAACCCAATGACTACCGAGACAGATTTTATTACACTTTTGGATAGAATAAAGGATATAGTTTCAGAATTAAAAAAGGGATATCGATAAGAATTAACATTTAATAACGCAACATGTAAAGATGATCGTCATCTAGTAGTATATACAAACTATTATATTTATTAAGATGAATCGTATTTATATTTTATTGCTTTCAATCATACTCGTAAGTTGTAGTAATGATGATGATAGTCAAAGTCAAACGAGTGCTCTAAACGGCGAATGGAATTTAGTAAATATCACCGGGGGATTTATAGGAATGGATCAGGATTTTGAGAAAGGAATCATCGTTTGGAATTTTAATGAGTCTACCCAAAAGGTAACTATTACTAATAATAGTACAATAGATGGAGTATATAATGGCTTGCCATCTGGAACTTATCCATATGCAATAAGTGCACCAGCAGATGCAGATGAACTTATTGTAAATGAAAATAGCTTAGGTTTTTTAGAATTAACTTCTAATAGTTTTTCTGTTAGCGAACAGTTCGGAGATGGGTTTACGATAAAATTTGAAAGATAATATACATTAGTATGATCATTTTTTCTTTAGGAGCTACTAGAGAAAAAAAGTTTAAAACAATTTCGCTAATACTCAATAGTGTTAGTATACGGATTTAATGTTAAACCTGGCTTGTCTCAATTTTTTTATAAACTAACTTCATTGAACAAGCCCAATCAGACAGTGATTGAGCTGTAAGAAAATAGGTATGCGCCAAAACGTACATACCTATTTATCTATCTATAAACAACTTTTCTCTCATTACTTTACAAATAAATCTTTCCTTACACTTCATTAATTCACTTATCTGATTAAAGTAAAATGGCTGCGATATTTTTCAGATCTGTCTTTTAGCTCTGCAGTAAACCAGTAATCTGTAGCAGGTAAGGGAACACCTTTATAAGTTCCATCCCATCCTTTTTCATTAGGATCTAATTGTTTTAATAATTTTCCATATCGATCAAAAATATAGATATCCATCGCAGGTATTTCAAAATCGCCAATTACATTCCAGAAATCGTTAAATCCATCATTATTAGGTGTGAAAAAATTAGGAAAACCTAAGACAAATATTATTTCCGTAATAGCACCACAGTCATTACCACCAGAGACCGTTACTTCATGGACACCCAGGGAAACATTATCAAACCTGTTACTTTCCTGAAAAGCACCTCCATCCAAAGAGAATTCAAAAGGTCCTTCTCCAGTTACATTTGCTAGAATTCCATTATTTTGAGAAAAGACACCTTCTGTTAATGATAATATTAAATTTTCGGGTCCACTATCAAATACTACAGTAACTGATGCTTCTTCCGTACAGCCAGAGGTTATATCCGTATATAATACATCATAGGTTCCGGGTTCTCTAGCAGTAATCAGAGGAGCCACTTCTCCTGTTATTGGGACACCTTCGAGCATCCAAACAAAAGTATACTGAGTAGCATCCAGTTCAGTAGTAATGATTGGGTACTCAAATCCTTCTACAGGAGCTCCATTTTGATCAACGCAGATAGTTTTTGGATTGTCTAATGTTATTTGAGGGCAGCTACAATCAGGTGTCATTACTGTTAATGTAGAAGAGCAGGAAGCAAGGTTGGTAGCATTTGCAGTAATTTCAATAGCGGTTCCTTGTGGGATGTTAAAAATTCTATTGCCATCAGAATCAACCTCTCCAGCAGTAGTTGTTATATTACTTTCAGTATCTACATCATAGATTACTTCATAAGTAGTATCAGTACAGTTCGTGCTGATGAGTGTTATTGTGGGCAATACTACCGTATTGACAGTTACAGTTGCCTGATCTGTTCCACAATCATTTTCTGATGTTACAGTATAAGTATATACTCCTGCGGTATCAGTTGCAGGATCAAAAACACCTGCTCCACTTGTTAGTAGTGGATCCCAGCTTCCTCCAGTATCTGGTGTGCCTTCTAATATGGTAAAAAGATCTATGGTCGTATCATTCGCACAAATATCTATAGTTCCAGGCTCTCCCGCATTTAGGATAGGGGTGACAGTTACTGTTACAGTTGTTTCATCTGTACCACAATTATTTTCTGATGTGACCGTATAGGTATATACTCCAGCGGTATCTGTTGCAGGATCAAAAACACCTGTTCCACTTGTTAGTGGCGGACTCCAGATTCCTCCAGTGTCTGGTGTGCCACCGATAATCGTAAAAAGATCTGTAGTTGTTGCATTCGCACAGATATCTACAGTTCCGGGTTCTCCAGCATTTTGGATGGGAGTAATGGTAACAGTTACAGTTGCCTGATCAGTATTACATTCTCCAGGCGTTGAATCGAATGAGTATGTATATACTCCTCCAAGGTCTACTGCAGGATCAAATACTCCGGTACCACTAGTTAAAGCTGGAGTCCAGCTTCCTCCGGTATCCGGTGTACCTCCTAATATTGTAAATAAGTCAATGCTGGTAGCAGATTCACATATATCTATAACACCATCAGTTCCGGCATCAGGAGCTGTTATATAGGTAACAACAACATCAGCAGAATCAGGATCAGGACACAAAGTGCCTATAACGGTGTAGGTATATGTGCCAGGAGGATCAATTGCAGGGTCAAAAACTCCAGTTCCGCTTGTCAATGTAGGACTCCAAGTTCCACCAGTTGATGGCATATCACCCAATAGTGTAAATAGATCGATGGTAGTGGTACTACCAGCACAGATATCCAGAGTTCCATCCGCTCCTGCATTAGGGGAATCAGTACCTGTAACATCTATATCATCGGTTAATGTAACAAGATCTCCATTACAATTAGTGTATATAATTTCGGCAGTATAGTTAGTATCTACTGTAGGACACACATTAATAGTTACAGTATTACCTATGTTATTTCCAGCATCATCAAACCAATTGATTTCATAGTTTGGGTCTCCATTAGGAGTAAACCTCCAGGCTTCATTAGTTGTTTCCCAGGGGCTGTCAGAAGTATTTCTTCCAGGAGGCACATATGCAATATCTCCGGGGTTATTCTGAATACCAATTACCGCATTACCCTGATTCCAGGTTGTACAAAAAGGTTTATCTTTTACATAAACTTCTATGACATTAGTAGTTTCATATAAAACAATTTGAGAGGTTGATTCAAATGCAACACAACTAGGGTCAAAATGAGTTAGATTGGCATAGGATACAACAAATGTTCTACAAGGAGAAGTACCTGTTAATTCCCAGGCAATTTCGGGATTCGAACCAAGAATTGAGGGGTCAATGTCATGACCTACCCCAAAAATGTTGGCTTCTCCAAGTGCAGGAATTACATTATTAGGTATATCTTCATCGAATTGCCATTCGTTTGTAAGGTCTACTGGTTCTATCTCTAATCTTAGTACACCATTGGATCCAACCTGAATTTGGTTATACGTATCTCCAAAAAAACAAAAATCAAATGGTAGGTCTATGACATCAGACCATATGTCATCAACGCCTATTCCTATAGGGTTGGCCAATCCTGTAAAAGGAAATGGAGGTGCATATGTAATTGAAGAAACCTGGTATGAATCGGTCAAACCTGTCTCTAAAAATGTGGCTGTTAAGTCAGCGCATTTATTATCACAGTCTGTTGTTGTATCACCATCAATATTTATATTAGGACAACCTGGAGCTTGAGAAAAACAATGAACCCCGGTAAAAATTAAAAAAAATAAAACGCTGTAATTTTTTAGAAATTTTTTCATCGGATATCTCTTATAAATTTTACAGGAATGACTGTTTTATTAAAGACTGAGGTCATAGGTTTTAAAGATGTCTTAGAGATGTTTTGTTTTAAAATGATTGGATTTTTCATAGGAATTAGTTTGGTGAAGTGTTGTTCTTTGTTTCAGAAAATGCTATTGGATAATAATCAAATTCATTGACTGATGAGATGGTGTTCTTAATCTCGAATAATGGTTAAATAAAGCTAAAATGGTTTAATATGAACTTACTATTTGTTCCTTGTTGATGTCAAACCTAAAAATATCAATGTTGACTATATTGCTATTGTAATAGATGACTTCGGGTTCAGTATTTCTACATTTGTAGTACTTAATAATTATTTTTATACCAGTTTGATTTTATAAGTATAAAAGTGATTCTAAGAATACCTGACTAGATTAACTTATGTAAGATTTTCGTGAAAAAGGTGGTTGAATTGTAGGCATAAAGAGATTTTTTAGAGATTTTTGTTTTAATTAATATTGGGTTGATTAAATTATTGGTATTATTAGGTTTATATGTGGTTTGTTATGATATTTTGGTTTGTTTCATAAAAAGTATTTCTGGTTATTTGATGATTCATTATCTTATTAATGTAAAATGGCTACGGTATTTTTCTGATTTATCTTTTAGTTCTGCCGTAAACCAATAGTCGGTAGCAGGTAGGGGGACACCATTATAGATCCCATCCCATCCCGTTTCATTAGGATCTAATTGTTTTAATAATTTACCATATCTATCAAAAATATAAATATCCATTGCAGGTATTTCGAAATCACCAATTACATTCCAAAAATCATTAAATCCATCATTATTAGGTGTGAAAAAATTAGGAAAGCCAAGGACAAGTATACTTTCTGTAATAGTGCCACAATTATTGCCACCAGCGACAGTTACTTCGTGGATACCCAGGGAAACACTATCAAACCTGTTACTTTCCTGAAAAGCACCTCCATCTAATGAGAATTCAAAAGGTCCTCCTCCGGTTACATTTGCTATAATTCCATTATTTTGAGAAAAAACACCTTCTGTTAGTGTCAATATTAGATTGTCAGGACTTTTATCGAATACTACAGTAACAGAAGCTTCTCTCATACAGCCAGAAATCGTATCATTATATGATACAGTATAGGTTCCGGGTTCTCTGGCAGTAATGAGAGGAGATGTTTCTCCTGTCATTGTAACTCCTTCAAACGTCCAGATGAATGTGTATTGGGAAGCGTCCAGTTCAGTAGTAATAATTGGGTACTCAAATCCTTCTATAGGAGTTCCATTTTGATCAACGCAGATAGCTTGTGGATTATCTAGTATTATTTGAGGACAATCACAATCGGGAGCCTGAACTGCTAAAATGGAGGAGCAGGAGGTAAGGTTGGTAGCATTTGCAGTAATTTCAATAGCAGCTCCTTGTGGGATATTAAAAATCCTATTACCATCAGGATCAACCTCTCCTGCAGTAGTTGTTATATTACTTTCTGTATCTACATCATAGATTACTTCATAAGTAGTATCTGTACAGTTCGTGCTGATTAATGTTATCGTTGGTACTTGTATTGTAGTAACGGTTACAGTCGCTTGATCTGTTCCACAATTATTTTCTGATGTTACTGTATATGTATATATTCCTGCAGCATCTGTTACAGGGTCAAAAACACCTGTTCCACTTGTTAGTAGTGGATCCCAGATTCCTCCAATATCCGGGGTGCCCCCCAAGATAGTAAAAAGGTCTATAGCGACATCATTCACACAGATATCTACAGTTCCGGGTTCCCCTGCATTGAGAACAGGAATTATAGTGACTTGTATAGAATCTTCAAACTCTCTGCCATCATCTCTTACAATAACACTATAAATACCACCTTGACTAACCGTGATAGTAGAAGAAACTTCACCTATGATAGGAACTCCATCCAATAGCCATTCATAAGTTTCCATACCAGAAAAAGGATCATCTACAGATTGCGCAGTAAGTATTTCCTCTTCTCCTTCGCACATAGAAAAATTTAACTCAGATCCTTCTTCATCAACAATAACCACATTGGAATTAGTAGCAAATCCTCTAATAAATACGGCTGAGTCTAATCTATTATCACCTCGATCTGCAATGATTATTTTGATTGTGTACGTTTCTCCTGCAATTACACTGGTTTCTGTAAGAAGAATATCTGTATATCCATCAAACTGTACAACACCAGTATTATTAGCATTTGAGTTACTAATGTAAAATTCTGGAAAAAAATTTGTTCCTGTTATCTCAGTACCGCAAGAAAAAGAATCGTCGTGGATGGATCCGGTATTTACAATAATATTATTCGAACTAGGAACGGCAGCAATGTTCTTTCCACCAAAAGCAGTACCAGAATCATTGTTTATTCCAGGGCCTTTGATTAAAAAAGCAAAACCATCTCTAAAATTATTATCACATTCAAAATCATTCTCATATTCTTCAGATCCAAAAATAAAATCAAACTTTAGCGTATTACCATCAGGAATAAAATCAAATTGAAATATAGTTGCATCAAATGTCTCTACGACATCTCCATTTACATCATTAAGAATAGTTTCCAGGTCATCATCACCAGGCCATTCTCCTTCTAGTATAGATGTAAAGCCAGCTTGATTATTAGGTCCTTCGGATCTTTTAGCACTTCCTGTAGATAGTAAAATACCTTCATCAAATGGGAATGTACTTGTTCCTTTCTGGAAATATCCCCAACTCCTCTTATCCAGATCTCCAACTCCGTCTGGACTTTCAGTTACGATAAGAGATGCAGGGTCAAAGGTTATTCCTCCATTCACTAATAAAACTTGTTGAATTAATTCTGCAGCACCCAGATTAGATGCGGGATTGCCCATAGGATTCACCTCAATTGATTGAGCATTAATACTGTGAAAACATATTAAAAAAAATAAAGATAGTATTTTTAGAGTAGTTTTTTGATTCACAATTGGTTAGGTGATGGTTGATTATAAAAGCTAACGTGTTTCCTTAATTATTTAGTATTCAAAATTTATAATAGATGATTATGTACGCTTGTAGTTATTTTCATATTAAAAGTTATTTATATATTGTATTTTTCTATTTAGATGCTTTTTGTAGATTAAAAATTACTTTTCATCTGTGGTTACAAAGGTGTATTATGAAGTTTAACTGTTAAGATTTTATGATTTATTTATGATATTTTAAATTTTCGTTTTATTTATGCATTTTTTTTGATAAAAAGAGAGTAGGCTTTAAAAGAATTAAGATAAAACGGATTTAATTTTTAGAATGTAATTTCTAGATTTTGGTTAATCATCATCACGCACTTTTTTAAGTACTACAGTACTTCGGTTTTTTCATTTCTTTCTGCATACAATATTTTAGTTAAATAATTATCATTTAAAAATTAACTATAATTTTTAAAAATAGGTTTATTATCAATTTCAGCACATAACTATTAAAATAGATAGATTATACTAGCATTCTTTGATTAAAAGATTGGTGCTAAAAAAATATGATACATTATTTTAGTCATTAAGCAAGTAATGTATACTATATTCTTGAATGGTCATCCCATATTTTTTATTTTGTTCTGGAGTTTTTTATCATTATTAATAAATTTTGTAAAGAAATAATAGCACATAAACAGATTAATGGTTTTAGTTTTTTTATGCAGCCGTACTGTGTGTAAATATAAATATAAAACCTATTCTTTCCATTGAAAAAAAAACAAAAAAAACCCTCTTTTTTGGGGAATTTAGAATATATTTAGTGTTTAACTCTACTAAAATAGGGGGAAAACCCCTGTATGATTTTTAGCTAAAGTACCCTTAATTTGTATGGAGTATATATATACTTTTGAACCACACAAGTTTGATAAAATTTAAAACAATAAATATATGAAACGGCTTTTTCTACCCTTAGCTTTAATTTCATTTTCAATAATATGTCTGAGTATTGTACATATTGATAATATGAATAAATTAGATATTGAATCTAAAAAATTAAAGAAAAATTATAAAACCAATTCTCTTACAGATGCTGAAATAGCAGAAAATCAATCTAATATTTAATAGTTAAAAGATAGTGGTAATATATACTCAATTAGTGATATAATATATTAGTGTATAGTTTCTGATTGTAGCCTTATGTAGCCTGATTATCATGTATTACTGTTTTGTCAATGTTATGAATTATTATCATTGAAGAAAGTTTTGGGGGAACAATAAAATAGTAAATACTTGGTAGGTTTTGTAAAGCCGTTTTGCATATTGCAAAACGGCTTTCTATTTTGAAATAAAAAAATATGTATACGATTCTATAAGTTAAATATATTGATTTTTAGTGTTTTAGGTTTATTGTGTATTTCTATTTCTTTTTATTTATCTACGAATTCTAAATAAACGTCTACGAATTCTAAAATCACTTTTTATTAACGTAAAAACAGGGCTACTTTTATACCGTAGTTTAATTACGGTTTTACTTACAATAACCCTCAAAATAAAGATTATGAAACGCTTGGTATTGCCTGTGGTATTAATTTCGTTTACAGTAATTTGTTTATGTTTTGTACACATTGATAACATAAATAAATTGGATAAAGAATTAAATACAATACAGAGCCAAAAAGAATTTAAGCTTGACTCTAGAAATGTCCAAAACCAGTAAATATAAATTTAACATAACTTAACTAATTTTGATTAAACCTCTAAATGACCTGAAAGATACACCGTTGTTTTTTTACATCACTATGAATTGTTTACATAGCCCCATGCTACGGAAATATTTAATAATGCAGTAAAATGTATAGGTATATTTCAGGAAATTTTAGGGGTTCAATCTACTTATATAGATTGAACATTTATCTAATAATTATTCGATAAAAAGAGATTTCAGTTCAGGAGTTGGAATCACACAACTTTCTCTTTTTCCAAACCATTTATATCTGTTTTTGGCTATTATATCATACACAAAATCTCTTAAGAATTTAGGGAAGAAGAGAAAAACAGAGAATAACGGATAACCACCAGACAGCTGTTTTGCAATATGCAAGGCAGCTGTTGATTTATGATAATAACCTACTTTGGGATCAATTAGAAGTATCGAATCTAGTTTTGAGGTATCAATGTTTAATTCTTTGGCTAGTTTAACACCCACTTCACTTTGCAAGGAAGCATACCTGAATACAGTATTCTTATCTCTTTTTATAATAAAATTAATAGCACCATTACATAGGTTGCAGACGCCATCAAATAATATAATCTTTTTCCCATTTTCTACCATAGTACAAAGATACTAAATAATGAAAAGTTTAGCGATACGATTCTTTTGGCTTTTCGATAGTAGCAGAATGCTATTTTTAGTTTTTCATTTGCCAGTTAGTCGTTATCAAAAATTAAACTATTTTTGGGCATAAACTCATTTCGATATAAAACTTAGTATACATGAAACAAAAGTTTTTAATTTTAGGTGTATTGCTATTCATTTCTAACTACGCAATGTCTCAAAAAATAGATGATCAAGAACCTTTGTATGCGCGTGCAGGTTTTAAAGGAGGTGCCAATTATACTAATATTACAGGAGATACAGATGGAGCAGAAGGAAGGGTAAGAGTGCATCTAGGTGTTGTGGTAGAATATCCGATTTCCAGAAATTTTTTATTACAAGCAGAGTTGTTATATACAGCGCAAGGATATAAAATCGAAGTAGAAGGTGAGGAACAGAAAATAAACCTAAATTATTTTACATTACCCCTGCTGGCAAAATTTCATATAACGAATCCTTTAAGTATAGAATCTGGACCGCAGGTAGGTTTATTAAACGGAGCTACAAATGATGCTGTAGAAAATACAGATGTTTTTTTTGATTCTTTTAATAGCTTAGAATTTAGTTGGGCTTTTGGAGCTGGTTATAAATTAAAAAGTGGTTTATTTTTTCAAGTACGTTATAATATCGGTTTGACCAATATCAATGATACCGCAGTGATAAATATTATTAATAATAATGCGGTGGCTCAGCTATCAATAGGATATCTTTTTAAAACCGAAAACAATCGACGAATTATACAAGAGTTCACAGAATAAAACTACGTTCTTTGGAGTAATTTATCATTAATATACTTTTAGATTTTTTGGTGTTAAAATGCTATTAATTACATTTGAACTTAATTAAAAAAATAAAAAACAGGTGAAGCTTCTGATACTTAATGGTCCAAATTTAAATCTACTGGGTAAACGAGAACCTGGTATTTATGGAAATCAAACTTTTGAAGAATTCTTTAATGAATTGAAAATGAGATTTAGCGATATTACCCTTGATTATTTTCAATCGAATATAGAAGGAGTATTGATCACTAAAATTCAGGAAGCTGATGATTTATACGATGGGGTTGTTCTTAATGCCGGTGCATATACGCATACATCAATAGGTATTGGCGACGCTATAAAATCAGTCTCGGTTCCTGTAGTAGAAGTACATATCTCTAATACCTTTGGAAGAGAAGCATTTAGACACCAATCATATATATCACCAAATGCAAAAGGTGTTATTCTGGGCTTTGGTATGGAGAGCTATGTATTAGGAATTCAAAGTTTTTTGTAAGATATATATGTTATAATTATAGTCAAAATTCTAGCATTTAGTGTTTTATGTTGGATTTGTTGACTATTCTATCCTTGTTGTTTATACCATTTTTGCTTTAAAATTACCCAAATAAAATACAGTTGCTTTTTCTTTAGGCAAAAAAGAAAAGTTCAGTATAGCCTAAGTGACAGTTAATTTTTATTTTGAAACATAAGGGGAAAAGAACAAATTTTAGTGGTTGATTTTAAGGTAGAAATGGTATTAGAACGATATATCTAAGAAATTTAAAAAAAATTGATACTCTTTAACAAGGCATCCTGAATTTTTTTTTTACTAGAATCTAAAAGTTTAAATTTTCTCAAACCATCTATTGTTTGAATTTACCGTAAGGAATATCAAAAATCTATTTTTATAGATGCATATTCAGAAATCATCATACGATTTTTCTTCAAAAAAAAAGGATAGTTAAAAAAGTGTGATGTTATTTTGACTCAAAATAATGAATACTTACTTCTACTATATCAAATCTGACAAAAATTTAATGCTTAGTATAAAATGATATTTGTCATTTGCTTTTATAGGTTTGGAGTTCCAAAATTTACATTCAGTAGAATTACGCTCAAATAATCAATATAACTGGTATATAAAGTATGCTGATTGCTCTCTTTTAACATCAGTGTTTATTTCTCTTTCCTTACAAAATAATGGTATTCCAGAATCATAGATGATAAAAGTAAGACCTGATAAAAGTCATCTTTTAAAAAGAAAACATATACTAATTTTGACTGTAGAAATTAGAAAAACATACTATTTCTCAAAGAGTTGTAATCCTTAAAATTAATAAAATGAAAACTGTATTAATTCTTGCGAATTTTTCTAGATACCCAATGCGTACAATTGCTAATACCTCTAAAACGAATAGAGCAGAACCCTATAAAATTGTGCAATAAATTTGTATAAATATTTTTTGGATACGTTCTGAAATTATTTTGAAAACTGACATTTCCTGGCTTACCATTCCTAAGCTTTTTAGTTCCCGCTTTTAATTCTAAAACTTTTATTATCAAGACCATGAATACTATTGAAAAAATATTAATTCCATTTGATTTATCTACTACCTCTGAGTATGCTTTACGATTTGCATTGAGTCTATTCTCAATAGATTATAAACCAGATATAGTTATAATACATTCGTATAACTCTTCAAATAGAGATAAAATTGTTATACAATTAGAGTCTAAGATTGAAAAAATTAAATCAGAATTTCAGTACGCAAAAGCATCTACTATTGAATTGGTTATAAAACCTGATTTTTTGATAGATACAATATTAGTAGAGCAACAAGAGCGAGAAGCAGATTTAATCATAATGGGCACCAAAGGGTGTGATATTGATGATGAAAGTATATTCTCAAATACCTCAGAACTAGTATTAGAAGCAGATTGTCCCGTTTTGGTAATTCCAGAGACTATCTTAAAAGATGGTATACATAAAATAGCTTTAGTTCTTGGAAAAGAAGAAATAGATGATCCATCTGTATTAATGACATTATTAATATTAGCAAGACATTTTAAAGCAAAAGTATATGTTCTAACCATTGTAAACAAAGATGATAGTTATGGTTATACAGCTGCAGATCAAAAGAATGAAAACACAGTAGAGTATTATTTAGAAAATTTTTATTCACAGCATGTATTTAGAGAAAGTGATGATGTAGAACAAGGAATTTTTGATTTTGTAGCAAATAATAAAATAGATATGGTTACTATTTTACCCTATAATCACGCAAAAAGACACGAGCCTTCAGAGGGTAGGTTAACAAAACTTCTGGCATTACATACCCAAGTGCCTTTACTAACTCTGGACTAATTTTAACAAATTAATGTATTAATTAAAACCTCCGAGAATGATATCTCTTATCGTTATTTTAAGCATTACAATAGGACTTTTTATTTGGGGAAAATTTACACCAGATATTGTTGCGCTATTGTCTATGCTCAGCCTTTTTTTAACAGGGGTTTTAGATCTTAATGAAACACTTAGTGGTTTTAGCAATCCGACTGTTATTATGATTGCCTCTCTTTTTATTATTGGAGAAGGTTTATCCCAAACAGGTTGGACAGCTCTTGCCGGTCAAAAATTTGTAAAATGGGCAGGAAAAAGTATCCCTAAGCTGTTGATTTTGGTAGTATTTGGATCCGGGATATTATCTGGTTTTGTAAGTAATACAGGAACTGTAGCAACTTTATTACCAGTAACCGTATCAGCAGCCTGGAATATTGGTACATTACCGTCAAAACTATTGATTCCAGTAGCATTCGGTTCTAATACGGGCGGTTTATTAACACTAACAGGTACACCCCCTAATATTATAGCCAGTAATGCACTTGTAGAGAATGGTTATCAAGCTTTTTCATTTTTTGAGTTTGCGATGATAGGGCTTCCATTATTGCTCATTACAATAGTGTACTTTAGATATGTAGGAACTAAGATTTTACCCAAAAATACGGCAGAAAACATACCTATAAACCTTGATTCAGAAATGCATCAATGGATAGAAAATTATAGTATTGATAAAGGTATATACCGCCTTCGCATAAGATCAATGTCTCCATTAATCAATACAACGATTGGAGTGTGGAATTTTGAAGATACGTATAATGTATCTATTATCAGGTTACGAAGAAGGCATCCTAACCTTTTTAAAGGAACCAAACATTTTGTAGAATTCCCAACACAAGATACAGAACTACGTTACCACGATATAATTACTGTAAAAGGTAAGACAGAAGATGTGGATAAAATGATTATCGAATTTAAATTAGGTATTATTCCTATGAAAAATTCTGATGATGAATTCAAAAATGAATTTATCAATCAAGAAGTGGGCATGGCAGAAATGATCATAACACCAAAATCATTTTTTTTAGGAACTAGTATTCCAATGGGAACTTATCTAAAACAAACAGGTATTCAGTTACTGGCAACATCAAGAAATAACAAACCGTTGATCGATAAAAATGTTGTAGTAAAAGCTGGAGATGCTTTTATAATAAGAGGTCCCTGGGAACGTATAGAAGCACTAAAAAATACCTATAAGAATTTGGTGATTTCAGGAAGTCCTGAAAAAATGGCAAAAGAAGTAGATGCCTTGACATATAAGTCTTTTATAGCGTTAGGAATGCTTTTATTAATGATCATATTACTTGTTTTTAAAATTGTACCGAGTGCCATTGCAGCATTAATCTGTGCAGGTGTTATACTAATCACAGGATGTGTACCCATTGCAAAAGCTTATAAAGGAATTAGCTGGGTAAGTGTTGTGATGATTGCGGCGATGATTCCAATGGGGATTGCATTACAAAAAACCGGAGCAGCGCAGCTAGCAGCAAATAGCTTAGTAGAATATTTGGGTAGTATCCATCCAACAGTTTTACTAGGAGGTATTTTTTTACTGACAACCAGTTTTAGTCAGACAATAAACAACTCGGCAACAGCCGTATTGATGGCACCAATTGCGATTATGGCAGCTACAGCATTACATATATCACCTAAACCATTTATGATTACTGTTGCTATAAGTGCATCAACAGCATTTTTAACACCAGTTGGGACTACAACAAATGCAATGGTAATGGCTGCGGGAGATTATAAATTTATGGATTATGTAAAGGTAGGAGCTCCATTATTATTAATTTTTTTTTGTATAACTCTCATATTAGTACCTATCATATGGCCCTTTTAAACCTATAGATAAGATAGTTTTTCAATAGATCAATATATCAAAAAATAGTAAACTTTAATCCAACTTGTAAATTTTTTAAATTATGGAAACAACAACAAGATCACCACAAAACAAAGACCTTAAAAAATATGGTTTAACACCAGATAAAGTATATTGGAATTTAGATCCGGAAACCCTGCAAAAATTTACAGTAGAAAAAAAAATGGGTACCGAAACTGCTAATGGAACACTAAATATCAATACTGGTAAGTTTACAGGACGTTCTCCAAAAGATCGTTTTTTAGTGCAAGATGCATATACAAAAGATAAAGTATGGTGGGGTAGAACAAATAAACCAGTTTCTCCAGAAAATTTTGATAAGCTTTATGACGAAGTAATAAATTATTTTTCTGGAAAAGAAGTGTATGTGAGAGATGCAGCAGTGTGTGCAGATCCAAAATATAAAATGAATGTAAGAACCATAACTGAGTATCCTTGGTCAAACTACTTTGTAAACAATATGTTTCTTCGTTTATCAGAAGAAGAATTAAAAGACTTTGAGGAAGAATGGTTGGTGCTTTGTGCACCGGGGTATGAAGCTCCGAATCCTAAAGAATTTGGTCTTCGTCAAGGAAATTTTTCAATATTGAATTTTACAAAAAAAATAGCACTCGTAGGAGGTTCTGCTTATACAGGAGAAATTAAGAAAGGAATATTTTCAGCCTTAAACCTGATTCTTCCAGTTGAGAAAGAAGTGTTACCGATGCATTGCTCTGCAAATGTAGGAGAAGATGGTGAGACGGCTATTTTCTTTGGACTTTCTGGTACAGGAAAAACAACATTGTCTGCCGACCCTAACCGAAAACTTATTGGAGATGATGAACACGGGTGGACAGCAGAAAATACAGTTTTTAATTTTGAAGGAGGATGTTATGCAAAAGTTATTGATTTAACAGAAGAAAAAGAACCGGATATTTATCGGGCAATTAAACCTGGCGCATTGTTAGAAAATATTGTTTTTAAAGAAGGAACAAAAGAAGTTAATTTTGAGGATAGTTCAATTACTCAAAATACAAGAGTAAGCTATCCATTAGATCACATAGATAAAATTCAACAACCATCGTATGCAAGCAACCCCAAAAATATATTTTTCCTTACCTGTGATGCTTTTGGAGTGTTACCTCCGATTTCAAAACTGACTCCCGGACAAGCTGCTTATCATTTTATTTCTGGATATACAGCCAAAGTAGCAGGTACTGAAGCAGGTATTACAGAACCAGTACCTTCATTCTCAGCTTGTTTTGGAGAACCATTTATGCCATTACACCCAACTGTATATGCAGAGATGTTAAGCAAAAAAATGACTGAAGCTGGAGTAGATGTATGGTTGGTTAATACAGGATGGTCAGGAGGACCATATGGCGTAGGATCCAGGATAAAACTGAAGTATACCAGAGCTATGATATCGGCTGCCCTTAGAGGAGAGCTTACTGATGTAGAATTTGAAGAGCACCCGATTTTTGGATTAAATATGCCAAAATATGTACCTGGTGTGCCTACAGAAATGCTAGACCCTATGAACACTTGGCTGCAAAAAGGAAGTTATATAAGTAAAGCTATTCAGCTAGCACATTCATTTCATATTAATTTTGATAAATTCGTAAATCAAGCTAATGATGAAACGTTGCATGGAGGTCCACTAATTGATGCACATCAGATTTTAGATCATATCTAAATTTTAACATTCTTAAATCATCAATTTTTGAAAATTATGAACTCATCTTGACTTTTTCTATTTCCTGAAAAAGTTAAGACGAGTCAATAGAAGGCTCCTATATATCTAGCAAGGTTTAATTATGTATGGGAGTTTTTTTTGATGGTATCTTCTATGAATTTTGGAGGATAGTTCAGCATAATTATTTTGATAACGTATAGCGCAACAGATGCTCTTTTTCTATTGACTGTAAAAATGCTTTTTATTTAGTTTTTACTTATCAGATAAAACAGCTCTAACGTGTAAAAAAGAATGGCAATAGATTAAAAAATCACTTCATTATCAAATCACTTAAAAATACTATTTTGACTCGATTTTTTTTAATCCTGTTTTTGTTTACTATACCGCTGAGCGGTCAGAAAAACAGAAATGATATTACCTTAGGATCATGGGTAATAGTATCAGGAACTAATAGACTCTCCAAACGTTGGAGTATACCCACTGTTGGAATTTTAAGGCATTATGATATTTTTAAATCTTATGAACTATCCTTTTTTAGATCCGGATTTACCTATGCTGTCAACCCTAAGTTAGATGTAACTTTGGGGTATGGTTATCTAGATTCAGATTCATATATTAATTACAAACCTGGAACCAGGCAACATTGGTTATATCAGGAGTTCTATATAAAGTCTCACGCTAATGGTTTTCCTGTATCTCATAGATATCGATGGGAAACACGTTGGATTGAAAAAGCAAATAATCAGGAAGTTAATCATAGAATACGGTATCGATTGAGGTGGATTCAATCTCTTAATTCATATTTTTATACCAACCTTTTTAATGAAATTTTTTTGAGTTTGCAAGATCCTGTTTTTAATCAAAATAGATTTCACGCTGGTGTCGGCTATGTTTTTAGTAAAAATTTAAAACTAGAGATGGGATATCTGAAAAATCATTTTTCAAAAGCGCACTATGATCGTCTTCGAATAGGGATTCTTTTTAAAACAAATTTTGCCTCAAAGCAGATAGTATCAACTGCAAGTGGTAGTAACTAATACAATTGTTTGAATTTACTATAGGAGAAAATATATAATTTACTTTATTTTAGAACACAAAAAATTGAAAACACATATTATGAAATCTAATCAGAACTTCGAAATTAAATTTATCGGAGAACCTACTTATAAATCACCACTAAGACTTAGTAAAACTAAAGGGGATGGGGTTTTTAACTTTATAAATGAAGAGGAAAGATTGATTCTTAATACATCTGTATCAGGATTTGAGCAATGTATTAGAGACAATAAAAAACCATTGAGTTTAGAAAAGGCTGGTCCGAGAGAAAAGATATACTTTGATATCAAAACCACAAAAGCAGCCATTGTAACTTGTGGTGGCTTATGTCCTGGAATCAATAATGTAATACAAGGCTTGGTTATGGGGCTTCATTATTTTTATGGCGTATCAGAAGTGATAGGGATTCGTTATGGTTATGAAGGATTAAATCCAAAAACAAAACATGAGTTTGTAACGCTAACTCCGGAGAAAGTAAAAAATATTCACGAATTTGGAGGTACTATTTTGGGATCATCCCGAGGAGCGCAGGATGTTGTCGAAATGGTTAACACATTAGAAAAAAATGAGATTAATATACTTTTTACTATTGGAGGAGATGGTACTTTAAAAGGCGCATATGAACTTACCAAAGAGATTGAAAAGAGAAATCTTGAGTGTGTAGTAGTAGGAATCCCAAAAACAATAGATAATGATATTGATTTAATTGATAAATCTTTTGGTTTTGAAACAGCATTTGATGTCGCTACTCCAATTATAAGAGATGCACATAATGAAGCGGTAGGAGCCTATAATGGTATTTCGATTGTCAAGCTTATGGGCAGAGATAGTGGTTTTATAGCTGCTTCTGCTGCACTTTCGATGCCAGTTGTTAATTTTGTTTTAGTACCAGAAATGGAATTCGAACTACGTGGCGAGAAAGGTTTTTTATCAGCACTTAAGGAGCGATTGGATTCTAGGAATCATATTGTTATTGTTGTAGCAGAAGGTGCCGGGCAACATTTGTTTGATACCGATGAATCCAATAAAACAGACGCTTCTGGTAACATACTGCATAAGGATATAGGTCTATTATTAAAAGATAAAATAAATGAATTTTTTCAGGAACATGATATTCCCACAACGATTAAATATATTGACCCAAGCTATATTATAAGAAGTGCACCGGCAAATGCAAATGATCGCATTTTTTGTAATCGACTGGCGCATCTGGCGGTTCATGGTGCTATGAATGGCAAAACTGGATTTGTAATAGGGATTGTTAATAATAGTTTTGTTCATATCCCTATTGCAGAAGTAATAAATAAAAGAAAAAAAATAGACTTAGAAGGAGAATTTTGGTATTCAGTTTGTGAGAGCACGGGACAGCTATCCTTGATGTAATCATTTAAAATGGGTTATATTATATAGATTTTAGTTGCTGGGTTAACTTCTTTATTTGCAAGTATTTATTCGTAAAAGAGATTTCTTATTGATAACTATAAATGTACAGTCAAGATAAGTATGAATTATAGTTTTATACTCGTATTAATAGAAATAGCAGTTTCTTTAAGACATTTAATTAAAAAATCTCCAGTTTTTTGTTTTTGATTTATAGATTCCAAACTGGAAATTGCAAGGACACTAAAAATTCCTGAATTGGTATGACCTATAGGAACAGCAATATCAGTTACTCCAATGGTTAGATCACTTTTTTTTAATTCGTAACCGTTTTTTTCTATACTTTTTAGATTGGTTCTAAAATTGACCTGCTCTTTTTTCGAAAGTGCATTAAACTCTGGATTCGTCTGGAGTATTTTTTCTAATTCATCTGTCTCCATAAAAGCTAATAAGACCCTTCCTGAGGTGGTTTTTGTTAAAGGAAAAAGGCTTCCTTCTTCTATGGATAAGGAAACAGGACCTGGACTTTGTACTTGTGATATGACCATAAGTTGGCCACTATATAATATTCCCATATGACAAGATTGTTTTGTTTTATTGGCAAGATCCTCCATGATGGGTTTGGCAACTTTTAATAATCCGTCAATAGGACTATGCCTATGAGATAAGTGGTATAATTTCAGTGATAGTGAGTACTTTCCAGATGTTGATTTTATAATGTAACCTCTATATTCCAGACAAGCTAGCATTCGATAAATCTCATTGGCAGATTTATTGAGCCCTTGAGCTATTTCTACCTGGGATTGTGGAACCCCTTTATTGGATAGATATTCTAAGATGTCTAAACCTTTTTCTAATGCAGGTGCAGGATATTTATTCATGCTGTTTTTTGTATAAACTTTTCAAATATAAATTTTTGTATTTATATTTGAATTATAAATTTAATTGAATTATGAGACCAAATTTTAAAAGAAAGTTAAAGAATATTTTAGGAACTTTCTTCATATTAATGTCATTAATTGGGTTTGCTCAACCCAACACAACCTTCAATGGTAACTTAGGTGATAAGTCTGAAAGAGATTTAAGTGGTATGATGTGGCGCATGAAAATGATGCTTCCAGGGGAAGGAGTAAAAAAAGGATTACATAAACTTCCTTCAGAAGATATCGAAACTTTAGTTTGGAACAATGCTAAAGTTCCGGGAGATGTCTATACCGATTTATGGAAAGCAGGTGTGATCGACGATCCTTACTTTGGTCGTAACAGTGTGAAAGCCCAATGGGTCCAACAATATGAGTGGTGGTATTCTCTGCAGTTCAGCGTTACAGAGGATACGGTAGATAAGATAATTGATATCGTTTTTGAAGGCGTTGATTATGCCTGTGAAGTATGGCTGAATGGTCATTATTTGGGAAAGCATGAAGGTGCTTTTTCTAAGTTTTCATTCACTGTAAATGATTATTTACGTGTTAGTAAAGATGATTTCCTTAAAGGACGCAATATGCTAATGGTAAAATTAGATTCCCCTCCACAAGTAAATGCCTTTGTAGCGGGTAAAAAAACGCCATGGTTTGGTGATTACTGGAGAGATTTGACGCCAATAGGGATATGGAGACCTGTAAAAATGATTACTACGGGAATGACTCGTTTTACAGATGTATATGCCAATAATAGTATTAATAAGGACGGTAGCGCTAATGTCAATTTAGAAATGATGATCGAAAACGTATCCAATAAATCAAAAGATATCACCATAATAACCACTGTAAAAGGTAAAAATTTTGATATGAAACCTTTGGATTTTAAATTTAACCAGCATTTAAAACCTGGAATAAACAAAATTACAAAGGAAGTTAAAATTGATGAAGCAAAATTATGGTGGCCTTGGGATCTCGGCGAGCCAAATTTATATGAAGCTAAGATTGTACTACAAAAAGATACATTTATTCATGATATTAATAAAACTGTGTTTGGTATTCGGGAAGTAACTTCCAAATGGAATCCTGGTTTTAAAAAAGGGGTAGACGTTAGTTTCCCTCGTTCTACATATATCAATGGGAAATTTCATTTTATCAGATCTGCCTGTTGGGGCGGTCCCCCAGATATTTTTACTGGTAGAACTTCTGTAGATGAATATAAGGAGCTTTTTCGTTTAGCAAAGGAAATGAATATGAACAATATCCGTATCTTTGGATGGCATCCGCCTGAGATTCCTGAGTTTTATCAACTTGCTGATGAAATGGGGATTACCATTTGGCAGGATATGATCCCTTTGGGAACAGGTAATATTCCGTCTGATGAAAATAATTTGGCTGAAATTTTTAATGAAGGAGTCCGTGTTATTAAGGAACGAAGAAACCATCCATCGCTAATAATGATGGAGGGAGGTGAAGAAATGATGTTCAGAACACGTGACCCAAAATTTGGACGCGAATTTCTAGAACGTTTGGGAGACTCTTTGCAGGCATATGCAAAATTACCCTATATTCCTGATTCTCCAATGACAGATCATGTAGCACAACAAGCAGGTTTCAAGCCAAAAGAGGCTGTACACGCATTACGTTACTTTTATGATATGGGCGATTGGCTGCATGAAGATTGGTATCAGACGAAAGCAAACGGCTATCCTATTGTACCTGAGTTTGCAATTACGTCAGTACCATCAGTAGAAAGTCTTAAAAAATTCATACCTGCAGAAGAATTGTGGCCTCCAGGGCTTAGTTGGGGACATCATTGGGCAGATCTGATACGATTGAGAATGCAAAATTGGGATGTATTTGGTAATGAGATGAAAGGATCACTCGAAGAATTTGTAAATGCTACTCAGGATGCGCAAGGAATTATTTTTCAAAATGGAATAGAACACTTTAGACGAGATAAGCCTGGTCTGAGCGCAATTGCACTTTGTCATTTTATAACCTATGGTCCGGATATGAAGTGGGCAATTATTGATAACTATCAGAAGCCAAAACGTTCTTTTAATTTTGTTAAAAAGGCGTATCAACCACTTCTGGTAAATTTTGAATTTAAAAAACGAAGATGGCGTATAGAAGAACCTTTTGTAGGGAACATATGGATAATTAATGATTTTTATAAATCATACAAGGATTGTAAGGTAAGTTTCAAAATAAAAAACGATACAGGAGAGGTACTTTACTCTCAGGAGTTTGACGTAGCAAGCATAGAAGGCAATAGTGCGAAATCCTTTTTTAAGATTAAAGAAAAAGTACTTAAAAAGGTTAAAGAAAAATTCTATGTAGATTTAGAACTAACAAATAAAAAGGGTACAGTTATTTCTGCAAATGATTATTTTTTTCTGATTGGAGACCAGGAAGCAGCTAGTAAGCGATTTAAAGATTGGAAAGAAGAACGCCTGGAACAGGAGAATAAACACGGTGCTTATGGTTCATACTACCATTTCTTTAAGGAGCTTACCGGTCAGGATGGTACTAAATATGAAAGCGGAAATGAAATTCCGAGAGCAATTGGGTATTAATCAGTAAGTATCAAAAAAGATGAAAAAAGATAGAAAAATACAACTGAAAGGAATTACCTGGAATCATAGTAGAGGATTTACCTCGGTCGTAGCAACCGCTCAACGATTTCATGAACTGAACCCAAATGTAGAAATTACCTGGGAAAAACGTTCGTTACAAGCATTTGCTGATGAGCCTATAAATGAATTGGCTAAGAGATATGATCTGCTAATTATAGATCATCCATGGGCAGGTTTTGCAGCTAGGACAGAAGTAATCATAGCTTTGGATAAATACATACCTTTAGATTTTATAGATCATTTAGAACAACATACCGTCGGGAAATCTCACAAAAGTTATTCTTTTAATGGACACCAATGGGCATTAGCTATAGATGCAGCTACTCCGGTTGCTGCCAGTAGGCAGGATTTATTATATAAATTAAATAAAAAACGTCCTGAAACCTGGAATGAACTTATTAAATTATCAGAAAATGGTTTGGTAGCCATTCCCGGTATTCCCCAGGATATATTGATGAGTTTTTATATGATTTGCAGTACTCTGGGAGAAGATGTTTGTACTGTAAAAGAGCAGGTAGTTTCAGAAAAAATAGGATTAAAAGCATTAGAGATACTTAGAGATTTAGGGCAAAATATTGATTATAAATGTTATCGTATGAATCCTATTCAGGTATATGAGGCAATGACAAGTACAGATCAATTTGCATATTCACCTTTTGCCTATGGGTATTCCAATTATTCTAAAAAAGGCTATGCAAAACATATCTTAAAATTTCACGATGTAGTTAACTTAGAAGAAAAGAAACTTGTCACGACCTTAGGTGGTACCGGACTGGCAATATCTAGCGAATGTGATTACAAGGACATAGCAGCAAAATACGTACAATATACAGCAAGTCCAGAAGTGCAAAAGACATTATTTTTTAATAATGGAGGACAACCAGGTCATCGATTAGCGTGGGAAGATACCTATACGAATTTTAATTCTATGGATTATTTTAAAGATACATTGCCTACCCTGGATAGGGCTTTTTTAAGACCACGTTATCATGGGCATATGTATTTTCAGGATAATTCTGGAGCTCCTGTTCGTGAATATATGATGAACGGGGGCAATGCTAAAAATGTATTAAGTGAGTTAAACAGATTATATATAGAGTCCCTAAAACTCTAAAAAAAACGTAACCATGTTACCATTAGAAGGAATTACAGTAGTAGAGTTTGCACAATTTATGGCAGGACCTTCTGCAGGTCTAAAACTTGCTGATTTAGGAGCGCGTGTCATAAAAATCGAACGCCCCAAAGTAGGAGAGTCTGGAAGACAAATAGCAATTAAAAATTTGTTTATCGACAATGACAGTTTGGTGTTTCATACTATTAATAGAAATAAAGAATCCTTTGCTGCAAACCTAAAAGACACTGATGATTTAGATAAAATCAAGAAGCTACTATGTCAGGTGGATGTAATGACACATAATTTTAGACCTGGAGTCATGGAAAAGATAGGTCTGGATTATAGATCTGTAAAAAAAATGAATTCTAAAATAATCTATGGCGATATCACCGGGTATGGTAAAAAAGGTCCCTGGGCAAAAAAACCAGGTCAGGATTTATTAATTCAATCATTATCTGGTGTTACGTATTTAACAGGAAATAAAGAGGATAACCCTACACCAATGGGTATCGCAGCATCAGATATGTTTACAGGAGGTCATTTAGCACAAGGAATTTTGGCAGCCTTATACCAACGAACAAAGACTGGCGAAGGAGCTATGATTTCTGTGAGTCTTCTGGAATCTACTTTGGACATGCAATTTGAAGGATTGACTACTTATTTAAACAATGATAATCAACTGCCAGTCAGAGCATATCAGGGAAACGCGCAACCGTTACTTGCAGCTCCATATGGGATTTATAAAACTTTTGATAGTAATATTGCAATCTCTATGGTTGATTTACCGGTACTGTTACAGGCTATGGATATAGAAACTCCATCAGAATTTTCAGAACCTGATTCCTGGTTTGAAAATCGCGATGAAATTATGAAATATCTGGCATTGGTATTCATAAAAAAAACAACAAAACACTGGCTTGCTATATTTGATGAAAAGAATATATGGTCTGCACCAATATATGATTACCATACACTACTGAATCATCCAGGTTTCACAGCATTAAAAATGATTCAAGAAGTAAAAACCTTGCACGGAGAAGTAATCAAAACTACAAGATGCCCATTTAGAATTGATGGCGAGCGTATTTTTTCTTGTAAATCAGCACCAACTGTAGGAGAAGATAATGAAAAAATCAATGAAGAATTTAATCTAAATTAAATCAGGATGAATAAACCTTTAGAAGATGTTTTAGTGATTGATTTTAGTCAGTTCTTATCAGGACCTTCTGCCAGTTTGCGATTGGCTGATTTGGGAGCGCGGGTTGTAAAAATTGAACAACCTGATACAGGTGATATATGTCGTTCTTTATATGTATCTAATATTGTATTGAATGGAGAATCAACCATTTTTCAAGCCATTAACAGAAATAAAGAAAGTTATCAGGCAGATTTAAAAGATACTGAAGAACAAAAAAAAATATATCAGCTAATAAAAAAAGCAGATGTTGTTATTCATAACTTCAGACCAGGAGTTGCAGAAAGATTAGGGATTGACTACAAAACAATTTCTAAATTAAATCCGGAAATTATTTATGGAGATATTACAGGCTATGGCAAAACAGGTGTCTGGAAAGATAAACCAGGGCAAGATTTGTTACTACAAGCTATTTCGGGATTGACAGGATTAAGTGGTAATGATGGAGCAGGTCCGGTACCAATGGGACTAGCTATTGTAGATATGCTGGCAGGAATTCATCTGACTCAGGGAATACTCGCTGGTTTATTTAAAAAAGCAAGACATAAAAAAGGGACGCTCATAGAAGTGAGTATGCTGGAATCTATTATAGAATTTCAATTTGAATCCATTACAACGTATTATCGTGATGGAGGAGAGCCTATACAACGCACCAAGACTAATAATGCTCACGCCTATTTGGGTGCGCCCTATGGAATATATGAAACCAAAGATGGTTTTATAGCACTAGCTATGGGACAAATTCCTGTATTAGGAGAATTACTTTCTTGTAGCGAATTATTGAATTATACTGAAATCAAGAGTTGGTATAATCAACGCGATGAGATTAAAGAAATTTTATCGAGTCACTTAAAAACGAAAATCACAGAATATTGGCTATCCATATTAGAGCCAGCTGATATTTGGTGTTCAGCCGTACTTAATTGGAGAGAGTTGTTTGATAGCGAGGGATTCAAAGTACTCAATATGATTTGTGAAGTAGTAATGACTGACGGTTTTAAATTAAAGACAACGCGATGCCCAATACAAATCAATGATCAGTATTTAGAATCTGATTTGGGAGCCCCTAAATTAGGAGAACACACAAAAAAAATTACAACTGAATTTTTATTAAATGGATGAAAGATGCAAGATTTAGATTCACAAATATTAGTAAGTAAAATAGATACGATTGTAATAATTAGCCTTAATCGACTACCAGTCAATGGTTATTATCTGGATTTCCTAGAACGATTGAGTAGTATAATAACAGAAGCTAGTCTTGATGATACTATTAAAGTTATTTTAATAAAAAGTACTTCTGAAAAGTTTTTTTGTGCAGGAGCAGATATCAAAATATTTGCGTCAAATACACAAATACAAAACAATGAAATGGTAAAGACAGCAAGAAAAGTAAGTGCTGCTATTTGCAACAGTAAAAAAATTGTAGTTGCTGCTATAAAAGGACATGTGTTGGGTGGCGGATTAGAAATATGTATGGCTTGTGACATCAGGCTCGCCGCCAAAGGAGATTATTTGATAGGACTCCCGGAAGTAAAATTGGGATTGATGCCGGGTAATGGAGGTACCCCGAGGTTAATAGACCTGATCGGAGCAAGTAGAGCTATGGAGTTGCTTGTCACTGGAAACACTATAACTCCTCAAAAAGCATATGATTATGGGCTGTTTAATCAATTGTACGAAGAAATAAGCTTTGAGAATGAGGTGGAAATTTATGTAGATAAAATAGCAAAGGGAGCAGGAAAGGCTATGAGTGCCATAAAAGAATATGTAGGACGACATAAAGGAATGAGTCTGCAGGAATCTTTAATTTTTGAAACAGAATGTGTGGATATTTTGTATAATACACCAGATGCAAAAGAAGGATTTAATGCTTTTGTAGAAAAACGTACTCCAGAATTTGAATAATACGATTTACGGGTGAGAATTTCGTAAAAATAATGGCAAGGATTTTTCGCTAGATTGATGAATCAAATTAAAGAATAGCCATAGCTATTGTTTCATTTTATGAAGAAAATATAGTAGAAAAAGAATGTCATTAGATGCGAAATTTTTATTCGTAAATCGTATAATAACGTAAAACTTTAACAAAATGGATCAAACTATAAAACACTACCAATGTTATATTAATGGAGAATGGTTAGACACTTCCGGCAGAGAAGTAATTGAAGTGGAAAATCCGGCAACAAACGAAGTTTTTTCGACGGTGACAGCCTGTACAGTTAGCGACGTACAGTATGCACTGGAAACTTCTGAACAAGCACAAAAAAGCTGGGGATTATTACCCGCACAAACCAGAGCCAACTATATTTATGCTATTTGTGACAAGCTAAAATCGGAACGGGAACATTTTGCCGAATTATTAGTAATGGAACAAGGTAAAACATATGCTGAAGCTCTGGGAGAAGTAACTGATACTATTCGTTATATGTCGTATTCAGCAGAAGCTGCGAGGCGTATACAGGGAGCAGTATTTCCTTCTGAAAATCCAAATGAACGATTGACAATATATAAAGTTCCATACGGTGTAACAGTTGCTTTGTGTGCTTTTAATTATCCGCTGGCTCTAATTGGAAGGAAATTAGGCCCAGCATTAGTGACCGGAAATACTATTATTTTGAAACCTCATGAATTAACACCAATCACAACTGCAGAATTTTGCAGACTTGTGCATGATGCAGGTGTTCCCAAAGGGGTCATAAATATGGTGTCTGCAAAAAATGCTCAAGCAGCCTCTCTTTTGGTTGAAAGTCCAATAACTAAGCTAATTAGCTTAACAGGAAGTACTAATGCAGGTCGTGCTATGTATCGTGCTGCAGCCGATAATATTACCGGTATGATATTAGAATTGGGAGGAAAAGCACCATTTATTGTATGTCGGGATGCCGATATTGACAGAGCCGTAGAAGCTGCTGCTATTTCGAGATATGCCAATTGTGGTCAGGTTTGTATCTGTAATGAAATGGTCATGGTGGATGAGCGTATCGCTGATGAATTTACCGAGAAGTTAATACAACGAGTAAAACAAATTAGGGTAGGAAATCCATTTGATACAAAAAATCATATGGGACCTAATGTTAGTAAGATTGGATTGGATAGAGTTCGTAAATTAGTCCAGGAGAATATTGCTGAAGGAGCCGAATTGGTACTAGGAGGAGGAAGGCCAGAAGGGAAAGTTTTTGAAAAAGGAAATTGGTTTGCTCCCACTATTTTAACCAATGTGAAAAATGGAGATGCAACTACAAAACACGAATTATTTGCTCCGATATTACCCATTATAAAGGTATCAGGTTTTGAAGAGGCAATGGCTATGAGTAATGCTCGTGAAGAAGGGCTATCGGCATACTTATATACTAATGATTATAGAATACATCAAAAAGCAATAGATTCTCTAGAAGTAGGAACAATATTTATAAACAAAGGGATTGTTGGTTATATTCAAGGATATCATTCGGGTCATAAAACATCTGGTTTGGGTGGTGAAGATGGCATTTATGGAATTGAAGAATACCTTCAAAAGAGAACCATTTATATGGATTATTCTAATTAATAACCAAGTAGTGTTGAATTGGTTTCTATATATTTTGGCAAATAAAAACACAGCCTTGTTGTAAGAAAATAACAGCATATCTCAAATTTTTGAATGTTTTACACCATTTCTGTCTTAGAACTCATCTTGAGTAATGGTTTTTAACCGAAAAGTTAGGCTTTGGCACTACAATGAAGTAGTTTTTTTAGCATAACCATACGGTTAAAAAAACCAACAAATTAGCGTGCAAAATGTAAATTTTGTAGGTCAAAGCAATACTCAATATGAGTTCATGAAATTATATCTGTTATTTACGATGTTTACTCGATAATCGAGATTTAAATGCTCCGGGGCTTGCCTCGAAATCAAAATGTTTTTTTCAATAAATGCTCGGCTTGCCCCGAGGTAGTTTATTTTAAAAATTCACAGCCTGTAATCTGTCTTTCACAACATTTTTGATTTTTGGGACTACTTCTTTCATAATAAATGGAGATGATCGTATACAAAGTATTTTGAATTATATCGCTGAGAATTTTGATAAAAAAATATCGAATAAAACAATGGCTGATTTAGTTTTCTTAACTGAAATTTCTTTTTGTAAATTTTTCAAACGTAATTTTAATAAATCATTTACTAATTATTTAAACGAGTTTCGTATCAGAAAATCCTGTCAGTTATTGCGACAAACAAATAAGAAGTTATTAGATATTGCAGAGGAATGTGGTTATGAAAACATGTCTTTTTTTCATCGGCAGTTCAAAAAGTATATCAAGAAAACTCCTTCAGAGTATAGGATAAGTTTTTTATAATTCTGGATTTCTATTCTTAAAACGAAGTCATCTCATCTCATCTCAATTTTAGTTAAACGAGTCATAAAACTCTAATGATATATACTTTTGGTTTTGAGGTTTGTTTTTATAGTACTTCTGATTTAAATACGTGTCTCGAAATCGAAATGGCTTTCTTGAGAAATGCTTTGTGGGCTTGCAACGAGGTCGTTTATCTTTTTTTTGCTGATACTTCAAAATAGAAAGAAGCCCTAGATTGAATTTTCTTTTTTGTCAAAACAAGAATTACTAGCTTTTATTTGAGTATTTTCAGCATAGGATTGGGATTAATCTTGATACTATTACTAATTTAGATCTTTTAAGGTTACAACTAAAATTGTCAAGATTTTTTCCATTGAACTCATCTTGATTTTTCTATTTCATAAAAAATGGCTAAAATTCGTCCATATTTCATTACTTTTTTGGTCTGTAGTGCCGCTATAGACTATACAAAGTGCATTATCTGTTCATATTTCACTTCATTTTCGGTTAAAAATGAAAAGTCAAGATGAGTTCATTAAAAAAGAGAAGTTTTAAGATACTTTAAGCAAATTATTTTTCTTGGAAAAGGATGATTACTAATAATTTTAATTTTTTAATCAGGATTTGTAGATTACTACAAAAAAGAATACAAATTAGTTGTTAAAACGTTTCGTTGTGTTTGTAATTATGCAATAAAATCTTACCAAAAACCTTACATTTGCCAAGCAAAAAAAAATAGTATGCAAAAGAAGTTGATGAGTATTTTATTTTCTACAAGATTGATGGCAATTTTATTTCTCGTTTTTGCAACTTCTATGGGGATAGGTACTTTTTTAGAAGATGCGCACGGCACTACAGCTGCGAGAATATGGATTTATAATACCTGGTGGTTTGAGGCAATTATGGCATTTTTTATGGTTAATTTCTGTGGTAATATTGTTAGATACAGACTTTACAAAAAAGACAAATGGGCTACCTTATTGTTACACCTCTCCTTTATATTAATTCTTTTGGGAGCATTTGTTACCAGATATATTAGTTATGAAGGAGTCATGCCTATACGTGAAGGTGAAACTACAGCTACCTTTCTTTCAGAAAAAACATACATGACTATTTTTTTAGATGGTGAAATTGATGGGCAACCTCGCAGAAGAATCGTCTCAGAAGCTCTAGAATTGGCAGAAAATACAGCTAATGATTTTACAATAAATACGGATTATAACAAGCAGGAAGTAATCATTGAGTATAAAGATTATATTCAAGGTGCAGAAATGGGGTTGGTAGAAACTGAAAATGGAGAAAATTATCTTAAAATTGTAGAAGCAGGTGATGGTAATAGACACGATCATTATCTGAAAGAAGGGGAAATATCCAACATTCACAATATTCTGGTAAGTTTTAATTCACCAACCAAAGGAGCAATTAATATTACTTATAAAAAAGGTGAGTATTATATAGAATCCCCTTTTGAAGGTTCTTTCTTGAGAATGGCAGATCAATTACAAGGTGTTGTGATTAAAGATAGTATCCAACCATTAATGTTGCGATCCTTATACCAGACTGCAGGCATGCAATTTGTTATTCCTGATCCAGTCACTCGGGGTGTTTATGATATAAAACCAATCGAAATTAAAGCTAAAGGGCAGCAAGATGCCCTGATAGTAGAGGTTTCTACATCTGGAGAAACTAAGGAAGTGAAATTATTAGGAGGAAAAGGTTTTGCTAATGATATGCAGAAAATTTCTATTGGCGGATTAGATATGTATTTTAATTATGGGTCGAAACGATTAGAGCTACCTTTTTCATTAAAACTGAATGATTTTATAGCAGAAAAACAGCCGGGAACAGCTAAAGTCTATAAATCATATATGAGTAAAGTTGATATTATAGAGGATGCTAAAACACCAAAACCTTATGATATTTATATGAATCATGTACTGGATCATAAGGGATATAGGTTTTTTCAGGCGTCTTTTGATCCAGATGAAAAAGGAACAGTACTATCTGTAAGCCATGATTATTGGGGAACAACAATAACATATGCAGGGTATATGTTACTGTATTTGGGATTGATGCTTATTTTGTTTACCAAAGGATCGAGGTTTAAGGATCTTGAGCAAATGCTGAATAAAGTAAAAGTTAAAAAGAAAGCATTAACAACGGCAGTAATACTTTGTATTTCTACAATTTCCTTAGCTCAGCAGCAGCCATCTCACGTAAATCATTTACAAACATTACCAAGCAAAGCACAATTAGATTCTATTATAATAGCTAATGCAGTATCCGAAGCACATGCAGAAAAGTTTGGTAGTATTGTAATTCAGGATGAACGTGGTCGAATGAAGCCTGTTAATACTTTTTCTTCAGAATTACTGCGTAAATTGAGTAAAAAAGATACATATGAGGGATTAACAGCTGATCAGGTATTTGTATCTATGGTAGAAAATCCATTTGTTTGGTACAGTGTACCGATTATCGAAATAGAGCGTAAGAATGATAGTATTCGTAAAATATTAGGAGTGCCCAAAACAGAACGAAGGGTTTCTCTTATCGATCTTGTAGAACCGGATGGTACTTATAAGCTGACTCCATATTTAGAAGAGGCGAGTAGTACCAGCACCCCAAGTAAGTTTGAAAAAGATTTTTTGAAAACTCATGAAAAGTTTTACCTGTTAAACCAGGCTTTGGGAGGAGGAATTCTGCGAATTTTTCCAGTTCCTGAGGATGAAAATAATATCTGGGTTTCTGTACCGCAACTCAATGAATATAAATTTACAGGCATGGATTCTGTATATACCAGACAAATCATACCGATCTATCGACAAGCATTACAAGAAGCCAGAAAATCCGGAGATTATAGTAAACCTGATCAATATATAGAAAGTATTAAAAGTTTTCAGAAAAAATTCGGTAATGAAGTGTTGCCAACGGATAAAAAGATTAAAGCGGAAATTGCTTTAAATAAATATGATATTTTTAAGACACTGTTTGGATACTATTTTTTATTCGGTATTTTTCTAATGGTATTTGTTGTCTTTAGAATATTTAAAGAATCTAAAATAATCATATGGTTGATTAATGGTACCATTGGATCGGTTATTTTGCTTTTTATGGTTCATACAGCTGGTTTGATTATTCGCTGGTATGTATCTGGTCACGCACCCTGGAGCGATGCTTATGAATCTATGATATATGTCGCCTGGGCAACTATGGCATTAGGATTAGCTTTTGGTAGAAAAAGTAATCTTTCTATTGCTGCTACTGCTTTTGTAGCCGGAATCATATTAGCTTTTGCGCATGAAAACTGGACTGATCCTGCAATTGCCAATCTACAACCCGTATTGGATTCTTATTGGGTATTGATACATGTATCTATCATTGTGGGAAGTTATGGTCCTTTCTTTATGGGGGCTATACTGGGAGTTCTTTCATTAGTGCTAATGATTTTGACCACAAAGTCTAATAAGAAACGAATGGATCTCAATATAAGGGAAATTACTATTATTAATGAGATGGCATTAACCATTGGTTTGGTTATGTTAACTATTGGTAATTTTTTGGGAGGAATGTGGGCAAACGAAAGTTGGGGTCGTTATTGGGGATGGGATCCAAAAGAGACCTGGGCTTTAGTGAGTATTATGGTCTATGCTTTTGTCATACATATGAGACTGGTTCCTGGTCTGAGAAGTAGGTGGTTTTTTAATTTGATGTCAATTTTGGCAGTTGGATCTATACTAATGACCTATTTTGGAGTAAATTTCTATCTCAAAGGATTACACTCGTATGCAAGTGGTGATCAGGTGGTAACTCCATCATCCGTTTATTATAGTATATTGGTATTGGTACTCCTTGGATCTTTTTCTTATTGGAGATATACAATTCATTATAAAAAATGAAAATTTTATAGTTGATTGTTTGTGATTACTTTATTATCAAAAATACCTATACAAAAACTATACAATGCTATTAAAATGATCATTTGTAGTATATTTTTATAATCTAATAGACTTTTGAAGTAAATAATATTCATACTTTTAACAATTAATATAAAACTGTTTAAATCTTAAATATGGGCATTATTTCTTTTGTAGCGTTTACACTTTTGGTAGCGGTTGTATCGTATCTGGCTACCCGAAAAACAGACGAAAATTCATCAGATGGTTATTTTCTTGGCGGTCGAAGTCTCACCGCAGTAGTAATCGCAGGATCATTATTATTAACAAATCTTTCTACTGAGCAAATAGTAGGCCTCAATGGTTCTGCATATACAGATGGTATATTGGTGATGGCATGGGAAACTCTTGCTGCAATTGCTATGGTTATTACGGCCGTATATTTATTGCCAAAATACCTTAAAGGAGGTATTAGTACGATCCCTACATATCTGGAAAGAAGATTTGATGCTTCTACAAAAGCGATGATTTCTGGATTATTTCTTACGGGATATGCCGTAGTATTATTACCTATTGTACTATACTCAGGTTCTCTTGCGATTAGTACAATGTTTAATATACCAGAAATGTTGGGCGTATCCGAATGGACTTCTTTATGGATATGTATATGGGGTATCGGTATTATTGGATCGATCTATGCCATTTTTGGAGGCCTGAAAGCGGTGGCGGTTTCTGATACTATTAATGCTGTTGGGTTATTGGTAGGAGGATTATTGATACCTGTGTTTGGTTTAATGGCGATTGGAGATGGTAGTGTATTAACCGGTCTTAATACTTTAACGACAGAACATCCAGAAAAATTCAATGCAATAGGAGGTGAGGATTCTTCTATACCATTTGCGACAATATTTACAGGGATGATGCTAGTACAGCTGTTTTATTGGGGTACTAATCAGGCTATAATACAGAGAGCATTGGGAGCAAAAAACCTGGTAGAAGGGCAAAAAGGACTTTTGATAGCTGCTTTTATTAAAATCCTGGGACCTATTATAGTCGTATTGCCTGGAATAATAGCTTATCATATGTTTAAAGGAGAATTAGAAGTTCCGGATCAGTCATATCCAAGACTTGTAAGTGAAGTATTACCAACGCCATTAGTCGGTTTTTTTGCTGCTGTTTTATTTGGTGCTATTTTGAGTTCTTTCAATAGTGCTTTGAATAGTTCAGTGACGTTGTTTGGTATTGATATATATAAACAATTCTTTAATACCGAAGCACCAGAAAGAAAAGTAGTATCTGTCGGGAAAAAGTTTGGTATCATCCTTGCAATTTTTTCAATGACAATTGCTCCGTTTTTATATTTTGCATCAGACGGTCTTTTTGGATACCTGCAGACGGTAAACGGATGTTATAGTATTCCTATTTTATCTATTATTGTGGTAGGTTTTCTTACCAAAAGAGTACCTGCTATTGCGGCAAAAGCAGGAGTTATTTTTGGTTTTGTAATTTATGTAATCTATGTGTTGATGGAAAAAACATTTGAAGTAGAAGGATTACCTCATTTCTTACATGTACAGGCAATTACTTTTGTTCTTTCTATAACGATTATGTTGGTTATAGGTAAGTTAAAGCCAAGAGAAACAGATTATGTGCAAGCATATACTAAAGAAGTAGATGTAACCCCCTGGAAATATACAAAGATAGTGGGTGCGGCTATATGTTTAATTGTAGTTTCTACATATCTCTACTTTAATTAAGATAGAATAAAAATGAACTCATCTTGAGTAGTGGTTTTCAACCGAAAAGTTTGGCTTTTGTGCTATAATGAAGTAGGTTTTTTTCAGCATAGTCATAGCTATGGTTTAAAAACCAACAAAATTAGCGTTGAAAATGTAAATTTGATAGATCAAAGCATGACTCAAGATGAGTTCAATATAAATAAAATTGTAAAAAAAGAAACCCGAGATTATCCTCGGGTTTTATAGTATAATATGTTGTTAGGTGTTTAAAAATTATAAGTGAATAACTTCGTCATAAGCATCAGCTACAGCTTCCATTACAGCTTCACTCATGGTAGGGTGAGGGTGAACGGCTTTTAATACTTCATGCCCGGTTGTTTCTAATTTTCTTCCTAAAACAGCTTCTGCAATCATATCGGTCACTCCGGCACCAATCATATGGCATCCAAGCCATTCGCCATATTTAGCATCAAAAATCACTTTGACAAAACCATCTTTGGTTCCGGCAGCACTGGCTTTACCAGATGCAGAAAAAGGAAATTTTCCTACTTTGATATCGTAACCAGCTTCTTTGGCTTGTTTTTCGCTCATACCCACGCTAGCAATCTCAGGAGATGCATAGGTACATCCAGGAATGTTACCATAGTCTATAGCTTCTATATGCATTCCAGCAATTTTTTCTACACAAGTAATCCCTTCTGCAGATGCTACATGAGCCAAAGCGGGACCTGGTACTACGTCTCCTATGGCATAGATACCAGGAATATTGGTTTGATACCAGTCATTCACAACAATTTTATCTCTATCAGTTGCAATACCAAGTTCTTCTAATCCAATATTTTCAATATTTGTTTTGATACCTACTGCTGATAAAACAATATCAGCTTCGAGAATTTCTTCGCCCTTTTTTGTTTTTACAGTCGCTTTTATTCCATCCCCGCTAGTATCTACACCTTCTACAGAAGAATTGGTCATTACTTTTATACCAGCTTTCTTAAAACTACGTCCAAATTGTTTAGATACTTCTTCGTCTTCCAGTGGTACCAGATTAGGTAAAAATTCTACGATCGTAACTTCTGTACCCATCGCATTATAAAAATGAGCAAATTCTACACCAATAGCACCAGAACCAACCACAATCATCTTTTTAGGCTGAGATTCTAATGTCATGGCTTCTCTGTATCCAATTACTTTTTTACCATCTTGGGGTAAATTTGGTAATTCTCTAGATCTTGCTCCTGTCGCTATAATAATATGTTTGCCTTCATAATCAGCGATTTTTCCATCTTTGTCTGTAACAGATACTTTATTATTAGCTTTTAATTTTCCAAAACCTTCTATTACATCAATTTTATTTTTCTTCATTAAGAACTGTACACCTTTGCTCATTCCATCTGCAACACCACGACTTCTTTTTACAACGGCATCAAAATCTTTGTCGAATTTCTCTACAGTTAATCCATAATCTGAAGCATGTTTCAGATAATCAAAAACCTGTGCACTTTTTAATAATGCTTTAGTAGGTATACATCCCCAATTAAGGCATACACCTCCAAGGCTTTCTTTCTCAATAATTGCAGTTTTAAATCCTAATTGAGAAGCTCTAATTGCTGTAACATAACCACCAGGTCCACTTCCTAATACAATAATATCATATGCGCTCATAAATGTCAATTTTTTGAAGACACGAATTTACGGATAATTCGGCTAATCATAAAAGGAAATGAATGATCACTTTTGGTACTACCGTTTAATAAGTAAAGACATAAAAAAAACACTATTTTCTTAATAGTGTTTTTTTAGTAATAATTATATTTTTTTGAGATTTTAGAAGAATATATAATTTATTCTGTTGAAATTTTGATAATATCTTTTTTACTCAATTTTAATGATGACATCACACTATTAAGATCATTAAGATTAATATTCTTTGCCTGTACAAATGCTGCAGGTACTACAACAATTCTAAAAACTTGATTAGTAGTAAATTCTGCGCCTAGGGTTGTAGGGTCATCACTTTCTAATATGATATCAACATCTCCGATTGTAAAATTAAATCTGTACTGTAAAAACCCACCATCTTCAAAAAATATGGTTGCAGTAGGCAATGGCTCCCAAACATCTAAATCTTCAACCACATCCTCTAATCGATATACAAGTACAACATCAGAATCAAAAATATTCTGAGGAAAGGTAAATCGGGTTGCAAAATCAGGAGCAACAAAATTTACATTTTCTATTTCAAAAACATCTGCGACTATATCCTCTCCCTGAGGACCTGGCGGGCCATCTGCTCCATCTCGTCCATCAAATCCCGGTGGTCCCTGATCTCCTTCGCAGGAAATGAATAAAATTGTTGATAGAAATAAAAGTGTGAATATCTTCTTCATAATTTGTAAAATATTTTATGTTATACTGTTGTTATGTATTGTAAGATATCAATAAGTGTTCCAAAAAATAATTTTCCTAAATCATTTCACATCTTATCAAAATCTATACTAACAGAATTCACACAATAACGCTGTCCTGTCTCAGTAGGACCATCATTAAATACATGACCAATGTGACTGCCACAATTAGCACATAAAATTTCTGTTCTTATCATTCCGTGTGAAGAATCTCTAATATACTCAATACTTCCTTCTATAGATTTATCAAAACTTGGCCACCCACAGCCAGAATCAAATTTTGTAGTACTGTCAAATAAAGGAGTGTGACAAGCCATGCATGCATAGGTTCCATTTTCTGAATGCATATTATACGTTCCTGTAAAAGGGCGTTCAGTGCCTTTTTGTCTTAAAATTCTATATTGATCTTCAGAAAGTATTTCTTTCCATTCTTTTTCTGTTTTATGATAAGGATATTTACTCATTATTTGACTTCTTTTTCTTTGGGTATAAAAATTAGTGCATCTCCATTAATGCAATGTCTTTTGCCTGTGGTCTCTCTTGGCCCATCATTAAACACATGTCCTAGATGTCCTCCACAAGTGGCACATAGTAATTCTGTTCTGGAATATCCTAGTTTATGATCTACATCATAGTCTACATTACCTTTTACGGCTCTGTCAAAACTAGGCCAACCTGTACCACTATCAAATTTATGTTTGCTTTCATACAAGGGAGTTTTACAAGCTGCACATTGAAAAGTGCCGGCAGTATACACTTTATTTAACAAGCTGGAGAAAGGTCTTTCTGTGCCAGCTTGCCTCAAAATATAATACTGATCAGCGGTCAGAATTTCTTTCCATTCCTTTTGTGTTTTAGATACTTTGTATTCTTTTTTTTCCTTTTTGACCTCTTTTTGTGCTACACTGGTGCAACTAAAGGCTAAAAAGCTAATAAATACTATAATGAATTTTTGCATAACAATTTTATTAATTTAAACAAAGTATACTCATAGTCGTATAAAGCATACTAGGATAACAAAATATTACAAATGTATAGTTAGAGAATAGATATAACTAGAAAATAGTTTCTAATAAGCGTATTCTCAGTATTATATTAATAGTTTAAAAGTAAAAGAACTTTAGAAGGTGTGAGAAATTTTATATATAATTAACATTTTTAACAAAAAAGAAATATATAAACAAAATATATTCCTCGAATTCTTTTTTAGAACTTCACAAAGTCCTTAATTTTGTCCCTTATTTTTAACAAATAAAAAATGCGGGTGGATCCCAGAGATATACACAAAAAGAAGCAAAAAGTACTGTATGATTATCAAGCGAGAGATATTGATAAGATATTTGGGCGTTTAAAAGAATTTTCTGAAAAATATAATTTATTATATCAGCTGCCTACTGGAGGTGGTAAAACAGTTATTTTTTCTGAGATCGTTCGCAGATATATAGAGACTACCCAAAAAAAGGTAGTTGTTCTTACACATCGTATTGAACTCTGTGCACAAACCTCTAATATGCTTACAGAGTTTGATGTTAAGAATAAGATCATCAACAGTACTGTAAAAAAGCTCGAAGATCAGGAAGAGTATATGTGTTTTGTCGCTATGGTAGAAACACTAAACAATAGACTTAATGATGATCAATTAGAACTCAATAATGTTGGGATGGTTATTATTGATGAAGCTCATTATAACTCATTCAGAAAATTATTTAAGTTTTTTAGTGATTGTTTTATCCTGGGAGTTACGGCAACACCTCTAAGTTCTAATATGAAACTTCCTATGAAGGATCATTATCAGGAGTTAATTGTTGGAGATACGATTTCTTCACTCATAAATAAAGGTTTTTTAGCAAAACCTATTACTTATACATATGACGTAGGTCTTGGTTCTCTTAAAATAGGTATGAATGGTGACTATACTGTAAAATCATCAGAAGATTTATATACCAATGCGTTAATGCAGGATAAATTGTTAAAAGCTTATGAAGAAAGATCCAAAGGAACAAAAACGCTAGTTTTTAATAATGGTATCAATACCTCTATACAGGTATATGATACTTTTCATAGAGCCGGATATCCAATTAGGCATTTGGATAATACTAATAGTAAACAAGATAGGATAGATATACTAAAATGGTTTAAAACAACAGATAATGCTATATTAACTTCTGTAAGTATTCTCACAACAGGTTTTGATGAACCAACGGTAGAAACAATAATCCTTAATCGCGCTACAAAATCTCTTACTTTATATTTTCAGATGATCGGAAGAGGGTCTAGAATATTGCCTAATAAACCTGAGTTTTCTATTATTGATATGGGAAATAATACAGCTAGATTTGGTTTATGGAGTGGTGATGTAGACTGGCAAGCTATTTTTAAGTCTCCAGATTTTTATTATGATAATCTGGTAAGTGATGATGAAATAGAACGTAACTTTAGATATGTAATGTCTGAAGAAATACGAAAAGAGTTTAAGAATTCTGATGATATTGATTTTGATGTAGAGTTAGAGTATGTTAAAACAAAAAGAAACGGTTTACGTAGTAAAAGTGTTCTGGATAGATCCATTGCACAACATGCAAAGATGTGTGTAGAAAATAGCGAAGATGTATTTGATGCACGAATTCTTAGTAAATTGTTAGATCAGGATATAGAATATAGAGTACGCAGATATTCATATTGTATCAGTAAGAGTACAAAAAATTATAGGGATTGGTTGCAAGAAGATTATAATAGAAAATTAAGATCCAAAATCAATCAAATGTTCTTGTAGAGATTTTTTAAAAAAATTAATAAGTATGGCTTTTCTACTCAATACAAATCAGGATTATGATACTTTTTCATTTTTTAGGGAAGTGTAATTATAACCCTGTCTCAGGGTTAAGCCCCAGGAGGGCTCTGGGAGCTAGCTCCCAGAGCCCTCCTGGGGCTTGGTCGCTAAATCAAGTGCCACTCGATCTTCAAATCTAATATATAAT
>NZ_VTZU01000156.1 GCF_008370685.1 Aquimarina sp. RZ0
GATAAGGTAATTACTTGATCTCTCGTAGTGGCACAAATCGAACCGATATAAATGGCACAGTTTGAACCGAAATGACTGGCACTATAACTCCGAAATCATTGGCACAAATCGAACCGAATTAACCAATGGAAGAGTATTTAAAAACAGAGTTTCATTTAAGTTTTTCAAATACAGGAAAATATATTAAGAGCAATTTACACCCTGTTGTTTTTCCAAAAGAGGTTTTTCAATTTGAAATTGATTATAAGGATGAAAAACCTTGGAGTTTTTTAAAAACCATTTGTAAAACAAATAATATTTGTGCAGTCCCCTTTAAAAGAAAAGTATTTGCCATAGGGACACTAACCGATATTTTAAAGGCATTTAAAGGTATTTTAAAAAGTGATATTAAAAGAGAATCTATAAGTAAAATTGATGTCGAAAATGTACCAGCGTTCAAATCTTTAATGCTTCAAGCAATTTTGAAACACTTTGCAAATGATAAAAGGATTTCTACAAATAATAAAAACAAAATATGGTTGACTTCCAATGAAAGCGAATACAAAAACATTAAAATTCACAAAGCATTATTTCTTTCATTTTACTTTGATAAAAATAAAAGCTTTAGTTATTTAACTTTTACACCAATAATAAATCTAACCTCTGACCAAGAAATCTCGAAAACAGATAAACTAACTATTAGTAAATATAACTTAGAGAAATTATATAACAATAAGTATGATGAAATATTAGAAAACTGGAATAAGCTTTTATTTAATAAACCTAGAATAAAATTTGAATTTCCTCTTAAATCTGGTAGCGGTCTTGAATTTCAGATATCTTCAAGCACTGCATTTGGAGAAATAAATGTTTTAGACCCAAAATTTAGAGGTTACTCTCCTAGAGAATACGATAAAAGACAAACTCAATTTAAAGGTGTTCAATTTTTAGAGCCACAACTTGTTTTTCGTAACATTTCATCAGATATGGAATTCAAAGATTACCATCCAATGAGAGGTTTAGTAAACAACCGTCCTTATGATGTTAATCTAAATGGAGTAATATTATCTAACGAAATAAACTTATCTGTTATTTGTGGGGGAAAATATTCAAATAGATTTTATGATTTTCTTTCCAAACTACAAACAAAACACTCAACTGACAATATAAACCCTGATTACTTAATCGATTACCCAGGATTTTCATCAATTTATAATATTCCGTTAAACATTCCACACTTTGAGAATGATGGAAGTTGGTTGGATATTGATTTCAGAGGCGAAAATGAACTTGAAGCACACGAAAACGCAATTAAACTTGCTAGACTAATAACTTCTAAAATTGAACAAATAGCAAATACCCAAAGTCAAAGTACAATCGTAATTTTCATTCCAATCGAATGGCAAAATTTTGAAAATTTTGAAAACAAAGAAGAGAGTTTTGATTTACACGATTATGTAAAAGCATTTGCTGCTTCAAAAGGAATTGCAACACAATTAATTAGAGAAAAAACACTAGAAGATAGTTTAACTTGTCAAATTAATTGGTGGTTATCATTATCGTTTTATGTGAAATCTTTAAGAACACCGTGGATTTTAAATAATCAGGAAAAAAACACAGCATATGCCGGAATTGGGTACAGTATTTCTAAAATAAAAAATAATATGACTATCGGATTCCTTGCATAACCGGTAATTTATTTATATCTTATTGTTTTAAAGATGGTTAATGTTATGACGATTCAAGAATTTTTTAAAAAATTTCCGGACGAAGCTAGTTGTAAGGCTCATTTTAAAGCAGAAAGAGATAAACAGGGTGTTGTTTGTAAACGATGCCAGGGAGAACAACACTATTGGCTTTCTACTAGAGATCAATATCAATGCAAGCAATGTAAGTATAGAACTACCTTGCGTAGCGGCACCTTATTACACGGTACACAATTACCTTATTACTATTGGTATTTTGCGATACTTATGCTTACCAGTACCAAGAAGAGTTTTTCTGCCTTAGAGGTGTAACGGCAATTATGACATCGCTATTATGAGCCGATCTGGTATATGCTCCATACGATATGCTATGGGAGAAAGAGACAACAATTACCAACTACACGATCAAATAGAGCTAGAAGAAGGTTTTTTTGAGGTAGTCCCTACCAAGGAAGATCGAGAAAGGATTGCAAAAGAAATAGCAGATAATAAGGGAAAACTTAAGAGGGGAAAAGGAAGTCAGAAACAAGCCTCCATATTAGTAATGATAGAATCAAAGCCTGTAGAACCTTCCTCAAAATATAAGCATAAAACCAATAAAGTTGTAGGATATATAAAAATGAAATTAATTGATAATCAGGAAAAGAAGACTACCAATGAACAAGTGAAAACTAGTATTGACCCAAAAGCTGCTGCTGCTACAGATGGAGCAAATAATTACAATGACCTTAAAGAACATCTGGAAGATCATAAAGCAGTAGTAATTCAAGATAAAAGCAAAACTTCAGAAATACTACCTTGGGCACACATTGCCATTAGCAATGCTAAAAGGCTATTATTAGACGTGCATCATTCTACAGGCATTGATTATTTGCAAAGTTATCTTGATGAATATTGTTATAAATTCAACAGAAGATACTTTGAATCCATATTTGATAGGGCAATAATAGCAGTGGTAGCTAGCAACTGGAAAATTAAGGTGCAAAATATCCGATAGTCATAAAAAAATAAATCAGAAATTGTTATTGGTTGTAGTCATATTTATGATTCAAACGGACAAGGTTTAAAATATAAATTATCTAAAATAGACAATTATTTCCTGGATAAACAAAACAATCCTTTTTTATCATTTAAAGATGCTTTTCAATTTGGAGTTTCAATTAGAGAGCTATTTTACGAATCACTAGACAAACTTCCTGAAAGAGTAGTTATACATAAAAGAACAAAGTTTACGCAAGATGAAATAGATGGAATTAAAGCTAGTTTACACAAAGCAGGTATCAAAAAAATAGACCTTATTGAAATTAATTTTGAGCCTGATGCGCGTTTTGTAGCAATGAGTGTATATAACAAAGAATTACAAATAGATAAGTTTCCTATCTCAAGAGGGACTTGTATTGTTACAAACAAACATACAGCTCTATTATGGACTCACGGAATAGTACCTTCTGTTCGACAACCAAATTGGAAATATTTTCTTGGTGGAAGAAGCATTCCAGGACCTGTAAAAATAACTAAGCATTACGGAGAATCTAATATTGATTTAATTTCAACAGAAATTTTAAGTTTAACAAAAATGAATTGGAACTCATTAGATTTATACTCAAAGCTTCCTTCAACCATCGATTCATCAAATAAAATTGCTAGAATAGGAAAACTATTATCTCGATTTGAAGGTAGGACTTATGATTATAGGTTACCTCTAAAATTAATTTATTTTTAATCAAATAGTTATAGTATTTTACTGACTAAACACGGGTGAGATGAATAGTTACAAACGCACAGGAACAACTTCTTTATTTTCAGAAAGTTATCGATTAGAAAAGCTTAGTAAACAAGGAGATCCTTTAGAACGACTCACTAAAGTAGTAGAATGGGAATATT
>NZ_VTZU01000157.1 GCF_008370685.1 Aquimarina sp. RZ0
CTTTGGATAAGTTCGAATTGTTCTTTGATGTCTTTTCATCATTTATATGTTATTGATTACTCTTCTAAGATACAATATAATTAGCTGATTAACAACTATAAAAACCTTAACTAAACGACATTGCCCCAAGCCTCTCACACAACCGTACGTGATAGTCTCCCATCATATGTCTCTTGTTATACAAATCTAAAAATAACGTTTTCAATTCGTATATCCCATCTTCCAATGATAAAATAGAGTAGGAAATTGTTCCTGAATTCTAAAGAACCATGTGTAAGCACGTTTTATACTAGTTTTATACCGTTTATACCTTTTTCTTGCCCATCTCACGATACGATTGTTTAACAATTTGAAGACACCGTGGAGCATAGATTTCCTAAATTTCCCATAGTAATTGATCCATCCTCTAATCATTGGATTAAGGATTTTGGCAATACCTACAATACTATTAGCGGTCATTCTATGCACTTTAATTTCTCCTAGTTTATCGGCAATCTGTTTTCTTGAACATATACTAATGGCACAATCGAATCCAAGAAAGAGTCCTCTTCGCTTTTTAGATTTAGAAGTTCTAGGTTGAAATGAGTAACCCAAGAAGTCAAATTTAACGTTATGATACTTTTCTCTTCTCCGATAATCTTTACAGTACACTATTTTGGTTTTCTGTGGATGTAATTCCAGACCAATATTTTGCATTCTGTTTTTGATTGCACCAAGCATTTGTTCTGCGTGAGACTGACTTTTACAGTGTAGAATTACATCGTCGGCATAGCGTGTAAATTTGACTGTAGCATCTGTTTGTTCTAGCCATTTATCCAATCCATAATGTAGGAATAGGTTCGCCAATAGAGGGCTTATTACCCCTCCTTGTGGAGTTCCTTTTCCTTGTTTTGAAATTAGTTTACCCGACTTAGTCATTATTGGGCATGAGAGCCATCGTTTTATATAGAGTTTTACCCAATTCTCAGGCACATGTTTCTCTATAGCTAGCATCAGTTTAGTGTGATTGATGTTGTAAAAGAATCCCTTGATATCTAAATCTATTACCCAGTCTGTCTTCCAGCAATTTTTCCTGACCTGTTCTAGTGCTTGATGCGCACTTTTATTAGGTCTGTAACCAAAGGAATTAGGACTAAATACTTGCTCTAGTCGTGGTTCTAAGTACATCTTAATCACCATTTGCCCGATTCGATCGCTTATGGCAGGTATTCCTAGTTTACGGACTTTTCCGTCATTCTTTGGAATTTCTACCTCTTTGACCGGAGCAAGAAAATAACTTCCTGATGTCATACGATTCCAAAGTTTGTATAAGTTATTGGACAATCTAGCATCGAACTGTTCCATACTAATTGCATCAACCCCTGCACTTCCTTTGTTGGCGCGCACTCTTTTATAAGCTAGCCATATCATAGCTTTGCTTATAGGTATTGATTTTGTTTCATTCCATAAATTCATCCTCGAAAAAAAAATCAAGTTGTTAAATGTAATGCAACTGTATAACCTAATCCCTTCGCTCCAGATTCATTACAAAACCTTCATCACTACTACGGATTAGTCCGCCCCTGAAAATAACATTGGTATTTTACCTCTAGGTTAATCCTATTGTGTATTTCCCTTTGCATTTATAGTCAGGTTCCCGAGTTCCGTAATTAAGCCTAGATAAAAGTCATGCCCCCTGAATGACGCCTGCCGTATAGCTAGTAAATAGGTGACCACTATACTCCTTAACTCCGTATCATACTTCGTAGCTTTTGACAGGATGTACCTACTTCTCGACACCTCTAAAGGGGTTCACTTACGTTCATCTCTTTTATCCGTACCTGACTAATTCTTGATTAGCCGTTTCCTAAACGCTCAATACCATTGCTCTTTACAACAGTACCTTTAGGTGGTTTAACGCCTTCTCCTATAAAACGACATTGGTGGACCTACCACCATCTTAATTACAGTTCACAACGAGTATGTTGCCGCTCGTTGCTTGCTCGGCACACTATGGTAAGTAGGGCAGAAAATAAGTAATTATTTTCGATTGAGCGACAAGCCAAATTTTTTGCATTTTGTTTTAATTTTTCTCTTTTAACAACAAATCAAAAGATTTGGCGACTTTTCAAATAGACAACAACCTTTGGGTTAAACACTAATCGCCCTATGCTTTTTATACATCTTTGTTGTGCCCAGTTATTAGTTTATAGACTGTTTTATTTCTTTCTCCTTTTTTTTTGAAAAGATTAGCTTCGGTTCCTTTTTTCAAATCTCTACTAGCAGTTGCTGAAGAAATGTCTTTAAAGATGTCCATATAGTCTTTTCTTGTAAATTCTATTTTATTTAAAGAGATAAAGTATTCTAGTCTATCTTTTTCATTTAATGTTCTATTGTTAAAATTTAGTAATTCTCCAATTGAAATGTCAATGACACCTAACATATATTCAATAAATTTTGTTGATTTTCCTGACTTATCACTTTCAGCTAAAGCTTTGTAATATTTTTCTTGGTCATTACTAATCAAAGTTTCAAATGGTAAAAACTCAAAAATTGGATATTTTTCCATTAAAATTAAAGTTTGCCATAATCTTCCCATTCTGCCATTTCCGTCTAAAAAAGGATGTATGAATTCCATTTCATAATGAAAAACACAACTTTTAATTAATTCAATCTCGTCAGATACTTTTAGGTATTCAAAAAGGTCTTTCATTAAATATTGGACATTCTCAAAAGGTGGAGCTAAATGTTCTACTTTTGAACCTTTAACAATTCCTACACTTTGCTTTCTATATTTTCCAGCTTCACTAATGAGAGTATCCATTAGATTTAAATGGGCTTTTAAAAAGGATTTTTCGTCAGAAGGATTATATGTATCTAAGTTTTCGTAGATTTTGATTGCGTTTAAAACTTCAACAACATCTTTTTTAGGTCCGATAACTCTTTTATTTTCAAGAAGTGCTGTTATTTGTTCTTCTGTAAGTGTGTTTCCTTCAATTTTTAGAGAAGAGTGAATAGTTTTAATTCTATTCTGTTTTCTCAATTTAGGTGAAGGTTTGTTTAATAGATTAGCATTTACTTCTCCTATTTTTTCCGAAATAGAAGTTAATAATTTTAAAATAGAAGATGTTATTTCGTAAGGTGGTTTCATTTTGGTACTATCATTTGATACTATCAAAGATATAATCATTTAACTGAAATTATTTAATGAAACGATTTTTTTTAATTGGGCAGTAGAGTAGAGCCTGATAGCTCTGCCTTATTATTATCTGGTTAAAGATATTAATATTTTAGAACTATCAGCGCCCCCTTCATCAAACCGTACGTGAAGTTTTCCCTCATACGGCTTACCGATAGAGTTCTTCATTGCGCTTTAGAAATTGTTTTCAAGCGAGCATACTTTTCTATATCCAATAGCTTATAACATTTCACTAGTGTTTCATAGGGATGCTGGCGAAGCGCCCGATGTGCTTTTCTTCCTTTTGCTTTCATCCATTTGTAAAGCTTATAATCCAGATGTTTCTTGATAATCTTTACTGTATCCCA
>NZ_VTZU01000158.1 GCF_008370685.1 Aquimarina sp. RZ0
ACCTTAAAACGACTACAAGATATACAGCAATTATCACCGGAGAATAAAAGTCATGTATTTGCCTTATTAGATGCTTTTATAAAACAAACCAAGTTGCAGAGTATTATGTAACAAAAAAATCCACAACACTAATGCTGTGGATTATAATCTATTTACAGTCTTTTAATTAGAGCTCAACAATACCCTGATCCGTAAGCTTATATTTGGTTACTTCTCTACGAATTTCTTTAGTTGGATATTGATTTTCTTCTGTCATGTTTTCTTTATCCCACTTCTTAAAAATCTTATAAACCTCTAAATCATCTTTATCTAGTTTAAAATCGATATCATAAAAACCTTCCTCAAAATCACCTTCGCCTTCTCTTAATGAAGAATCTACAACTTTTACTATTTTGATTATTTTACTTCCTTTAATACTTAAAATATTGAATATAGGTTGTTCATTGCAATAAGCCTTGACTAGAATTGTTTCTATTTCAGTATTACAATTTATATTGTAAAAGTAAAAACCATCACAATAAATACCTTTTTTAAGTATTACAGATTCTATACGATCATAGTTACTTTCGTAATAATCACCTAAATAATTATTTAAACCCCATTTATTACTTTCCATTATACTTTGGGATATGGGGTAAACTTTCTTAATATTATCGTTAATATAATCCAAGCATTTATCTATTTCTTTACTAGGGTTTTCTATGTTTTTCACCCTATCAATATAGCTTTGTTCTTCATCGGACAAAGTAACTTTTACAGTAGCGTCAGGTGTATACCAAGATTTAGTTTTAAAATATTGATTGAGATCATCGCTTTTGAATACATAACCTTTGCGTGCAAAAACTTCATTTCTAATTAAACGTAGTTCTTCCTTAGTTTTTGTCTTTAATACTTCTTCTGATAAGAATTCAAAAGAAGTAGCTATTTGCTTAGTTTGCTCAGTTGTTTCGTTTTGTCCTTTGCAAGACAAGAAAGTACATAATAACAGGAATAATAAAACTTTCTTCATTATAGTTGTCTTGTGTAATTTTTAGGCCTAAAATATCCTTTCCAACCTGTATGATTAGCTAAAGCTTTTCCGTTCTTTTGATAAACCGAGGTACGAGTACAGTTCTTACCCTCATATCCCCCGTTATTTCTGTTGTGGCTTTCATCCGAAGAACCGCCACTTCCAATAGCTTCTAGAATCGTGATATTATCACCATCTACACTATGAACTACCCCTGTATGACCTGACCAATTATCATTACTATTAATATAACCCCAAACGAAAATATCTCCAGCTTGAGGGGTATCACCCGTAACCTTTTCTATATTATCGTTTCCTAAATTATTTCTAAATTTTTTTTCTGTAATCATTCCTCGGGTAGTAATAGCTTTCATTTTAGGTAACACTCCTAGTTTGTGTAAATAACGACATACAAACTCTGAACAATCCATTCGCCCAAGTGCTTCTTTTGTTTGAGCAGTTCGGAAACCTGTTGTTCCAACACCCTTTATCCATTCACCTTCTTGTTTGTATTGTACATGTTGATCTGCCCATTTACGCATTTCTTCTAGTACACCTTCGCCATATTCACGGGGATTTTTACTTGCATCGGTAACACAATTATATGGATAGTTATTAAAAGCTTCTTTAAATTTTATCCAAGCTACACGACGCATATCGTATCCGTTGATAGATTTAGTTGATTTTGCAGATGGGTTATTTATCTTTTTTGCAGTACCAAAAATATCATCTTTTTCTGCATCAACGTTGATGTTTGCCCTTTTCCAAAACCATCCAGACGTATCAGCTGCTAACTCAATATCTGATGCTACCTTGAGGTAGTTTGTTCCTGAGTATATATCTTGATTACCTTCACCATCAGAATATGCTTTGTAATTGCTGGTTCTCTCTCTTTCTGCCTTTGTTTTGGCTTTACCATGATTCCAGTCAGTTACTTGTTGAAACCCACGACCTTTATAAGGCATATAACTATGCTTGTTTCCAAATTCTTCTGTAGCAGTGAAATAATTGGTCTCTACATACATATTGGCTAAATAGTGTATTTTATGAGAACACTGGGTAATTCCATGCTTAGCAAAAGAAGCATTTAAAACTTCAGCAAGTCTTTCGTACGTTCTGTCTTCTTCTGGAACACCACCGGTAACGTGAAATAATTTTTCAATGGGATGAAACTCAAGTATAGCTTTTTTCTTTCCTCTACGATCTTTAGCAAAAGTATTATAGCGTACGTATTGTAAAATCCTTTTTAAGTCCTCTGCGGCAAAATCTTTGTTACAAAAACACTCTCCAGTTTCTTGCTCAAACATCAATTTCATTTGATTGATAAAAGCTAATCCCCGTAACCTTTTGCAAGGTAAGTTCACTTTTGGGCTCAGGAGTATAAAGTTTATAATCAAGTTGGTTGCTTTTATAGATGGTATAAAAATACCCTTTTTCTTTGATTTGATCTTTTTCAGAGGAAGAAAAAAAAGCGTGTATTCCCCACGCAGCAGCAATCCAGATTGATTGCTTAGGCAATAAATTCTCTGTCTTGCTACTGCTTCCTTTTCCTCGATATTGTACATAATACGAGTTATAATAGCAGCCGCTAAAGTCAGCCGCATCCCCAAAGCTGTAGTGATAACAAGTATTATGTACAATACTTCCGCTTCGCCCCACGCTGCCACCACCGCTCAAAATCTGACTTCTAACAGACGATTTTCACGAAGGCTATTACAATATTATAGTTATACAATAGGCTCGTAGACCTGATTTGGAAGGATTTGAGGGCATTTCGAGTAGTTTTTAGCTAGTTTGCGCGACGTTCAATTGCCACTTAGGCTAACGCTTCAAAAGCAGAAGATCACAGCTGCATTTGCCTTCCGATCTTCCACTTTTGAAGCGTTTTTCCACAAGAGTACGAACGATTATTATTGAAGTTGAAGTGCGCAAAGGCACAAGCGTTGTGCTTCAACTTCAATAATAATCATAGCCTAGTGGCGATTGAACGAAGCTGCGTTGCACGCAAAACTCGGCTATGCCGTAGCGGAGAGGAGCAGCCGACGTGGGCACACGATCGCTTCTAAAAGCGATGTGCACGCGCCACAGGATTTTTATCTTTCAATTGAAAAAATAAATAAGGACTTCAAGATAAAAATCCTGTAGGCTGTGACTAAGCGGCGTAGCCAGATAAGTGTGTAGGGATTTTTTGTGGTGCGTATTATTGCTACAATAATCGTGACACAAAAAAGACTGGGAACACGACGAGGAGGAACGAAGCGGGGCGGCAAAAGCTTTTTTTTAGGTACGTAAAAAAGTTTTGCCATAGAAAGGGTGACGACGAGACCATTGGCAGCTAATAGGTACTCGACCATAGGGAGTAGCCTATGCTACTACAACACTCGCCGATAGGCGTAACACTTGGCTTTTTAATCTACTAGTATTAAACCTGGATGTAATTCAGAAGTTAAGATCTT
>NZ_VTZU01000159.1 GCF_008370685.1 Aquimarina sp. RZ0
TATTTTTTCTTTATGCAAGGCAAAAAAATCAAGCATAGCTATAGCTACGGTTTATTTTTTAAACGAAGTAGAAAGGAAAAAGAAACGATGAATATGCGAAATTTTTAGTTATAAATCGTATTACTCACAAAATATGGATTTTATAAATCAAAAAAGGTATGAGTTTTATCAAAAAACTATGTTCAAGGAATCCTTTTAAGCCCTTATAACGTAATATCTTTATTTTCAATAAAAGCAATAATATCTTGTTCAGAACCTAAACCAAGTTTTTTACGAATTCGATATCTTAAAGATTTTATAGCAGCTACTGTATTGTTTTGAAGCTTACTAATTTCTGTGGTGCTGAGCTCCATTTTCATAAGACAAAGGAGTTCTTTTTCCTTTGGTTTTAATTCGGGAAAATGTTGATCAAGTAGTATTTTGAAATCAATATTTATCTCATCGAGGTACGTTTGTAAGCTTAAAGATGATCTTTTAGAGCTTTTCTCTGATAATAATGAAGCTGATATCGAACGTAATGCAGATTTGCGTTCTCTCTCATCCTCTAAAGCTGTAACTTGTTTAATATCATCTATTGTATTATTAAAGACTTCTTCTCTAACAGAACTTTCTACCACTACTTTTTTTAGTTCTTGTTCTCGATGTGCAAGTGCTAATTCCGTTTTTAATTTTTCAACCTCTGCTAGTTTGGCTTTATTTGCAACAAGCTCTAGTTTTTGTTTATTATTTTTTCTAATAAAATAAATTAAAAACAACGCCGCTAGGACGGTAATAACGAGTAATCCTAAATACAATTTCTTTTTAGTAGATTCATTCTTGAGGTTTATGGCGACTAGCTCTTTTTCTCTCTTATATTGATATGCAAATTCCAAATTAGCAAAACGTTTTGTTGTGCTTTCTTTTACCAAAGAATCTTTGTATTTGTCTTGAACTAAAAAAGCCTCATAAGACTCTGAGAATTTTTTATCATTGTATGCGATTCCAACTTTAGCGTGGTATGCCGACTGTATTAAAAATAAAGCGTTCACCTTTTTTGCAAAGAAAATAGCACTATCTACATGCGCATTTGCTTTGCTATACTCTTTTTGTTTATCATATACTTTTGCTAGATTAGAATGGTTATGCGCTCTTATATTATACTCCGTTAGATCTAACAATTTTAAGTTCTCTCTATAAATATTGCCCGCTAGATCGTATTTTCCAGTATTTGCATAGGAACTAGCTAAATTTCCCTTTATTTGTAGTCTAAGTGCCTTAGAGGTATCAGCTTCTATAGCTTTTTTGTAATAATACCTGGCAGAGTCTATCTTTTCCTGTTTACCAAAGATTCTTCCTATTCGATTTAAGGTAAGTGCTTGCCCACGAGCTGACTTTGCTTTTTCGTGGAATACTAATGCACGTCTATGAAATCGTTTTGCTTTCTCAAAATCCATTTGTCTTGAGTAAATATTCCCTAAATTACTTATAGTTCTTCCTACAATCAAATCATATTCGATCTCTTTCGCTATATCTAAGGCCTCATTTGCATATTGCAAGGCTGTTGCGGTATCTTGTAAATTTAAGGATACGCTTGATAGACTATACAATAATTCTGCTTCCAGCTTTTGATAATGGTAACTTTTATACTCTTTATCCTTAATAGTTTTATGAACATCTAGAAAGATTTCTTTGGCAATATTACCATCAAAATAAGCTAATTGACCTGCCAGTTTTAATCTAAGTGGTAACCGTAAAGAATCTGAATCTGCCTTTTCTATTTGTAGCTTAGTTTCCTCTATCTTTAGAGTACGTGCATCTCTAGCCTTATTTTCTAGCTGTGAATAGGAAAAAAGAGAGAAGAGAGATAACAGAAGGAGTAAAATTCTGGTTTTCAAAATAAATAGATTTTAAACAAATTTATTATTGTCACTCTAATTTTCCTTAAAACTACTTATCTTTTTTTTAATCTGGTCTGTAATAACTGTTAAAACCCCTATAGAACAAAGCGTATTGAAAACTTTCTAGTAAACCTTCTCTTAATTTAATAAAAAGGGTGTACGAAAAATTTCCTTTTTTTTTAATAATCTTGTAATTTCTTGAGAAACAATGGATTTTAAAGAAAAAGCGACCGCAATACTTGCCAAACATATAGAAGCATGAGAATCTAACCCAAATCGTATGGAAAATGGTTATCAATATGAACCTACCTATGCAGCTATGATGAAGAAGGTTAAGCAAGATATGTTACAGCTATCTGTAAGGAAAGTTCCTAAAGGTAAGAACTCAAAAAAAGCTCCACCCCCAATTCAGACAAATAGAAATCAGTAAGTCCCATGTGTTACCCATAAACCCTAGTTCAATGAATATCAGTAATCTGACACAAGAACTATGCGTTATATGGAGCTATATTTGGTGTTTTCTAAAGCCTCTCAAGTACTTCATACTTTAACAGCTTGTCAAGTTAATGCTAAACAGATAGAACGGATTTGTCATCAGTATGGTCTATGGATTGAGGATGAAGATAATCAAATGATCGAAGACCACCTCTACAAAGAATACGAAGCAAAAAAAACGAATGTTCTTCATTATGTTAGTGTAGATGGAGCGATGTATCTAACAAGGGGAGAGAGTTGGAAAGAAAATAAATTAGGCAGGATACATCAAGCTGAAAATCTTATACAGACTTGTCAAAGTCGCAGCTTATTGATAAATTCTGATTACATTATCCATCTTTCTTGGTGATCATAAAAGTTTTCTTAAAAAGGTAGACTATCATTTAGAAAACCTAAACTCTCTAGTCTTTATAACAGATGGGGCTAAATGGATATGGAACTGGGTAGATCAAAACTATCCAGAGAGCATACAGATTGTAGATTTTCACCATACCAAAGAACATTTATGTGATTTTGTCAAGCTATCTTTTAAAACTGATCAAAAAAGATATAAGTGAGTCGATACAGTATCAGAAATGATGCTTACCAAAGGAATAGCGTATGTTATTAAAGAAATCGAAAAACTCCCAAAGCATCCCAAAACAAATGAAAAGAGAATGCAGTATCATCAGTATCTTGAAAGGGATTACTCATTGGTTCTGGGGCCATAGAATCGCCCGGATGTACTACAACATGGGCTCAAGGTATCTGGACAACGAAGGGCTATCAAAGGGATTCAACAAATGGCGCAACTTAAGGTAGTTTATAAAAGTAGAAAAGAAAACAGAATTAAAAATTTATGCCAAAAAGCCGCATAAAAAGAAATTTGTGGTACACCCATTTATTGTTATTTTAAGGAAGTGTAATTATAACCCTGTCTCAGGGTTAAGCCCCAGGAGGGCTCTGGGAGCTAGCTCCCAGAGCCCTCCTGGGGCTTGGTCGCTAAATCAAGTGCCACTCGATCTTCAAATCTAATATATAA
>NZ_VTZU01000160.1 GCF_008370685.1 Aquimarina sp. RZ0
TTAAAATCTTCAGTTGTAACTTCTATTACTGAAGTGTTTTCATCCTCATTACATGATAGTAAGAGGTTTATTAAAATAAAGATGATAATATATTTTCTCATTTTCTGTTTTTTAATGTTTGTCAACGGATTTGTATAAGAATAGTAGGGCGGAAAAAACGCACGAACCATTCGGTTAAACACAAGCCGAATTTTTAAATTTTTCTTATTATCTTTTTTTCTCAATAAGCCAAATTTAAAAATTTGGCGACTTCGCAAAAATGCCCAAGCCATTGAATTAAGCAACTAATTGCCCTATTATTTTTATACGGTGTTACAAAACGTTTTTTATTCGCTGGTCAATTAATTTTAGATATAACTCTCTATTATTTCCGCTTAACACTTTTTCCGCTAGTTTTCTTTTGTTTCCCGTTGGCTGATAATAATTTTCAAAGGATTTAGATTCAATATTCATAATGTAATTTACATAACGTTCCGTGAACTTGTAATATTCGAGACTTTTAGAATTCCATTTGTGTTTATCATATTCCTTAAAAAAGTCCGAGTAAAAATTATCCGATTTAGGATTTTTGATTGAATTTTCCACTTTTTCAGGAAAGTTTTGCTCAAACCAATTCAAAAACGTATTCAAATGTCCTAGATAAATTTCTGAATATAAATAATTATCAAAACTGTTTTCGTTTTTAATATTGTCCAAATCCACAATTTTTAAATCAAACTCTTTCTCAATCAGCATTTGCTCCCAATTTGTTTTATAATCTAATTTATTATCATAATCCAATTTACTTGCATCTAGCTTATTTGAATTTAAATAAAATTCTCGCAGTTTTATTTGTTGAATACCAGTATTGTTCGGACTGTTTATAGAATCTATACTTTGTGTTTCAATCCAATTTATATTAATCGACTTCTCATTTGTAATATAGAAAGTAGGTATTGAGGTGAAAAATTTTTCGCAATTCCCGAAAAAATATGTTTGTGGTGCCGAACTATATATTTGGTATGTAAATGGTTTAAATTTTTTAGTTGCAATTGAAACCAATTTTGAATTTAGGTTATGTTTTTTGAATTTGAATTCTCCATTTTTTGAAATAGAAGTTGAATCAATTGTATAATTCTCATTCAGATTGTCAAAATGATTAATTTCATTTAGATAAACAGTTGGTGACTCTGTCTGATTTATTTTTCCAGAAATTATTGTTCCAGATTTTTCGGTTTTGTCGTCACAGGATAAGATTATTACCACTGAAAATATTATTAAGCACAGGTTCTTCATCAAATGTTTTGTAACGTTACGTATAAGAAACGTAGGGCAGGTGATAAGCGATACGTTTCGGATTGGTACTAAGCCAAATATAAATATTTTGCTTTTATTTTTTGTGTTATAAATGCCAAATTTTATATTTAGCGGAGTTTGTTAATATGCACAGACCTTTCGTTTTAGCACAAACGCCCTATGTTTTTTATACAGCTTAGCAAATGTTAGTCCGCTTTATTTTTTTCTAAATTAGCGCCAACAGCAAAAGGGAATTCATCAATCTCTCCGTATCCATTATTTTCATTAAAAACAATAATTGCTACTCGATTTTCAAATGGACTTTTAAAATATCCTTTAATCATAAATCGTCTATATGAGAGGAGGCTATTTTTTGAACACTTCTCCTCTTGACAGTGCCAATGGTAAACTATTTTTTCTTTAATATTTTTTGAATAGAGTGTTATTTTATAATCTGTTGTCACGGTACCATTCTTAGAGTTGATAATATTGCTTTTTTCATCAACAGTAATTCCTTCTTCTTGAAGTTTTGAAATATTATTTAAAGATAAATTGGTTGGTTTAATTTTATACTCAGTAAGCACATCAAGTACTTGAGGTCTATTTTTTTTTCAAGTAATAGTTTTAAAGAAAGCATAATCAAAATAAGCTCCTTTTTTATAGGCAAGCGAATCAATATTTGTAGAATACGGTTTCCAAACATATCCATCTTCAGGGGTATAATATATGCTTTTTTCAAATAAAATTTTATCAGTTTTCATATTTTGAACTATGAAATTATATTGAAAACCGCCTCCTCCAGCTACAGTATTTATATCTTGATGTATATATGAGAAATCACCTTTCTCAGACCACCCTAATGGATAAATAACTTGATAATTACTTTCCATCGGATTTCCTACAACAACAGGTTTAGGACAATCAATAATTTGAGCTTGTATCCAAAAAACATTAAAGCAAACAATAATACTAACAAAATAATATTTCATTTTACGTTTTATCTTAATTACTTATGGTTTTATACGATTTATAACTAAAAATTTCGAATATTCATCGTTTCTTTTTCCTTTCTACTTCGTTTAAAAAATAAACCGTAGCTATAGCTATGCTTGATTTTTTTGCCTTGCATAAAGAAAAAATAATTCAATGAATTTATACGAATTTTTTAATCACAAATCGTATTAATGTTTGCTAACGCCAAATATATGAATCGGAGCAAGGCAATTAAGCCAGAACTAATCGATCTATCTGCGCATTTTTATTTCTTGTTTAATTTATAAAAATCTAGCGCCATCGCAAAAAGGAAATGACCTTTCTATCGGAACTAAACTTTGCTCTGATTTCATATATGATGTTAGCTACTTTTTATTTCTCGGTTTTCCAGTTGAAATTTAATGCCTTACACTTAGGGCATTCAACATATTCCCCTTCAAGATAATCAACATTACAGCGATTACACTTTCCGTACTTTTTATTAATGTGCATAAAGGAGAATTTAGCATCAATACTTTCTATGTCATATAGTGATTCTATTTTTTGAATTAACTTTCCAAGTTTATTATTGGCTTTTAATTCAGATAGAATATTTTTCTCTTCAGATGTGAAATTTGGAACTTCGAATTCCCTTTTGGAACATTTTTTACAAGACAGTTTCATAAAACTATAAACTTTCTTTTTGTTTGTTAAACCACTTTAGTTGAGATTCAATCCGCTCAAGTATTTTTTCATCTGAGTCATTGTGAATATCTCTTAGTTGATATTTAGGGTTAATCAAGTTTTCTTCTTCTATGAATTCGTTGATTTTAAGATTGAAAATTGCTTGACCAAACCTTTGTTCAGGATTTTCATTCAGATAAGTAGAGATATGGTCAATTATTTTCTGATGTTCTTTTTTCATTATCTGATAATTGTAGCGTAGAGTAGAGCCTGATAGCTCTGCCTTATTATTATCTGGTTAAAGATATTAATATTTTAGAACTATCAGTGCCCCCTTCATCAAACCGTACGTGAAGTTTTCCCTCATACGGCTTACCGATAGAGTTCTTCATTGCGCTTTAGAAATTGTTTTCAAGCGAGCATACTTTTCTATATCCAATAGCTTATAACATTTCA
>NZ_VTZU01000161.1 GCF_008370685.1 Aquimarina sp. RZ0
TCTTGCCGCTCATAAATTGTTCAAGAGCTTTCTTCTCTAGTTCTTGTTGTTCTGTATTTGTCATCTTATCTGAATAATGTGTAAATTAAAAATTTAGTATTCAGACAAGGTTATATTTACACTCTCGGTATCTCTACAGATAACCCTGCCTACCTTTCGATATCAAAAATGATTATTAATATTACAGTAGTTCAGTTTATTGGAAGTGCTGTATTTGCTATAGTCAAGTTTAAAACTCAGACCTATAAAACTATTTTCTTTATTCTCAGCATTTTTATAATTCTATGTTATCAGATATTTCTTTACTTCGGAGTATTATCGGGCTTACTAGGCTAGTTTTATCGACTTGATACTCTATCAATACCCAAATAATCAGAGATTGTTGGATCAATATAAATCCTTTCACCTGTAGTAGAGTTTTCCACAATAACGAAATCGTGGTCTTTAAAGAAAGGTGAATCAAAGTATTTATGTACGTCTATTCCTAAAAAATATAGTTTTCCTGCATAGGCTCTAGCTTTCCATTCATTAGATAATCTTGACTTTTTCAGCAGGTAGTTAAAAGTAGATGTAAAAAAGTAAGCATAACCAACACAATGCGTTTTTGATGAATTAACTAATTTATTCGGGTCTACATCACATTTGGATGAGGTAAATTTCAATTTTTCATTCGTAAGCTCATTCGATTTATCTATTATTGATACTATTCCCGATAAGTCACTATTTATGGTAGAGTTTTCGATATAACTAATAAGTTCTGAATTACGAACAGAATACTCTTTCCTTTCTTCTATGGGTTCATATTTCACAAAAACTCTATAGACATAACCTCTGGAAATATAAAGCAATGCTATTATCACAATAAGAATGTATGTTTTTTTTGAAACTTTCATTTAGTTTTAAAAAGGTGTAATTTCCCTAAAAATATTTCTCATAAATTCTTTTTTAATGGAAACTTTCATGTTTTAACATCAGCACTAATAAACAATTTTTCTAAAGATGAAAGCTACCAAAGAATTAGTACATATTACTTATGATATTGCCATAAAAATCTATGAAGGCAAGTTAACCCGAAAAGAAGGAATAGACACCTTTGTCGGAAATGGTAGAATGAACCCAAGTATTGCTGCTGATTTCATTAAAAATATTAAATGTTTATTGGAGGGTAAAAAGTTCACTAGGACTAATAATGCATATTCTATGGAATATTTTTTTAAGAATATCTATAGGGACTATGGCTTCAAAGGATTGTCAAATGCTTTAAGAGCTTTAAACCTACATATTGAATATTATGAAGATTACCAGGATGTAACAATGCACTCTATGCGTAAAATTTACTCGGAGTATCTTAAAATTTATTCCGATAACCCAGACGAACATGAACAAGAAGAAATAATCAAAATTTTAGAGAAAGAAAACAAAACCAAAGACCAAATAGTTCAAGAACTAAAAACTCTTAAACCTACCGATCCTGAACTTATTACAATAAGTAGTAAATCCTATAAAAGAGATAATGTAACAATTGCCAAAATAAAAAAGCTCAGAGATTATAAATGTCAGATATGTTCGACCAGAATAAAAAAGAAGGATGGTTCTTATTACATTGAAGCTGCCCACATTGAACCAAAGCATCTAGGAGGAAATGAACTCCCCAATAACATCATTCTATTATGTCCTAATCATCATAAGGAATTTGATTATGGTGATCTTAAAATACTAGAACATACATCAGATATTCTTAGATTTAACCTTAATGAAACTGAATATTCTATTTCTATGGAATTAATTTAATATAATTTATTCTATCGTGAATTTTCCTTAATTAAAAAAAATGAAAATGAAAAACGAACTTACCGATTTAACTGAGCTTTTTTCCGAATCAAAAAAAAGCAGTGAATTTGATGTTGTGTTGACCCTCATTAATTATAGAGGAATGGGATCAAAAGAACAAATGTCAAATCTTTATGAATGGTTCGATGCTATAGAGTTTTATAAAGAACTCTATTATCAATATCAAGGTAAAAAAAAATAAGAATGGGGATTTTACTTTATTCCACATTTTTCGAAAATAGTGATTTTTATAATATTCTAGGAAGTCTATGCAAAATACGTTTAGGTTATAAGGGCTCTTCTTATTTATACTATAAAACTAAAAAACTCGATAGATTACTGGGTACAGGTGAGAAAATTGATCAAATTTCAGAACTTTTAGAAGATTGCAATAAAGAACACATCATTTCCTTTTTCAAAGAGAATCATTTCAAAGAAATTAGAAATACTTTTTTTCATTCGGCATATTCTTTAACAGATGAAGAGTATTTTTTACATGACAGTGAACCTATTATCATTAACAACTGGGTACAAAACTCTCTCAATTTTGAAACATTTATTACTCCCAAAATTGAAAAGATTATTGCTTTCTTTGATTTTTTTAAAAATTTGTTTCTAGATAGTTTTAATTCCTATCAAAATGACAAAATTGTTAATGGTTTATTTCCCAATCCCGTAGAAGTAACAATTAAAGGTTCAGAAAGAGGTCTAAAGGGGTTTATTATCAAAAACTCTGTCCAATTTTATGGAAAATGGCACGATTCAGGAATATTCTATGATGAGCAATATGATATGTGGACAGGTAAAAATATTACAATGTATTTTCCAAATTTGGAGACTATTGAAATTGGTGAATTATTAAGAAGGTACGAAGATAAGGACGATATAAGAAAAAATAATTCCGAGTTCTTTAATCTTATTGATAAAATTGCTGAAAGAAATAATCCGAATGAAAAACTAAGAGGCACAATGTTATTAGTTAAATTTGGTAATGTTCGTTATGAAAAAATGGAAGCTCAACAAAATGAACATAAAAAGAATAGTTTCCCAAAAATAATCTTACCCTATTATAAACAGGCAATTGAATTAGGAGGAAATATTATCGACCCTGCTCCTATTAAAAAATTAATTAAAGAACTCGAAACAGAACAGATGTAAGAAATTTTAATTGTTTAACATAATAGACGATATATTTCAAAGTATTATTACTACTTCCCGAATAAGAAGTCGTCGCAATAAAATATGAATTAATACCTTTTACGTATAACATTGTACCCTATTTGTACCTCAACCAAATAAAATTATTGATTTTACTGATATAATAGATTTTGTATTGAAATAGGTTTTCATAATCTTATACGATTTGTGATTAAAAAATTCGTATAAATTCATTGAATTATTTTTTCTTTATGCAAGGTGGTTAATTCGGTTCGATTTGTGCCAATGATTTCGGAGTTATAGTGCCAGTCATTTCGGTTCAAACTGTGCCATTTATATCGGTTCGATTTGTGCCACTACGAGAGATCAAGTAATTACCTTATCG
>NZ_VTZU01000162.1 GCF_008370685.1 Aquimarina sp. RZ0
AACCTTACCTAAATTATCCATTGATTGGGAGCAAGACGACACAGGAACAATCGAAACCTTAACTATACAAGAAATCCAACAACTCTACAAAGCTACAAGACATTATCCCAGAAATATAAAACACACCAAACCTGAATACTTTTTTGAAGCGATTGCCTTACGTGACTGTGCCATACTAACCATATTTTACGGTTGTGGATTACGCAGAAATGAAGGGTATCATTTACAAGTAGAGGATATTAATTTTGATCGGCAGATACTCCACGTCAGAAAAGGAAAAGCTAATAAAGAACGGTTTGTACCCATCAACAAAGCCAACCTAAACTATTTACAAGAATATGTATACGATGGCAGATCAATATTGATAAAAGACAAAACAGAAAGTGCTTTTTTTATAGGTGAACGTGGCAAACAACTTACTGCACAATCCATTGCCATACGATTAAAGATATTACAACAAAGGACTGATAATATTGTATTACAAGAGAAAAATGTACGATTACACGTATTACGTCACAGTATTGCCACACATCTACTTCAAAATGGAATGCCATTAGAAAATATAAGCAGGTTTTTAGGGCACACCAGTTTAGAAAGCACTCAAATATACACTCACTTGGCAATGCCAAGCGATGATATATGACAAACAAAACGAAAAGATTATGGATTTTAAAAATTACTTATTCTCCAAAGGTTTTAGTTCTCAAACCACAGCTACTTACCAAAAAAATCTACTTGCCTTTATCGTTTGGACAGATGCACAGCAAATAGAATCTGAACAAGCTACTTACAGGGAATTATTGGGATATATCCAACATCTACGAAACAAAAATGTAGGTAGTCGTGCCATACAATCCTATATCAACAGCTTAAACCATTATTACAAATGGGTAGTGAAACGTAGCTTACGAAATGATAATCCAACCACAAATATTGATATCAAAGGCATCAAACGTAGAAACTTATATCATATCCTTAGCAAGCAAGAACTCGAAAAATTATATTACGATTACAAAGAGTTATCAAGTCAAAGCCCATCCGAAAAGCGTAATGAAATCATAGTGAGTTTATTGGTATATCAAGGTTTAACCACTACAGAACTCAAAAAACTGACCATTCAAGATGTAAAATTAAGAGAAGGCAACATCTATATCGCTGCTACTAGAAGAAGCAACGAAAGAACTTTAAAATTAGAATCCCACCAAATACTAGATATTATGGAATATACCTTGCAAACTAGGCAAGCCATATTATCTGAAACTAAAAAGGAAACCGATCTATTTTTCGTCAGTACAGGCAATAGCTTACAACTAGGTAATGTCCTTCAAAAACTAATGCAACAATTACGTAAGCAAAGCAGAAAAATAGAAAACCTTAAACAAATAAGAACTTCGGTTATTACCTATTGGCTCAAAAACTACAATCTTAGGGAAACCCAATATATGGCAGGACACCGTTTTGTAAGCTCTACAGAAGCCTACCTAATCAATGACTTAGAAGATTTACAGACCGACATTAATAAATACCATCCTATTGGATAAAACAACAACATTATGAAAACACAAAATAGAAGCCCATAAAAAGAAATACATATTTACTCCTTGAAGCATATATAAATCAGACAAAGTGTATTTTTACAATCAAATCCCGCTATGTTCGTAAGTTAAGGAAACTCTTACGCTGTACATTATGCACAGAAGGAGAACTAAGGCGGGTAATTTTTAATCCTTTAAAGTCATAATTATGAAATCACAAGAATTTACTTCTAAGTATGTAAATACAATACATACAGACCCAACAACCAAAGAAACCTATATCAGAGTACCAATACAAGATTATGGAGAACTATCTTTTATGCAGCATACTTTGATAGAAAACCTGAATTTGCTAAGTCAGTTAGATGATACCTTAAAAACTGAAAGAGATATGAAAGACAGTATGTTCTGGATATCCAAAATACTATTGGCTAGTTATCCTGCCGAAGAACTCGAAGGAATAGCAAAACTGATCAAAGCAGCATCAAAATTAATGTAGAAACATAATTATATTGGAGATCACAAATTATGATCTCCAATATATCTATTTTTATAACCTGAAAACAAAACTAATGAGTAAAGAAATTAGCATACCAGACGAAATAATCACCAATAAAATTTACTTAATCAGAGATCAAAAAGTAATGTTAGATAGAGATTTAGCAGAACTTTATGGAGTAGAAACAAAACGTTTAAAAGAAGCCGTAAGAAGGAATAAAGAACGTTTTCCAGAAGATTTTATGTTTGAAATGACCAAAGAAGAGTTCCAAAATTGGAGGACGCAATTTGCGACCTCCAAATCAGATCAACGAGGATTAAGATACGCTCCTTTTTGTTTTACCGAACAAGGAGTAACAATGTTATCTTGTGTTTTAAATAGTAAAAAAGCAATCGAGGTGAATATTAAAATCATTAGGGTTTTTACCAAATTACGTCAAATGCTTACAGAAAACTTAAACCTACAACTTGATATTGAAGAAATTAAAAAGAAACTGACCAATCATAGTAAGAATATAGAATTAGTCTTTGACTATTTAGATGAACTCAATCAAAAATTAGATACTCAAAAAGCAAAAAATAGAAATAAGATAGGCTACAAGAAATAGCCAAGTGAGTCGGCTATCGCCTCCGATTTACTATTATCACATCAGCCCGAAAAGGGCTTTTGTAATAAGCTGTTATAAGGTGTTCCTTCGTCACGCCACAAGCTATTTTTTGTTATTCCACAAGTGCAGAAAAAGCACTTGTTCCATACCGCTCCAACTTCCTCACCTTCGGTCGTCAGTCTCCACTACAAACAAATAGCCTTGCTCTGTTCCTCTTTCACCCGTAGCTACTTTTTTGCTTAAAAACAATATGGTACGCTATCGCTATGAGTTATTTAAGCATAATCGCTACTTCATGGGCTACGCCGCTGGTCGCAGCCTACAGGATTTATATTTTGAATAGTTTATTGTTTTTTCAATTGATAAAATAAAAATCCAGTGGCACACAAAACCGTTACACTCCTTTTTTTGTGTCGGCTACTCCTCTTCGCTATGGCTACGCCAGTTATGCGTACACGCAGTTATCTTCAATCGCCAGATGGCTATGATTAATCTTAAAGCTGAAGGTCAGCAGCAACGGCAGTTGCGCACTTCAGCTTTAAGATCAATCGTTCTCACTCATACGGAAAAAACGCTTCAAAAGTGGAAGATTGAAAGGCAAATGCGGTGGTGATCTTCCACTTTTGAAGTGTTAGGCAAAGTGCCGATTGAACGTCACACAAACTTG
>NZ_VTZU01000163.1 GCF_008370685.1 Aquimarina sp. RZ0
CTCTTGCCGCTCATAAATTGTTCAAGAGCTTTCTTCTCTAGTTCTTGTTGTTCTGTATTTGTCATCTTATCTGAATAATGTGTAAATTAAAAATTTAGTATTCAGACAAGGTTATATTTACACTCTCATTTGATATACAAACGTGACTGTTTTACTATTTCTTACTCTTATCTGCCAATCTTTAACGGCACGAGCCAGAGCCATCGCGCTAGCCGTTACTTAATTTTGCTTGCGCCAGCTTGGGACTGTTTTACTATTTCCTACTCTTGTCTACTAATCTGATACGGTACTAGTTACAAACCAGCACTAGCGCATACTAGGACCATCAGGGGAAATATCTTTCACCACATTTGTTTTCGATAAATAATCGTGGATTCCGTTTTTTACAAACAAAAAGGAAATTCTATCAAATGGGATTAATCTGTAAAAAGTACGTGCGATAATATCGGAGTTTTCAGGTTTTTCTCCATTAATTTTCACAACCTTAGTTTTGGTAATGAATTTACCAATTGTTTTTTGATATTTAATTTCCATAATTGCGTAATATGTTATAAAAGTCCCAAATATCAGGATGTATCTAAGAATTGTAGTAAATCCCGGATCGGTTAGATCAACAAAAATCCCGACTACAAAACTTGCGATAGATGCTAAAATTAGCCAAACAATAAAGTCAATCATAAAATTTAAAAATCGAGTAAAAGAGCTCACTATATTAGAGTCAACTTTTTCCTTTTTCTCTTTTTCAATGATTGCCTTTTCTTTTATCTTAGCAAACTTGCTTGTGTCTATATTTCGTTTTTTTACTTCAAGTTCAGCTGCTTCGATTGCTATCAAATTATACTTTTCTCTATCTACAGTCAATATTTTTATTAATTCTTCGTCAGTCCGTTGAGACATTACTTCTAGAAAATTTTTTTCCATTCAATTTTTTATATTAATGCTAACATATGCATCTATTTCTATACTTTATATTTTATTGAGAGTATTTTATACTATTGGATATTTTTGTTTAAAGTGTTGTAAAAATATCCAAATTGTGGATGTAATTGCAATAAACCATCCAGAACCAATCATGTTGGTTTTATAACATTTACCAATTATTTTGAATAATTATTGTTGCAATAACTATAAATAGAATAAAACCAATGAGTGTATTTAAAATTTCATTCTCAATATTTCCATAATGAGTTTTATTTTCTTCCCAAATAAACTTAAAACTTAATAATTTCTTTTTGGTTAATAAGTTTATAAAGTTTAAGATTACAAATCGTAAACTCGCCCCTAAAAAAGAAAAAATATAATGAACAATTATTATTCCGATAATATCCATTTACTTTTCATCTTCATTAACCCAACCTTCTACAGTTTTAATTACAGGTTTTACAGTCCCCATTATTCCTTTCATTCCTTGTCCCCAATATTTATGAAATTTATTCATATTCTTCAAAATGATACCTTTAATTTTAGAAGATTTAATGATTCGGGTAAATAAACCTTTATTTTGAGCATTAAATTGCCCCATATTCCTAGTTGGTTTCTTTATTCTTCCAAAAGTGGCTAATGTCATCATTCCATTTAAACCTGATTGAATTCCTTCTTCACTTCCTCTAATTACAATATCTCCATTTAATCGCTGAGGATCATTATGAGGGCTTAATAAATCAAAACTTGTTGCAAATACGTATGTGTCATCTAAAGTGTTGTATATAGCTTTTCCTATAAAAGCATCTACTCCAGATGAATTATTTAACTTGTTCTGAATGTTACCGAAGGAATTAGGAATTCTTTGACTAAAACTCCAAGTATGCATTAATTTACCTTGACCATCAGGTCTCCAGTATTTCCCAGAAGCTAATAAGTCACCTTTGATATTTCCAAAATCTATTATTATTCCATTACTTCCATCACCAGTTTTGTCAATATAAAATTTATGTGAATCCGTTGCAGCATTACCATTAGATTCTATAGAACCTTTAAAACCACCTGCAATCCATCCTCCAAATGCTCCCCACCAACCTGAATAACCACCATCAGGGTCTATCATAGATATTGGATTATTACCCATCCCAAGGTAAGGAGAATTATACTGTCCATACGGATCCGTCGTCAACCACCTACCAATACGACTATCCCATAATCTAAGCTGAAACGCTTCTTTTCCAGTTTCGGGATCTACTTCTTGTCCTTGATATGCGTATCTATAATCTCCTTTTAGGTTTCTATTAGGCATTGGCATGCCAAAAGAAAAGTAATCTAACAACTTTTTTTGAAGTGCTTGATCATTTTCCTAGTACCTTTTTCTTCAAAATTTTATAAAAGAACGTATTGCCTTTAGGCTTTGGTAAAGATAGTAAAATTGTGCTACTAAAGCCCTCGCAGCAGCAACCCAGTATTTTCGTACCTCAAAAACCTCTGTCTTGCTGCTGCTCCCTTTTCCTCGGTATGTTACATAACACAGGAGCTTTATAATACAAGTTTCAAGGGATTTGATTTTTAAGTGGATTCAACTTGTAGTTATAAATTGTGTTATGTAAAATACTCCCATAGCTTCGCCCCAAACTGCCATTGCCCTCAAAATCTGACTTCTAACAAATGATTTTTGCGGAAGATATTACAATATTATAGCAGTATAATAGTGTCGTAGACTTGATTTGGACAAGTTTGGTGGCATTTTGAGCAATTTTGTGAAGACTAACGCCCTGCGGTTGTTTCATTTTAAAAGATAACGGAAGCCCATCCGCATTTGCCCGTGCATTCCATTATCTTTTAAAACGTTTATTCAGTTTGAGAAGAAAATCGTTTTTTAAAGATGAAGATTGGCGCAATGGCTTTTAGTGTGGAGATCTTCAGCTTTAAAAAATGCTAGGCTTTTGCGCCGATTGAGCAAAATAATTATGTTTCGTAGTGCGCTGGCAGTAGCGTTGGCAAAAAGGGCAAAGGCTGTGCGGCAATTTTACATAGTAGCAGTTATAACGACGATTTTTTATCCTTCAAAATAACAATACTAAAAATTGTGCGAAGCGAACTTATAACTTCTATTATGTAAAGATTGCTTGGGTGATGCGGTGGTGAGCGGAACAACACAAAATACAGAGGGTTTTTGCTTTTTCTGCAAAAAACTGGATTTTGTGTTGTGTGGATTTATTCGGTGTAATGATACCTAGTTCCCTTTAATTCTCCTGTTTTTAGTATTAAACCTTCATTCACAAGGTAAAAAAGGTCTTTTTTTAATGTATTTCGAGAGTGATTTGTAAACGCTTTTTC
>NZ_VTZU01000164.1 GCF_008370685.1 Aquimarina sp. RZ0
ATTATTTGAAAGAACATAGCTTCAGCAAATCCCTCACGAGGTTAACTGTATGCTTTTCTTCAGAGTGAACAGTCAATTACTCTGATGGGATTCTCACCCACTGGATCACCACAGCTTCGTGGCACACTAACGTCTCTTGTATGGTGCGTTTGCTTTCCGAAGGAAGCATATGCATTATACAAATTGTTGTAGTGCGTTTTTATTCGGTTAATATTCTTTTATTTCCACAAGCTGCACATAATTTAGCTTTAGGAGTTCTGTACGGTTTTCCACAATTTTCGCAATCTGGACCATACATTTCGATTGCGTGATGTACAATTGCATTAGGTTCAGTTTCTCCAAATCCAGTTAAATCATTATAATAGTTCAATAGCTCTTTAAAACGCTCTTGTCTGTCCTTTTTTAAAACTTTAAATCCTTTTGCATAAAGTTTTGATGCAATTGCGTGTTCTTTCTTATCAAGCATTGGAACATCCATTTTGCATCTCCAGCAATATTTTATTTCCATACTGTTATTCTCTAATAATTACCGTTTCTGTCATTCTAATATCAGTCATTTTTCCTCCATCATTTAGAAGTTGATTAATCGCATTAAATTCGGCACTTCTACCCGCAATATTAACTATTACGTCATTATTCGGGTTATCATTCCAATAATGATCAACTATTTCTTCCATTGTCAAATATTGATGATTATCAGAAAATCGTTTAGATAGCCTTTTAGAATCAGAATAGTGTTCTAAATATGTTTTTGGCCAATCTAGATCAGCTAACCATTTACGGACAAATGCTATTGGCAGAAAAGTAATGATTTCAATTGCGTTATTTTCTTCAATTCCATTTCGAGTGAGTAAAGTCAGAAGTTCGTCATTTTCAAGAGATTTTGCGCTACCAATAATGTCAATCGCCTTTTTAACATCAGAGTTAAAATCCGATGATTCTTTAATTCGATTATTTCTCTTTTTTCCTAAAATCTTATTCCAAAAACTCATATTTCTCAAATGCACTACAACGTTTAGCTATGCGTAGTGCGGAAACAGAAAATCATTAACTTTCGATCCAGCTCTTAGCCAAAGTTTATGTTTCGTTTTTATATTTTCTAAAATACTAAATTTAAATCTTTGGCGACAAACCAAATAAGAAATACCTTTTCGATTAAACCAAAAACCGCATTATCGCATAGGTGTTGTTCTAAACCGTTTTGTTCAATATGGCCTATTTATCAAAGCCTCGGTATTCGCTAACTTTTGAAATTGGGCAATGATTTACGATTAAATCAAATTCTGCTATTTTATTTTTTGGTGTCACAAATTGTTTGTTAATCACATCGTCAAATGTATAAGTCAATAAATAAACATTTGTAAATTCAGTAGGTGTGATTGTAAGCTTTGACTTTTCAGATCTAGTTTTCTGTGAGATAGTCCACAATTCTAATTCCAGTCCATTTTTATTTAACATTATCAGGTTATCAATAGCATCAGCATCAGGTTCAAGTTGATAGTGAAAAATTACAGAATTATCTCTTATTTCATAATATGTAGTATTACCATCGCAGGGATCATAGATAACAAATTCATTATTTATTTTTTTTAAACTTATCCATTGTTTGGGGAAATCTCCTAGTTTTATTTTCTTTAGCTTATGTTTTTTCGAAATCTCGTTTATGTAATATGATATGGCATCATTTTCAAACTTAATCTGTCTTCTATTAAAATATTTCGCATAAAATTCAGAATTTCTTGTAGTATCTCTAAATAATTGGTGCCTCAATAAATCAAGGTTTTTAGGGTTGTTTTTTTCAAGAATTGTGTCAACCACTTCCTGATTTCGATACGACTTTATTACATAATTTTCTTCTTTAGGCTCAGCTTTAATTTCTTTTTCAGGAACCTTTTGAACTTTATTTTGGTCGCGTTTACAGGAACTGATAAAATTCAGAATCAAGAGTAATGATATGATGAATGTTTTTTTCAAATGGTTTAGAACGTTTAGCTATGCGTAGTGTGGAAGCAGAAAATCACTGGTTTTCGAACTAGCACTTAGCCAAAGTTTATGTTTTGTTTTTATCTTTTCTAAAATACTAAATTTAATACTTTGGCGACAAACTAAATAAGCAATAGCCTTTCGATTAAACCTAAATACCGCATTATCGCATAGGTTTTGTTACCACCAGTTTTTATTAAAGGTTAAAAAAAGCAACTTTTTCATATGGTATCATCATTTGCTTTTCTTCATTAAAATCTGTCAAGTCCATTCTAATAATTGAATTGTTAGGAACTCTTTCTTTACTAAATTTATAAGTAAAACCGTCTTTGTTTTTTATATATTCCGGGAATACTGATTTATAGTTAAGATTGTCTAAGCTATAGGTCAATTTTACAAGCCAATTTTTATTAGGATTGTTTTTAAATTCAAAATAATAATATTTAGAATCACTTGTTATAATTGGTGTTTTAGGAAATCCTGTTTGAAAATAAAATGAATGAATGTAAGGAAGTTTGTTGAAATCGGAAATTGAAATAGGATTTTTTAACAATTGCCATTTACTATCATTGGGGTAATGAGTTAAAATATTTCTTTCAGGATCAATATCGAAATAAAAGTCAGTTATAGCTCCTTCAAATTGCTTTGCCCAAGTTACATCAACAAGAATCCAATTGTTATTTATTTTTAAAGCATTCCAAGCGTGAAGAAAATCGGTATCTACTTCAAGTTCTAAAGTTGGATTTTCCTCAGTTTTAGCATATCCAACTATAATTTCACTTTCGATATCAAATGCAGATAAAAATTCTTGAAATAAAGTTGAGTAGCCTATACAAACAGCTTTTTTTTCTTTGAATATGTAGTCAGTATTTGAGCTTTGATCTTGTTCTAATTTAGATAACCTTTTAGATCTAATTTTTTTTAGCAGGTCATAATCATATTCAATATTTAGACTCATCCAATAGTAAAAAAATTCTGCTATTTGTTTTTTATTATTTATGTTTTTAGATACATAATTGACTAAATCGCTTTTCTCTATTTGCGGTTTACTCATCTTTTGAGAAATTTCAAAAATAGATTTTGTTTGAGATATAGAAATGTTTACAAAAAACACTAGTGTCAAGTCAATTATTAATTGACGGATAAAGTTTTTTGAGTTTGATTCTGCAATTTTCCGTTGTGAATTGCCAATTTATTTTGGCATTAAGATTATTTCTATATTCTTGCCAAGCTTCAACT
>NZ_VTZU01000165.1 GCF_008370685.1 Aquimarina sp. RZ0
AAAGCTGCAAAGCTGCGAGATACTTTTACACTTTCTGTAACATATGGATTAAAAACAGAGAGTAAGTCAAAGAAATGTCCAGAATTATATACTTTGATTCCATCCCAGAGGACAAGGTTTTGATCAGAATTACTACCACGTATAAAAAGCTCAGAGGCCTTTTCTGTCGTGCTTTCTATTCCAGGGAGAAACTGTACTGATTTTAGGATATCTGGTTCTATCAAACGAGGTAGCAAGCTTAGTTTACTAGGGTTAAATAAAACTGCGCCACTTGATCTTTCTTTAGAAAAGCCTTTTGTTATATATTCCTGAATTACGACTTCTTCCAACTCCTGATTCTGCTGATTTAGATACATTTTTTTGCATTGCTCAGCGGATAATTCACTAATAGATTGTTCTATAGTATAATATCCCAAAAAACTAATAGTGATGCTATCTTCTTCCTTGTTTTTGAGTGGCAAATAAAAATATCCTTGATCATCACTAACTGTGATAGATCCATTTGACCTTTTTTTTATGCTTGCACCTTTTAATGGCTCACCTGTTTCACTATTAATTAATTGTCCGCATATGTGGGTTGCGTTTTCTGTATTTTCTCGTATGATGTAATATCTGTTGTTTATTTTTTCAAAAAATAGTGTCGTCTGAGCTTGTATTTTCTGCAAGATTTCTTGTAGAGCTAATGCCCCTGCAATTTTTATACTTTTACCTTTTATTATTTTGGTATTAAACGAGAATTTAACTTTGTAGATATCTTCAAGAGAATTCAAAACCGTGTCCAAAGATGTATCCTGATACGCTGCGATGGGTTTTTCTTGCGCGCATATTTTAGAATTCCAAAAAATGATTATAAACAAGATACCGATAACTTTATTAATCCTCATAGAACGTACCTATTTTGAAAAAAGACATTTGTACAGTTAATCTTTGTCTTGACTCCAAATATGTGAGAATTCAATACAGAACATACCTATAAAGCTTCAGTTATATCAAATAATTATCATCTGTAATTTGATCAATAATCTTATGGTATTAAATATTTCTTTTAAAAATTATAGTTTTTTTGCTCTGTAAAGTTGGTTTCAAGAATATAATTTTCACACAATTCACTACTCATTAAACAGTTTAAGAAGGTAAAACCCTAAAAAATAATGGGATTAATTTTTGAGTAATCCCTTGAATTTCATCTTGTTTTTGAAATTCAAATGAGCGTATAGAATTTATAAGGTGTAATTCAAGGGGGAAAAAGTTATCAAACCTGCTAAAGCATAATTAGAAACAGTATCAAAGAATACATCGCTGAGGAGTTATTAAAAAAAAATAATTTTACCTGTCAAAGGGTTTTATCCAAATACTTAAAAATGAACTCATCTCGACTTTTTTTTATTCTTTTTCTCAGAAATCAAACCTAAGAGATATATTTGGTGTAAAACCTAATGATGTTACATCAAATTCAACTTTTTCTCCGTCTCGATCAGAAATAGTACCTCTTCTATCCAATACATTTTTTTTGTCATATACATTAATAATAGAAAGTGCGGCTTTTCCTCTCCATTTACTATCCTTTGCAAGGGTAAACCTATAAGAAGCAGAGAAATCCATCCGATGATATGGATCCAGGCGTTTGCTGTTAACATCTCCAAATATCAAAAGATTGGGGGCATTAGAAGTTTGATCTGTTATTTCTTCCAGAGGAGAGTAGGGTTTTCCAGTTCTGATATTCCATCCTAATGAAAATTCAAAATTTCCTAAAAGATATGAATGAATCCAGGAAATATTATGAGTAATATCCAGAGAACCTGGAAAAGGTTGTTTTTCTTTAAAATCATCAAAACGAAATGTTTGATCGATATAAGAATATGATAACCACGTATTGTAACGACCAATCCTTTTTTTTATCAATAGGTCAATACCAAAAGTATCAGAGCTTCCAAAACCTATAATATTGTTGTCACCAACGGCATTTGATACATCATCAATACCATATTTTTTTTTATAATATCCTTCAAACTCAATAAGCCAGTTTTTCTGATTCCAGGAAAAACTTGTGCTAATCTGATCACTTTTCAGAATAGGATCAAAGCGTTCAGGTGATCTTAATCTCCATAGCCTGAAATCTACTAAAAAAAGTTGAGGAGGAGCACTAAAAATTTGATCGATGACCTGATGTTTTCGTTCTGCAAAAACACTGGTAGTTATGTTCTTATTGATAAGAAATGTAAGACCCATTCTGGGTTCAAAATAAAATCGATTGTATGCAGAAAAATAATTTGCCTTTCCTCCTAAGCTTAAAGATATGGTATTAGATATTTTAAAAAGATCTTCGAGATAAGGTGCGTGTATAATATTCTTACTTTTAACACTGGAGGAGTCATTTTCATCTTCTGGGATAAAAGGAATAAAAGAATAAAAATTATTTTGTAGTGTTGTTTCAGAAAAATTATATCCTAAGGTGAGTGTATGTTTTTTATGCAGTTGCCAATCCAGATGTATCGAAGTTCCAAAATCTCTTAATTGATCTTTCAGCTCTAATTTTGTGCCAAGTTCAAGGGCTACACCATTATTACTAAAACTTGAATTTACATATTCTTGTGTTACATCAGTATAATACCCGGAAGCGGTTATTGACAAATTTGCTCCCCAGTTTTTTGTCCAATTGATACCTAATCCAATATTTTGGTTCTCCAATTTATCAGTATCAGTGCGTAGAATAGAATCATCAAAATCCAGATAAAACTTATTGTCTGATTCATCTTGATGCCAAAATCCACTTATGGTCAGTTTACTGGAAGCACTTAAATCTGTGATTATTTTTGTTGTATAATCCTGATATTGTATATTGTTATTTTCAGTAATGGCTGTATCTGTTTCAAATAGCCCTTCTGCTGTAAAACCCGAAAATCGATTACCAAATACTCTTTTTGAATACATTTCTTCGGTTGGCGTGTTAAGGATATCAATATGCGATCTTCTACCAGAAAGGATCAAGCCTGTTTTTCTGCCCAGAGGCACCTCTGTATATACATCCACATGTGTGAGGTTGCTACCAATACCGATACCGATATCTCTGGGAATGCTATTTTTTGATATGATATCAATCACTCCCCCAACTCTGCTATCATATTGTAAAGCTGCAAAGCTGCGAGATACTTTTACACTTTCTGTAACATATGGATTAAAAACAGAGAGTAAGTCAAAGAAATGTCCAGAATTATA
>NZ_VTZU01000017.1 GCF_008370685.1 Aquimarina sp. RZ0
AGTAGCTATAAAACAATAACTTACACAAAATCGAGTTGAAATGAAAAAATAACGATCATTTTTTAAAGTAAAAATATAGCAGAATAGATATAGAATATTTTTAAAAACCAATTAATAGAGGTCCCCTGAAGTGCTGAATCATATTTAATTACGGATTTGTCTGTTTAATTTCTAAAGCACTACATTAGTGGGGAAAAATTAACTTAAATTAATTTTAATATCTAGTAAAATGAGAAAACAATTACTACTAACCTTTTTAACCTTACCAATCTTTTTGGGGTATTCACAAATAAAATTTGAAAAAGGGTATTTTGTTCTAGATAACGGGGCTAAAACAGCATGTTATATTAAGAATATAGATTGGAAAGATAATCCGGTAGATTTTATTTACAAATTATCTTTAGAAGAGGAAACCAAAACTGCTTCTATACATGAGGTAAAAGAATTTGAAATAACAGGACAGTCATTATTCAAAAGATATAAAGTAGATATAGACAGATCCAGCGAAACGATCAGTAAGTTAAGCGTGAATATAGAACCTGAATTTAAAAAAGAACAGCTATTTTTAAAAGTATTGGTAAACGGTGATGCACTATTGTTTTCTTATGAAGATGGTAACTTAAACAGATATTTTTATGCTATGGGAGAAGAAAATCCAAAGCAACTAATCTATAAATCGTATAGGACAGTTAGTAATGATAGAGGAAGAAATAATCGATATCGACAGCAGTTATGGACAAATGTAAGATGTCAGGAAATTACCATGAACTATGTAGAAAACTTAGATTACAGGAGAAATAGTCTCATTAAATATTTTGAAAAATATAATCGCTGTATTGATCCTGCCTATAGCAATACACAAGAACAAACAAAAAAAGATGTTTTTAATCTGACAATTAATCCTGGGGTTAAGTTTTCATCATTATCTATTGATAATAAGAATAATGACTTAAGAGATATTGATTTTGGAAGTAAAACTAATTTTAAATTAGGTATAGAGCTTGAATATGTTCTACCTTTTAACAATAATAAATGGTCTGTTTTTATGGAGCCTACGTATCAATCATATAGTGCAGAGAAATTTATTACCTATTTTCAATCTTCTTTATTAACCATAGAAACTAATGTAACTGTAGATTATACTTCTATTGAGTTGCCCGTAGGGTTGCGACATTATTTCTTTTTGAAAGAAGGATCTTTGCTGTTTGTAGATGTCGGATTGTTGATGGCAGATCTTAGATTTAGGTCAAGCTTAGATTTTGAAGATGAAAGAGCTGATATCAGTGATTTAGATTTTGGATCTGCCAGCACATTTGGTAATATAGCTCTGGGAGTTGGATATAAGTTTAAGGGTAAATATAGTGCCAAACTTCAGTATGAATTTAAACGTAACATATTAGCAAAATTCACTAATTGGTCTTCTGATTATAGTTCACTGTCATTAAATCTAGGGTATACTTTATTTTAAAATTCAGCAAATAATACTATTTTCTTGAGAGTTCTTAAAAGTAACAGAATTCTACCAATATAGAATGTTGTTACTTTTTTTGCATTTCTATAATATCTCATTATTTTTAGCTTATGAATACGACCATCTTAAGTATTGCATTGATCCAGTCTCATCTTTCCTGGGAAAACCCAATACAAAACAGAGAAGTTTTTGCGCAAAAGATGAACACTATAGATTGCAGTGTCGACCTTATCATTCTGCCAGAAATGTTTACTACTGGATTTACTATGAATGCTGCTGATGTTTCTGAAACAATGGAAGGAGAAACGGTACATTGGCTTCTTAAAATGTCTCAGGAAAAAGATTGCGCTATTGCCGGAAGCATTATTATAGAGGAAAAGGAAAAATATTATAATCGGTTTCTTTTTGTAACACCTAATGGTACAATCCAACAATATGACAAGCATCAATTATTTACGTTAGCAAAAGAACAAAATGTATTTGCAGCAGGACAAGAAGAAGTAATTATAGAGTATAGAGGATGGAAAATCAAACCACAGATCTGCTATGATCTTAGATTTCCCGTATGGGCTAGAAACACCTCTGAGTATGACGTATTGTTATATGTAGCAAGTTGGCCAAAACCGAGAATACAGGCCTGGGATGTTTTATTGAAAGCCAGAGCTATTGAGAACATGTGTTATTGTATAGGCGTAAATAGAGTAGGATTAGATGGTAAGGGGTATGAATATAACGGGCATTCTGGAGTTTACGATGTGTTAGGTGATTCAATCCTCATAGAAGAAAATCCTATAGAAAAGGAAATGATTTTATATACCAAATTAGAAAAGGCACATATTTTGGATACAAGAAAAAAGCTACCTTTTCTTCAGGATGCGGATACTTTTAGATTACTCTAGGATAAAGGTTTGTTTTAATTCCCAGTTTGCACGTACATCAATTAGGTCTGGGTAGTACGATACTTTTTCTGCCTGAATATTATTTAAGAAATTTCCTGTATCCCATACACCATTGCCGTTTTCGTCAAAAATGACTCGAATATTATATTTTCCCGGGTTTAGATATTCAAAAATAATAGTCTCTTCGTTTGTTGCAATCTTTTCTGTGATAAACTCTCCTTTTTCATTAGTCAACTGAACTAGTATAGGGTATTTTTTTACATTTTGTACAGTAAGAAATATTGTACCATACTCTGCAATTTTTTTTGTTCTAAAATTGAAAGTAATAGTGTCGTTTACATTCCCTATAAAATCTTTTATCGCTTCTGGGAGTAGTTGCATATTATATGAATTTTCCTCAGTTTTTTCGAAAGAAAAAATCGCTTGATTCTCCTTTTTATCCAATGTAACAGAAAAGGGAACATCCACAGTGTCTTTATCTGTCAAAGAAATTAATTTTTCATCTATATTTTCTAAAGGCGTATTTGATAAGATAGAAAAGTCTTCGTTTAATTTCAGACTACCTCTCGAATTTGTGGTTAGTTGAAGAGAATCTTTAAATTGATCTTTAAATCGGGCTACCAATGTATCTTTATAATTATTAGAATTTGTAATTTCAAAAATCAAAGAGTCAGCTTCAAAAAAAGGTTTAAACCAATAATGAAGGGTGTCTTTTTCTTTGTCTCTAAAAATTCTGGTTTGGTAGTCCGAAGGGGTTTTGCTTAGTATATTGATTTTCATAGAATCAACTCGACCTTCGTAGCCAAAGATAAATTCGTTTTTAGATAGTTGTTTTGGTCTTAATGCTTTGAATTTTAGTACTTCTTTGAACAAATCAATAGAGAAAACCTTTGCAGTATCAGCAGGTAAGTTTATAATTTCTTCATAAAACCCAATTTTATCCTGTTTTGGCTGATATGTATAATTAGCAGCAGCATCTTTTAGTGCTATCAATTTATATTTTCCTTCTTTTAGATTGTCAAGATTAAAACCAACACTATCTAAGGTACTGGTTATGTATCTCGGCACTTCTTCAAAAACCAAAGAATCTGAATACTCCTCATTAATTTCATATAAGGCTACTGTTATAAATGGGTCAGGTTTTTTTTCCAGAGCATCTTTGACAGTTCCTCTTATGGTAAGGGAATCAAGATTAGCTCCAGTAGAAAAAACATACTTAAAAAATGGTGTAGCGTTTCCTTCATTATTATCAACTACACTTTCTCCAAAATTAATGCTATAGGTTGTGTTTTCAAGCAGGGTGTCTAAAAATTCTACTTTGATGTATTTACTGGCACCTCCACTAGGTGTAATAGAAGGTTTAGGATCCATTGGAGGGGAGATAATTATCTGTTTTTGCGGATCCTCTAATTTGATGTATTCATCAAAATAGATACGTATCTCTTTTCTATTAAAATTAGTAGAAAAATTAGGAGGCAAAGCTTTTATAAATTTTGGTGGGATTTCATCTTTTTCACCACCAGTTATAGTACCTTTTTTAGCACAACTAATAATTAGTAAAAAAAGGAGTGCAGTAAGTAATAACGTATAGGATCTTTTATACATAGTTCCGTAACAATTTTTTTTAAAAACACAAAGAAACGACTATTTATAACAAACAAAAAATCTAGGCTGTAATGGCCATTGTTGCAATACTGATTTTGATACCTTGAATTGACTTAAGTGTATTGATGCAAGCTTCTAAAGTAGCACCTGTGGTAATAATGTCATCCACTATCAAAATATGTTTGTTTTCTAATAAAGACTCATTTTGAGATCCAAATGTTTCAGAGGTGTTAATCCAGCGAGTAAATCCCCTATTTTTTGATTGTTTTTTATTGTAGGAATTTTTTTTCAATACTATATCAATATATTCTGCATCTAATTTTTTAGCAATTTCCTGTCCAAATTTCTCTACCTGATTGAATCCTCTCTCCCGTAATCGTCTGGGATGTAATGGAACTGGAATTACGGCATCAATACCTTTGTATTCAATAGATTGAGTTAGTTCTTCTCCTAGCCAAATCCCTAGCTCTTTTCCTATTTCTTGCTGTCCTCTATACTTAAGATTATGGATTAAATTTTGTACTAATCCCTCCTTCTCAAACACGAATAACGAGGTCGCGTTTTGTATTTTGGAGCGCCCATAAAATACTTTTTCGATCTTTTTAGCGTTAACCTTATGGAAATTACCTAAAGGAAGCTTGTGTCTGCAAGAAGTACACAGCATCCTTTCGTTCTTATATAGAGGACCGTTACAAGCAGCACAATATATAGGATAAAATAAATAAGCAAGATCGCTTATCATATTAGGTGAATTAACATTAATTACTATATTTAACTAAATTTACTATTTTAAAGTAACCATCAAAAAAAATTAGAAATTTATTATGACAACTCAAAACAATAACTTGACCCTTAAAATACTAATTGGTGTTCTTGGAGCTCTATTATTAATTCTGGGGATCTTCACGTATAAATTCTACAACGAAGAAAAGAGAGAAAAAGCACAATTGCAACAAGAAAAGGATCTAATTGAAAGCGAATTAGGCGAATTGATCACTAAATATGATAATGCAATTGCATTAAATGAAGTGATGGATGATCATTTGCTTAAAGAAAAGCAACGGGTAGTTGTATTATTAGATAGTTTAGAAGATTATGAAGCCAATGTTGCTTTAATTATCAGATATAGAAAACAGGTTGGGAGACTAAAAAAAGAACGTGAAAGATTATTTAGATTGGCAGATAGTTTAACTACAGCAAATGCGCAACTTGCTACCGATTTAGATAGCACATCAACAGCTCTGACAGAAAGAATCATATTCTCTGATTCATTAAGAACTCAAAATGATAAGTTGGCTGAGATCGTAGAAAGAGGTTCTGCACTTACTGCTGCTAATATAAAGGCAGAAGGTGTACGTGTACGTAATAGTGGTAAGATTACAACTACTTCTAGAGCTAATAGAGCAGAAAAAGTAAGAATATGTTTTACACTTTCTCCTAATAAATTAACCGAAAAAGGAGATAAAGACCTATTTGTTCAGGTTATCAATCCAGAAAATAATTTAATTGGTGACAAAGTTGCTATAAATTTTAATGATGATGCAGTACTAACGTATAGCGGACGTAATAAGGTATTCTATGAAAATGATGCACTAGATGTTTGCGTATTGGTAGATGCCGAAGACGGAGAGCTAGTAAAGGGTAACTATATTGTAAATCTATTCTCTGGACCAAGAATGATAGATAATACCCAGTTTGAATTAAAGTAAACTTTTACAGAAGTATAGAATAATAAAACCACCTAGTTTTTATAAAAACCAGGTGGTTTTGTCATTTTTGTCAGAAATTACGAAGATAAATTATTAATTGAATAAATTCGTTTTCAATTCATGTAAATTCAGTTATTTTTGCGGCATGGCAAATCAAGAAGATAAATTTAAAAAAGTTATTGCCCACGCTAAAGAGTATGGGTATATTTTTGGTTCTAGTGAAATCTATGATGGATTAAGTGCAGTCTATGATTATGGACAAAATGGAGCAGAGCTTAAAAAGAATATACGAGAATATTGGTGGAAAAGTATGGTGTATATGCATCAGAATATAGTAGGTCTGGATGCAGCGATATTTATGCACCCAACTACCTGGAAAGCTTCAGGCCATGTAGATGCTTTTAATGATCCGCTTATTGATAATAAAGATTCAAAGAGAAGATATAGAGCCGATGTGTTATTAGAAGATTATGCAGAAAAATTATATCAAAAAGCACAAAAAGAGATCACTAAAGCAAAAAAACGTTTTGGAGATTCTTTTGATGAAGATCAGTTTGTAGCGACCAATCCAAGAGTCATAAAATATTTGTCCGAAAAAGATGCCGTGCTAAAAAGAATGGCAAAATCTTTAGGAGAAGAAGATCTTGCAGATGTAAAAGCTTTGATAGAAGAACTGGGAATTGCTGATCCTGAGACCGGATCCAAAAACTGGACCGATGTAAGACAGTTTAACCTTATGTTCGGAACAAAATTGGGAGCTTCTGCAGAGTCTGCTACTGATTTATTTTTAAGACCAGAAACTGCACAAGGAATTTTTGTTAATTTCCTGAATGTCCAAAAAACGGGGCGCATGAAAATTCCATTTGGAATTGCTCAAACAGGTAAAGCTTTTAGAAATGAGATCGTCGCGCGACAGTTTATTTTTAGAATGCGTGAATTTGAACAGATGGAGATGCAGTTTTTTGTGCGCCCAGGAGAAGAAATGAAATGGTATGAATACTGGAAAGAAACACGTCTTAACTGGCATTTATCGCTGGGACTGGGAGAAGAAAATTATAGATTTCATGATCACGATAAGTTAGCGCATTATGCCAATGCAGCTGCGGATATTGAATTTAATTTTCCGTTTGGATTTAAAGAATTAGAAGGAATTCATTCCAGGACTGATTTTGATTTAAAGGCTCATGAAGAACATTCTGGAAAAAAACTACAGTTTTTTGACCCTGAGCTTAAAGAAAGTTATGTGCCCTATGTCGTAGAGACTTCGGTAGGCCTGGATAGAATGTTTTTGGCTGTGTTTTCTACCGCATTGCAGGAAGAAAAATTAGAAGACGGCTCTAGCAGGGTTTTACTCAAATTACCAGCTGTCGTAGCACCGGTTAAAGCTGCAATTTTGCCATTGGTTAAAAAAGATGGATTGCCAGAGGTAGCACAAAAAATAGTAAATGATTTAAAATGGAAATTTAATGTTATCTATGACGAAAAAGATGCAATAGGCCGTCGTTATAGAAGGCAAGATGCTAATGGTACTCCGTTTTGTATCACAGTAGATCATGATACATTAAACGATCAAACTGTAACGATACGAGATAGAGATACTATGGAACAAAAACGAATTCTGATTTCTGAGCTAAAATCAATTATTTCAGAAAAGGTTGAGGCAGAAAACTGGTTAAAATAGACATGCATGATTCTTTGAAGATATATGTTTAAAACAACGTATGTTCTGGACATATCGCATGGAAAAAAGTTTAAACCACTCCAATATATAAAAAAAGAGACTGTTTGAAAAGATAGTCTCTTTTTGTTAAATTATAGTCTAAGCTGTGACTTTGTATTCTAGTAAATTATACGATTTGTGATTAAAAAATTCGTATAAATTCATTGAATTATTTTTTCTTTATGCAAGGCAAAAAAATCAAGCATAGCTATAGCTACGGTTTATTTTTTAAACGAAGTAGAAAGGAAAAAGAAACGATGAATATGCGAAATTTTTAGTTGTAAATTGTATTAAAACAACAATAGGTCTATAATATTGAATCTTCGTAGGTGTAAAAATCTCTAAAAAATAGCATAAGGATTAGTTCTAATTTATGAAAGAAATCAGATAGTCATAAAATAAAATGTTAAAATAGGTAGGGTATTTTCTTTTTTAATTGTTTTTATATTAAGAAACCTTAAATATTTCAAAAACTTATTCGGTTTTTTAAAAATAGATAATTATAAAAAAAAATCGAATAGGTTGTTAATCTTAAAACCAAAAACTATGAAAATTTTAAAAAAGAATCTGTATTTACCTTTTTTTGCCTTCTTCTTGTCTGTTTTACTTTTTTCTTGTGAAAAAGCTCAGTCAGATAATGAAGAAGCACCTCTTTCTATTAATGAAATAATCGATCAAATTAATAGTGACGATAATCTATATGCCAAAATGGAAAAAATATATGAAATGGAAATTTCAAAAGCAGGGGAGAACTTATCATCATTGTATCTTGATACGATGGACAAATACAAAAATCGAACCGAACTAGAATTGAATGCTATCGGGAATGCTTTTTATGGATTATACGATGACATCATAGTTTCCAATGGTAATGATCAAAGGAAAAAAATTGTGGATCCTAATTGTTTTACAGGTAAACATGGTTGCTGTAACGTTTATCCAGTTGGTATTGTCCCTCGTTGTTTTCGATTTTATTGTCCAGATTTTCTTCATACTGTTCTTTGTCTTTAAATTAAAAAAGAATAAAAAATTAATTATTTTACAATATTAAATTAGAAAGAGATAGAGAGTTAATATGATTTCACTCTCCATCTCTTTTTTGTTTTAGTATTTTAGAGCAGAATCGATATATAATAAGTACAAATACTGACATATAATATACAACGGTTTACTGGGTATGAATAACAAATTTATGTTTACGCGGTATTGTACCTTATACGATTTGTGATTAAAAAATTCGTATAAATTCATTGAATTATTTTTTCTTTATACAAGGCAAAAAAATCAAGCATAGCTATAGCTACGGTTTATTTTTTAAACGAAGTAGAAAGGAAAAAGAAACGATGAATATGCGAAATTTTTAGTTATAAATCGTATAAGAGTATGTTTAAAAAGAATACAAATTGAAAATCAATAGTTTGGGTTCTGAGGACACTTCAAATGATGAGAATATCGAGATATTTTAATTATTTGAAGTAAGTTCACGGTTCTTAAAATATTTGTTTTCAGGAAGTTAAGGTTTTTAAACAAGCTCTAACTACTTTATTTTTTACATAAGTTTAAGTAGATGCTAACTTAGGATGGTATTACGTAGTAAAGTTCACTCTTTTTCGCCTATATTTCAAAGTAAATTGTACTTTATTTGAGTATTTTAAAACGAGAGATTACCAATATCACACGTAAAACAGCAAACTTCTGTATTTGTCAATACGATATGTTATTTACCAGAATATCAAGCCCTATATGCCTAACAAATAATATATCGCTTTTTTTGCTCATTTTGGTAGCTGTTTTTTCATAAGCTATTGCTATATCAATGAACTCATTTAGACTTTTTCAATTGGCTAAATGAGTTCAATAGTAATATAGCTAGATATTAATTTTTTTTTTGAGAATAATCTAATTTTTTGGAACAAAATTAATGGTAGCGCAATCTTGAAGAACTCCACAAGTAGGAGAAACGGCACTATAGCACACTTCTACAGTAGCGGCTTGGGTAAGATGCTCATTTAACAAAAGAATTCTACCTGTTCTTGGAGTAACTCTTTCTCCGTCAATGGTCCATTTTACAGCATTTATATTAGAATGATCAATATCTCTAATAGAAAGTGTTCTAACACCAGCAAAAGTAAATCCGAAGAATTTAAATTCATTTACACCATCAAAAACAGAGCAATCAATTGGTCTTGGGTTTCCGGGTTCTTCTTCGTTATTAGCTCTCGTCTCGAATAAATTTTCCATTTCGGCAATAGCTTGATCTTTGTCCTGTTGAGGATTGATTGCTTCTTCTTCTTTCTCACAAGAAACAAAAAGTACAGCCATAAGTAGGGTGAATAGGCTAAATTTTAGAGTTTTCATAATTTTCTAAGGTTTAGTTTATAATTAAAATGTTTACGTCTAGACTCTAGTATAACGCTCATTTTATTTTTTACCCTACCTTTGTTTTACTAAAAAATTAGACCTAAAAAGATATAATATAGATTATTTATTTGATAGCAGTAGTAATTTGTTTTAGAAAAAAGTTAAAATCTACTCCGGCATCACCGATTAATCCAAAACGAACAATGACCAGATCCTTAGAAGGAATAATAAACACCCGTTGTCCCTGAAATCCATTTGCAGAAAACATATCTATGGGTGCATCTGGATAAAAACCTCCAGCATTGAGCCAAAAATGACCCCCATAATCTCCATTAGATGTGGGGCTTGGTGTTGTTACATAATCAACCCAATCAGCATTAAAAATTTGTTCCCCATTCCAATTTCCTTTATGTAGGTATAACAATCCGAACTTTGCCCAATCTCTTACCGTTGCCCAGCCATAGGATGAACCTATATAATTACCTGCCATATCTGTTTCAATAAGCATAGATGACATTCCTATTTTATCTATAAATTCACGATATGGAAAATCCAAATATTCCTGATAGCTATCCATACGCTTTCGCAGTATTCCGGAGAGTAAATTAGAAACACCAGAAGAATAATACCAGTATTCATTTGGCTTATGAATTGCCGTTTTATGAATTTGAGGAAGTGTCATGTCTTCGTCAACATATAACATTTTTGTTACGTCAGAGATAGTTCCATAATCTTCTTCCCACGCTAATCCACAATTCATTTGCAATAAATTGTGAATAGTAATCTCTCTCCTTTCATCATTTTGCCATTCATCTATTGGTGCTTTTTGATGAATATCAATCTTTCCTTGTTTTTGTAATACTCCATATATAGTAGCTAGTACGCTCTTGGTCATCGACCACCCTAACAATTTGGAATTTTGGTCAAATCCATTGGCATATTTCTCAGCGATTATTTGATCTTTATGGATTACCAGTACTGCTCTTGTTTTTTGAATGTTTTCACCTGTTTTATCAAAAATTGAAATAACTGCCGTATTGATTTTGTCATAATCTACCGTGCTAAAAATGGTGTCTTTCTGTGCCAGGTCTCCATAAGGAAAAGGAAGGTTACGTTTACTTTTATTTCTATTTCTGTTTGGTTTAGGGTACGTCGCATTAATATCAAAATTTTCATTTATGAGTACACTTCCCAGCCCTTCTCTATAAACAGCCTTTCTTTCGTGTAAACCAAAAACCGAGGCAATCGCAGTTTTTTTATTTATATCCACCTCATCATCTGCCAGATGAACTGGAGAAAAACTATTGTCATAAGTGTCTGTAAACTCAATACTTCGGTTACCAATAAAAACAGATGAAGCCATATTCTTAGCAGAATAGCCAGAGAGTATCGTTAGTTTAGGATAGTTCCAAAAAATTGCAATAAGAATAAGGGCTACGCATCCTATGAATGTATATCCTAAAAATTTTTTAAATCGTTTCATGGTATCAAGAGTTAAATCTTTTTTAAAAATAAACAATATCATATAAAATAAATCATATCTATTGTTATAAAATTTACGCGATAATCGAGAGTTAAATGTCTGTGTTTGTCCCTAGGTATTTGAGGAGAATGAAAGAATTATTTTAGCCATTGTTCAATACTAAAAGGTATCCTGAGATGTGGTATTCTTCTAAAAGAAATAAAAAAATGATTTTTCTTTCTCAGTAAACATTTATAAAGATTGGTATTACTATTTTTGTATAAAGAAATTAATATGTTAGATGTTCAGAAAATAAGAGAGGATTTTCCTATTCTTAAACGAAAAGTACATGGAAATCCTTTAGTATATTTTGATAATGCGGCAACCTCTCAGACTCCACAGGTGGTAATTGATGCGATAGTAGATTATTATAGTAATTATAATGCTAATATTCATCGAGGAGTACACACATTGTCTCAGGAAGCTACAGATGCTTATGAGCTTGCACGCAAAAAGGTACAACAGCACTTTAATGCGGCAAATTCGCATGAAATTATTCTAACTACGGGAGCTACACACAGTATCAATATTGTAGCTACGGGTTTTGCTAACTTGCTTTCGCAAGGTGATGAGATTATTGTTTCTGCTTTAGAACATCATTCTAATATAGTTCCCTGGCAGATGTTGTGCGAAAAGACAGGTGCTATATTAAAGGTAATTCCTATGAATCAGGAAGGAGAATTACTTATGGAGGTGTATGATCAATTGCTTTCTGACAAGACTAAATTAGTATTTACCAATCATATCTCTAATGCTTTGGGAACTGTCAATCCTATTGAAGAGATTATAGAAAAAGCACATAAAACCGGAGCAGCTGTATTGATTGATGGCGCCCAATCATGTCCACACATAAAACCGGATGTACAAGCACTTGATGTAGATTTTTATGTAGCTTCTGCTCATAAATTATGCGGACCCACAGGAGTTGGTGTATTATATGGAAAAGAAGATTGGCTGAATAAACTTCCTCCTTATCAGGGTGGTGGTGAAATGATAGATCAGGTAACTTTTGAAAAAACTACCTATGCAGGGCTTCCTCACAAGTTTGAAGCAGGAACTCCTAATATCTGTGGAGGTATTGCTTTTGGTGTAGCACTTGATTATATGAACAGTATTGGTTTTGATTCTATTGCTGGCTATGAGCAAGAATTACTGAACTACGGAACCGAGAAACTATTGGCAATCGATGGTCTGAGAATATATGGTACTTCAAAAAATAAAACTTCTGTTATTTCTTTTAATTTAGGCGATATTCATCCCTATGATGTAGGTTCGATTGTAGACAAATTAGGAGTGGCAGTTCGTACAGGGCATCATTGCGCACAACCTATTATGGATTTTTATAAAATTCCAGGAACCATACGAGCATCATTTTCTTTTTATAATACCAAAGAAGAAATAGACATCCTGGTAGCATCAGTAAAAAAAGCCAAAATGATGCTTTCATAGTATCCATCACTTCAGTAAAAAGTTAAGACCTATTTATCTCTCATAGGTAAAACGGTATTCTCTTTTTGTCGGTAATAGATAACAGCGTATAGAAGGACTATTCTAAAATGCATGTTCTTTATTATAAAGGATATAACAAACTTCTTTTATTCACGTTCTACAATAAAACGGATGCTGCTTTACCACATCTTAGAATCTAATATCATGAAGCAAAAAATACTATCTGTCATCTTACTTTCTGCGGTGTCAATGATACTATTACCAGGGCATACACACTATAAAAAAGAAAGTGCCGATCCTCAAATTACAACAGAATCTTTAACAAGGGTACAAAAAGATTCTATCAGAAAATGTTATACCATGGAGCTTTTTGAAAAACACCTGTCGAGAATTCCTAGCATGCGATCAAGAATAGAGGGAATCGAAAATAGATGTCAGGCATATATTGAAGGCCTGAGATCTGGAAAAATTGATGATTTGCATCCTATCTTTATTCCTGTAGTGGTTCACGTAATTTACAATAATGAAGTGGAAAATATTAGTGATGCCCAAATTCAGTCGCAAATTGATGTACTCAATCAGGATTTTAACAAAACAAATACAGATAGTAATCAGGTGCCCGAAGAATTTCTGGATGTCGCATCAGATATAAAACTTAATTTTAAGCTTGACAGAATATTAAGGATATCTTCAAAAAGAGCTTCCTGGGGAACAAATGATCAAATGAAATTCACCTCTAATGGTGGTTCTAATGCAATAGAGCCCAGAAATCATCTTAATATTTGGGTCTGTACTATTGGTGGCGGAATTTTGGGGTATGCACAATTTCCAGGAGATAATATTAATACTGATGGTGTGGTAATATCTTCACAATATTTTGGTACAGAAGGATCTGCACAAGCTCCTTTTAATAAAGGAAGAACAGGCACTCATGAGGTCGGTCATTGGCTTAATTTACGACATATCTGGGGAGATGGTAATTGCACCAAGGATGATTTTGTAGATGATACCCCTATATCAGGCACCCCAAACTATGGATGTCCTAATTACCCCACAATGCATTGTGATTCTAATGACATGACCATGAATTATATGGATTATGTAGATGATGCCTGTATGTATATGTTTACCAAAGGACAGGTAGAAAGGATGAAAGCTGTATTTGCAGAAAACGGACCTAGAAAAGGCTTTTGTAAAAATCAAGGATAAGTTATTAATATATAGAGGCTTGTTGTGTTTTTGGAGCATAGTATTTATATCATTATAGATCACTTACTTTTTTGGTGTTTAGATTTCTTAATTGATTGTAGTATATCCTTTATAAGAAGAAGTAATTTTATGAGATACCAGGAAACTATATTGTTTCATACTAAAATGCCCTGGTTTTAGCTATTTTTGATTTTTATAAATTCTGGATTAAATTTTAAGACTTAAAAAATATAATGAGTAAGATTTTTATGATTCTCAGTTTCATTTTCCTGTATTCTTCTTGTCAGGAGACCAAAACGATATATATAGCATCTCAGATGAAAGATTGTCAGGGAGTTGGTCCTCAAAAATGTTTGTTAGTAAGAGAGAGTCCAGAAGCCGAATGGCAATTCTTTTATGACCAGATAGAAGGTTTTGAATATGAAGAAGGATATAAGTATAAGATTAAAGTTTCTATAAGTAGTATCAAAAACCCACTAGAAGATGGCTCATCATTGCAATATAAATTGATAAAAGTAATTTCTAAACAAAAAAATCAATCCATCGCCCAAAATACTTCTGAGAAGCAAAATGATCTGGAATTTGAATATGAGGCATTGTCGAGAGGTTATTTTTTTAAAGCTAAAATCGATAAAAATACCATAACATCATTTAAAGATAGAAACCTTAATAATAAGGTATCCAAAGACTGTAGTAAAAGTGATTGGAATACCCTTCTTTCCCTTGCAGAAGACATAGAATTGACTGAGTTAAGCAAGTTAAAAGCTCCTGGCGAGAAACGATTTTTTGATGGAGCTGCCCACGCGATTTTAAAGGTTACTTCAGGAAACAAAACATACATATCTGCTAATTTTGATCATGGTGACCCACCGGATGAAATAAAACTATTAGTAAATCAAATACTATCATTGTCAGAAAGTATTGAATAGCACCATTTGTTATTGTATTTTTGTGAAAAATTGTAAGTATATGTCGATACGAGAACTTCAGGAAGAGATTGTTGATGAGTTTAGCATGTTTGATGACTGGATGCAACGATATGAATATATGATTGAGCTTGGTAAATCCCTGCCGTTAATTGATGAGAAATATAAAATTGACGAGAATATTATAAAAGGTTGCCAGAGCAAAGTGTGGGTTCATGCGCAGATGGATGATGATAAGATAGCGTTTACCGCAGATAGTGATGCTATTATTACTAAAGGAATTATTGCTATCTTAATTCGTGTTTTTTCTGGACAACATCCTAAAGATATTATAGATGCAGATACAGATTTTATTGACCAAATTGGTTTAAAAGAACATCTCTCACCTACAAGAGCCAATGGATTGGTCAGTATGATTAAACAGTTAAAGATGTATGCAATTGCATACCAAACGCAACTTAATTAATATTCTTATCAGGCTAAACCGATAGAAGCCAGCAAAAATAAAAATCATGAGCGAAATAGATATTGATACCACAGAATTGGGAGAAAAGATTGTAAGAGTTCTTAAAACGATTTATGATCCAGAGATTCCCGTTGATATATATGAATTAGGACTAATATATGATGTATTTGTCAATGAAGATTATGATGTAAAAATCCTAATGACACTTACTTCACCTAATTGCCCTGTAGCAGAGTCATTACCAGAAGAAGTAAAGGAAAAAGTAAAATCTCTGGATGCAGTAAATGATGTAGAGTTAGAACTTACCTTTGAGCCTACCTGGACGCAAGACCTGATGAGTGAAGAAGCTAAGTTGGAATTGGGAATGCTGTAAGCATAATACTTTTTAATTAAAATCATGGCTGAAGAAATTATTAATAGGGTAGCAAGTAATAAAAATTTAATTTCATTTGATCTGGAAGAATACTATCCAGAAGGAAATCGAGTAGTATTTGATATCAAAGACTGGCTTTTTGAAGGCTTCATATTACGTGAAAAAGATTTTAGAGAACTTGTCTCAGCACATGATTGGAGTCAATATAAAGATTCATACGTTGCTTTAACGTGTTCTACAGATGCAATCATCCCTGGTTGGGCATATCTTTTATTGACTAGTTCATTGATTCCATTTGTAAAAAAAGTGGCAGTGGGTTCTTTAGAGAATTTAGAAACAATTTTGTATAGCAGTATTATTGATAGATTAGATATTTCTGAGTATCAGGATAAATTATTAATCATAAAAGGATGCACTACCAAACCAGTTCCAGAAAGTGCATATATAGAACTCATACAAAAGCTACAACCCGTTGCCAAAAGTATTATGTATGGAGAAGCCTGTTCCTCGGTTCCTTTATATAAAAGAAAATAATTCGTTTTATCGTTTAAATTCGTTGTTTGTCGAAAAAAAATTAAAGAATAGAAATGCTTTACTATTCTTCAAATATTGATTAGCTTAGATTTGCACAAAATTCTTTAAAGTCTGAAACGCTATAATATTCAGACATAAACAAACAATTTAAACCTAATAAAATGATTAAGAAATTAGTTTTAGTAACAACCTTATTTTTGGGAGTGACTTCTTTAACTGCACAAACAGTAGAAGAACTAAAAAAAGATCAAACAGTAAAAAAAGACTCTATAGCAGCGATACAAGGTAGAGTAGATGCCATACAAGCACAGATAGACGCTATTCCAGGTTGGAAAATAGGTGCTTTTGGTACAATTGGTGGAAGTATTTCCGGGTTCAATAATTGGTTTGCACAAGAGATTCCTAATAACTCTGCCGGAACTATAGGGGTTACAGTCAATGCATATGCTAATTTATTACAAGAAAAATATTTTTGGAGAAATAGTGCTAATGTAAACCTTGCCTGGATCAAACTGGATGATAAAGATAATGATGATGATATCCCGGTAGTAGATGATAATGATTTTAGAGAAGCAACAGATGTATTTAATATAACATCTTTATTTGGATATAAATTAACAAAAACATTAGCTGTTTCTACATTGGCAGAATACAGGACTACGATATTAAACAATTTTAATGATCCTGGTTATCTGGATTTTGGTGTGGGTATTACCTGGACTCCGGTAAAAGATCTTGTTGTTGTTGTTCACCCTCTGAACTACAATTTTGTATTCAGTAAAGGTTCTGCAGAATATGAATCTTCCTTAGGAGCAAAAATTGTAGCAGATTATACTCGTAAAATTGGCGCTATTAATTTTAAGACAAACGTATCGGCATTCTTAAGTTATGAAGATCCAGATTATTCTAACTGGACCTGGACCAATTCTTTTTCATATACGTTATGGAAAGCCATTGGTGTAGGATTTGATTTTGGGCTTAGGGGCAACAAGCAGGAAGCGTTTAATTATGTTCTGGCTCAAGATGCATTGTTAGTTCCTCCTCCAACTATGGAGCGTACACTGGAAAATACAGATAATGAATTACAATCTTTCTGGAATATCGGATTAAGTTATTCGTTCTAGAAATAGAAAATTTGTTAGACCATTTCTTGTTTTAAAATTAAAATACAAAGAGCAAATTTTAACAGGTAGTTTTACATCAGAAATGGTAGAATATACAAAAGACCGTCTTACTTATTTTGAGACGGTCTTTCTTTTTCTGGGATTAAATTGCATATGACATTCATATAAATCTTCATCAATAGTATTATACGATTTATAACTAAAAATTTCGCATATTCATCGTTTCTTTTCCCTTTCTACTTCGTTTAAAAAATAAACCGTAGCTATAGCTATGCTTGATTTTTTTGCCTTGCATAAAGAAAAAATAATTCAATGAATTTATACGAATTTTTTAATCACAAATCGTATTAAAACCTAATCTTTCATATAAATATCTAGCTGGATTTTCTTTTAAAACTTTTAGATGTATCTCTTTCTCTAATTTTTTTGCTTTAGTTATTAATTGATTCAATATATAAGATGCTATTCCTTTACCTTGATATTGCAGAAGTATCTGGATCTGTAAAATAGTCATAATCTTCTCAGTCTCTATATATTTTAATAAACCAATATTTTCTTCTTGATAACTGATAACAAATGATTTATCAAAATAGATCTCCACTCTGGATATATGTTCTTCATCTGATAAATAAAGATCTGCTTTTTCCAGATGCGGTACCATAGTAGATTTTCTTAAAAAAAGCAAGAATTCCTTATCCTCATTTCTTGCTTTGATTAGTGAAATATCCATGTTTTTATTATTTTTCTGTAGTTATATTATGTGTTTAGCATAATTTTATCATCCTATTTGTAACAATCTGAAAAAATACAAGTTTTTCTAAATGTTTGACCAACGTATGTTTAAAAATTAACCAAATCGTAATGATTTAATTACGTTTGAAAAAATTATATGCTTACTTTATATTTGTATCCTGCTAATTATGATATGTCTATGAAAAAAATAGGTTTTTTGATATTCTCATTTATTTGTGTAATAAAAACCTATGGACAGGAAGAAAACAAAACAAAGGAATCTGATTCTATCCAGTTACAGTTAGTTCATACCTTAGATAGTCTTTTAAAAAATACGCCTAATGATTTAAATGTTAAGGTTTTAAAAGAAGTGTTAAAAAAAATCACTCCTAAAAAATCAAAAGTACCCAAAGAAGGTTGGAATCGAATAGGTAAATTCTCATTACTCTTTAATCAATCCGCATTTAATTTTGACTGGCAGGGAGGAGGAACTTCTAATATAGCAGGAAATACGGCACTTAATTATGAGTTTAATTATAAACGAAAGAGCCTTACCTGGGATAATAAAATTATAGCAGACTATGGGATCACTTTTTTAAAAGGAGAAAGTTTTGCCCGTAAAACAAATGATCGCATAGAATTTAATTCCAGATTGGGAGAACGAATCGGAAATACTTTTTGGAACTACTCATTATTTGTGAATTTCAGATCACAATTTGCTAAAGGATATCGATTTACCAAAGATCCTGATACAGATGAAACGATCCGTACAGAAGAAACTCATTTTTTTTCTCCTGCTTTTGTGCAAATAGGACCAGGGATTTTATGGAAAAAAAGCGATAATTTTAATTTTAATATTGCTCCGGTAACTTCTCGTATGATATTTGTAGACGATCAGTTTACGACCACTCCTGATTATGTGGATGGTGATTATTTTGGAGTAGATGCAGGAAAAAGCTCGAGATTTGAGTTTGGTGGATCTCTGGCTGCTTATACAAAGTTTGAAGTAGTTAAGAAGGTGACCATCGAGAATATCCTGAATCTGTATTCTAATTATATAGAAGATCCGGCAAATATAGATATAGACTATACTCTAAACCTAAACCTGATCGTAAATAAGTATATCTCAGGAAGTTTTGTCTTTCAGGCAATCTATGATGATAATGCAACCAGCGGTTTCCAGATACGTGAAGTAATTGGTTTGGGACTCAATTATGAGTTTTGATCTCTGATTGCAATTTATTCTTCTACAAACTCAGGATACAAAAAGTTATTATAAGGAAAACGGGTTACATGAATTTCTCTAACTTCCTGATAAACTCTTTTTCTAAACATATCCATATTTTGTTTGTTGATAGCAGAAATAAATAATGCGCTGTCACCTATTTTACTCATCCAGGTCTGTTTCCATTCTTCGAGTGTATAATGTGCTTTGGTTTTTTCTGTAATCAGGTCGTCCTCTTCTATAGTTTCATGTTTATATGCATCAATTTTGTTAAAGACCATGATGGTAGGCTTATCTACACTATCAATCTCGTCGAGAATCTTATTAACAGAATCAATATGATCTTCAAACTGAGGATGAGAAATATCGACTACGTGCAACAGTAAGTCAGCTTCTCGTACCTCATCTAAGGTGCTTTTAAAACTCTCTACCAATTGTGTCGGTAATTTTCTGATAAACCCTACAGTGTCACTTAATAAAAAAGGAAGGTTGCCAATAACTACCTTTCTTACTGTTGTATCTAAGGTAGCAAAAAGCTTATTTTCTGCAAAAACATCACTTTTGGCAATTACGTTCATCAGTGTCGACTTGCCTACATTTGTGTAGCCTACAAGTGCCACACGAATCAGTTTACCACGATTACCTCGCTGAGTAGCCATTTGTTTATCTATGGTGAGTAATTTCTTTTTTAATAAAGAAATACGATCTCTTACGATCCGTCTATCCGTCTCAATTTCTGTTTCTCCGGGACCACGCATACCAATACCACCACGTTGACGTTCTAAGTGTGTCCATAATCCGGTTAATCGAGGTAATAAGTATTGATATTGCGCTAGTTCTACCTGCGTTCTGGCATAACTTGTCTGAGCACGTTGCGCAAAAATATCCAGAATTAAATTCGTACGGTCTATAATCTTTGCTTTCAGAATGCGCTCTATATTACGTTGCTGTGCGGGTGTTAGTTCATCATCAAAAACAACTGTACCAATATCGTGCTGTTCTACATAGGTTAATACTTCCTCCATTTTACCGGATCCGATAAAAGTTTTGGAATTAGGTATTTCCATTTTTTGAGTAAAACGTTTTACTACTTCACCACCTGCTGTGTATGTAAGAAATTCTAATTCGTCTAGAAATTCATTCAACGTATCTGCATCCTGATTTTTAGTAATGATTCCTATCAAAATTGTCTTCTCGTATATTGTTTCTTCTTTTTCTATCATCAATAAAACTGTTTCCTTGCTATCATATCTTAAAGATATTTCTATTCTTATTATACTAAACGGTTTTCAAAATAACCTATTATTTACATTTAAATCTTGTTGCATCGATAAAAAAATGAATTCAATAGAGTGTTTGCCATTTATTTTTAGCATTAATGAGCAAAGGTACAATATTGTATGCTTTTGAATTTGTACTTTAGAGATTTACAATAAATTTTAATTGAATGTCTTCCAGAAATTACGTTACAAAAAAAAATACCAACCTTCATACCATAGCATTTTACAATTTAGAGAATCTTTTTGATACCAAAGATAACCCAATCACACTGGATAATGATTTTTTACCAAATTCAGAAAAGGAATGGAACAAACGAAAGTATAATAAGAAAATCTTTAAGCTGGGAACTGCTATTTCTAATATAGGATTTGCTAAAACTGGAAAAGCTCCTGTAATTCTGGGGGTTGCCGAGGTAGAAAATAAAGCAGTTTTAGAAGATCTTGTTAAAACAAAACACTTAATCAATAAAAACTATGATGTTGTGCATTATGAATCTCCTGATGAGCGAGGAATTGATGTAGGTCTTTTATATCAAAAAAAACATTTTACCGTAACACATTCTGAAAGCGTTCAGGTGTTAGTAGATAATGCCTATGGCGAAAGAGATTTTACAAGAGATATCCTTTGGGTTACAGGGAATTTACAAAATGAAGAAATACATATCTTAGTCAATCATTGGCCTTCTCGCAGGGATGGAGCAGCATCAACAGCATATAAAAGAATTGCAGCCGCAGAGAAGAATCGAGAAATCATAGATCAAATCACAGCATCAGATCCAAATGCGAAGATCATCGTTATGGGTGATTTTAATGATGATCCTACCAGTGAGAGTGTAAAAGAATATTTAGTACAAGAAGATTTTTATAACCCTATGGAACGTCTGCTTACGAGGTACCGAGGAACATTAAATTATAGAAGTCAATGGAATTTATTCGATCAAATTGTTTTCAGTAATAACTTTCATAAATATAAAGCAGCTACACATAGTTTTTCTGAAGCAAATATATTTGATGATAGTTTTCTCAAGATCTATAAAGGCAGGTATAAAGGGAATCCTTTTAGAACCTATGCCGGGCGAAAATATAAAGGAGGTTACAGTGATCACTTTCCTGTATATGTACATCTAAAATTGAGTCTTTAAAAAAGCACGATTATACGTAAACAAAAGAGGTGATTACCTCTATACTTACCAGTAAACCCCTTGAATAATGTCCGAATTCTTTTAGAATCAATCTTTTCGGACATGCTTTACCTGTATGGCTACTAGTTTTGTCTTCGCATTTTAGAGCCTCATAATACATTCTTAAAATATCAAGACAGTGAGAAATATAGAATCGGCGCCAATACTTTATGTTTCTCTCCTAAATGATTTTATGAATCACTATGATTTCTAAAAACAGATTAGCACCTGTTATCTGTATAAAAATCAATAGGCGAATTAGTTATATCAATTCTTAGATGAAATCACCATAAACTGAAACAAAAAGAAATGATTTCAGCAGGTAATTTCATTTGAGATGATATGATTCCTAAAATTAAACAAAAATGAAAAGATTATTTTATGTATTACCTATTATTGGATTATTACTATGTGCATCATGTGACCAAGATGAATCCAATGAAGTTATTAATGAAAACCAGCTATTAGATCAGGTTCTGCCTGAAGTATCAGATGTTGTAACTGTCAAAAATTTTGGTGTAGCTATTGCTCCTGGATTATATGGGCCTATTCATGTAGGCGTTCTTAGTAAAGTAACTTATACGTATCACCCTACTCAGGCTCAATTAAAAGCTGTTCCAAAAGCAGTAAGGAAATATAAAATTCATTTTGAAGTAGATGATCCATTGATGGCTGGTACAGACTGGCAGCACATAGTTAGTTTTGATGTTTCATCAAACAGTGTTCAGGTGAAATTTCCTATACAATTCAATGTAGGGGGAATTACCAGATGGAGAGTTCGTTATGAAATGTACAACGAAGATACGCTTACCAGCTATTCTAAAAGAAAAGTGGTGAATGTAAATTATGTTATTCCTGGATAAGTCTATTTTTTTTGACTCGATAATCGAGATTTAAATGCTCCGAGGCTTGCCTCAAAATCAAAATGTCTTTTTCAATAAATGTCTCGTGGGCTTGCCCCGAGGTAGTTTATACGATTTGTGATTAAAAAATTCGTATAAATTCATTGAATTATTTTTTCTTTATGCAAGGCAAAAAAATCAAGCATAGCTATAGCTACGGTTTATTTTTTAAACGAAGTAGAAAGGGAAAAGAAACGATGAATATGCGAAATTTTTAGTTATAAATCGTATTACTCATCACAAAGAATTATAATGTAAAAACACCTCACCGTAAAATTAATTACTGTGAGGTGTTTGGTTTTTATTTAATAACCTGAGTTTAACTCCCAAGCACTTCAGTCTTAGTGAAATTATGATAAGAATTTTTTGTCGAAAACAAGTTTTTATTCTTCTATAATATTCTCAGGTTACTATATGAGTAATAATACTATAGAGTATTATGTCTGAGATACTCTTAATGTATTGACCATTCCTTTTTCTGCAACAGGCATGGCAGCAAGATTAATAAGCATATCTCCTTTCTCGACAAAACCACGTTCCATCGCTAAATTATTCACATCTTCTACCGTCTCATCCGTACTTACATACTTATCATAATAAAATGCTTTTACCCCCCAAAGAAGACTTAATTGCGAGAGTATTCTTTTATTACTTGTAAATGCAAGGATATGTGCATCTGGTCTCCAAGCTGAAATTTGAAAAGCAGTATATCCACTATTGGTTAGTGTACAGATCGCCTTTGCATCAATATCATTAGCCATATGGGCTGCGTGATAGCAGATAGATTTGGTGATAAATCGATTTGTTCTGATATGTGGTGGACTCTGTGGGACCTGTATTAAGTCAGAATCCTCAACACTTTTTATGATCTTAGACATCGTCTCTATAACTTGCACAGGATACTTCCCTACAGATGTTTCTCCGGATAGCATTACAGCATCTGCGCCATCCATTACAGAATTGGCAACATCATTTACTTCTGCACGTGTAGGAGTCAAGCTATCAATCATTGTCTCCATCATCTGTGTAGCAATAATTACAGGGATTCTGGCAGTTTTAGCTTTTAGAACAAGTTTCTTTTGTATCAAAGGGACTTCCTGAGCAGGTATCTCTACTCCTAAGTCACCTCTTGCCACCATAAGACCATCACAATATGCAACGATTTTATCAATATTTTCTACTCCTTCTGGTTTTTCAATTTTAGCAACAATCGGGATTTTATACTCGCTATGCTCTTTGATTAAATCCTGTAAAAGAATCAAATCCTGCGCATGTCTAACAAAAGATAATGCAATCCAATCGACTTCTAGGCTACAGGCAAAAATCGCATCTTTTATATCCTTTTCTGTAAGTGCAGGTAAAGAAATATTTGTATTAGGAAGATTAACTCCTTTTTTGGATTTTAAAGGACCTCCCTGAATTACCTTAGCTTGTACAGTATCTTCACTATTGGTAGATACTACCTCAAAAATTAGCTTTCCATCATCGAGTAATATTCGCTCTCCAGCTTGTACATCTTTAGGAAAACTATCATAATTCATATAAACACGATCAGCAGTCCCTTCAAAAGGTGTTCCGGTTACAAAGCTGATAGTATCGCCATTATTAGCAATTATATCACCTTTCATAACACCTACTCTTAATTTTGGACCTTGTAAATCTGCAAGTATGGCGGCATTATATCCATGTTCATCACTGAGTTCTCGTATTATTTTTACACGTTCTTTTACATCTTCGTAGTCTGCATGTGAAAAATTGATTCTAAATACATTTACGCCTGCATCTAGCATTTTTTTCAATACCTCCTTAGTGCTAGTTGCGGGGCCCAGGGTTGCCACTATTTTGGTTCTTTTACGTTTTGGCATTATTCTAATATTAAGTTGTTCTTCGATTTAAGTTGGCTATAATCTACTGTATAGGCTGTTATAACTTGTGTAATATTGAGAAGCTGAGTGGTTAATGACTTACATGAGAATTCTGAAGTTTCAGCCTCTATTTTTAAAAAATAATCTACATTTTTTAGTTCTGGAATTAGATATTTAGTTGCATACATCCCTTCTATTATCGGAAACAAATCTGTAGTAGCAGAAGCAGTTGATGTATCAATTTTTGTTCTAAACTTGTTTCCCAAAAGACTGTATGTATTATATTTAAAATGATCATGATACTGAAACAACGGAAAATTTGCTGAAACGGTATCGTACTCAAAATTTATATCTTTCTTTTTTCTGAAAAGCTGAAGATTCAAATGTTTGTTAAGTATAAAAGCTAATCGGTAAGAAGCTAATGTGCAATGAATTGCTATTAAATCATAATCATCCTCCGCAATGGTATCTAAAACTAACCGTTGAACCGCCATTATCATCTACATTTTTTCAAAATTATCGAGAAATATACAAATAAAATCTCCTTAGAAGTTTAATAAAACATAAAGATATTATACGAAAACGATTGAGTTAGTATTTTTATATCAATAAACTTGAAGAATCTATAAAAAATGAATTTTCTAAATTCAGTAATTCCTTTTTTAGAAAATGTTATAATAAAAATATATCTGTCTTATTGGGTGTTTATTTTTGACTGTAATGCAAAATAAGCTCGCTTAGAAGATTTTTCTTCTGCTTTTTTCTTAGAAGTCGCCCGCGCTTTTGCTATTACTTTTTCATCAATCCAGAGTTTTACTGCAAAGTGTTTCATTTCATCTTTTCCGGTATCTTCATAGATTTCGAATCTAAAGGCCTTTTTTTCTTTTTGGCACCATTCTATCAATAAACTTTTATAACTAATAATCTGACCTTCGAGACTTTCTATGTCTACATAAGGATTGATAACCGCTTCGTGGATAAACCGTTCGCAATATGCAAAACCTCTATCCAGATAAATGGCACCAATTAATGCTTCAAATAGATTGCCATGGATATTAATACCAAATTGAGATTTAGGAATATTTGTACGAACCAGTTCTATTAATTTCAGGTCTTTTCCTAATTCATTCAGATGCTTTCTGCTTACTACTTTTGCCCTCATTTTAGTAAGGTATCCTTCATTTCCTTCAGGAACTTCTTTAAACAGGTGGGCGGCAATAACACTACTCAGCATAGCATCTCCTAGAAATTCTAGCCTCTCATAATTGACTGCATTCCCTTTTTTATCTGTGAGATTTAGTGATCTATGGGTAAAAGCTTTCTCAAAAGGAGCTATGTTCTTAGGCTTGAAACCCAGAATGTTTTGAATTTTTGTAAAAAAATTCCCGTTCTTTTCAGAGCGGGAACTTAATATGTTGCGAATAACACTCATTATTATTCGTCTAGTTTTTTAAATAATACACAAGCGTTATGACCTCCAAAGCCAAAAGTATTGCTCATTGCATACGTAATGTCACGTTTTTGTGCTTTGTTTAAGGTTAAATTTAACGAAGGATCTATGTTTTCGTCTACAGTAGTATGATTTATTGTAGGGGGAACAATACTATGTTGCATTGCTAAAATAGAAGCAATTGATTCTATAGCTCCTGCTGCACCAAGTAAATGTCCTGTCATAGATTTTGTTGAATTTATATTTATATTAGGTGCGTGATCACCAAAAACTTTAGTAATTGCCTTTAATTCTGCTACGTCTCCCAATGGTGTGGAGGTTCCGTGCGTATTTATGGCATCTACTTGTTCCGGTTGTATACCAGCATCTCTTAAACAATTAAGCATTACACGTTCTACTCCAATCCCATCTGGATGAGGGGCGGTCATGTGATAAGCATCACTAGACATTCCTCCACCTACAACCTCAGCATAGATTTTTGCACCACGCGCTTTAGCGTGTTCATACTCTTCAAGAACAAGTGCTCCTCCTCCTTCTCCCAAGACAAAACCATCTCTGGTCGCATCAAAAGGTCTGGAAGCTGTTTCAGGGCTTTCATTTCTTGTTGATAACGCATGCATAGCATTAAATCCTCCCATACCAGCAATGGTAACTGCGGCTTCGCTTCCCCCTGTAACAATAATATCACAATGATTTAAACGAATATAATTTAGCGCATCTATCATTGCATTGGCAGAAGAAGCACAGGCAGAAACCGTAGTATAATTAGGACCCATAAAACCATTTCTTATAGAAATATGTCCTGGAGCAATATCTGCAATCATTTTAGGAATAAAGAAAGGATTGAAACGAGGTGTTCCATTCCCATTGGCATACCCAAGAACTTCTTCCTGAAAAGTCTCTATTCCGCCGATACCAGCACCCCAGATAACACCTACTCTAAATTTATCAATCTTTTCAAGATCAATAGAAGCATCTTTTATCGCCTCTTCTGAAGAGACAATAGCATACTGTGCAAACTTATCTAGTTTGCGAGCTTCTTTTCTATCAAAATAGTCTGTTGGATTATAATTTTTGACTTCGCAAGCAAATTTAGTCTTGAAATTTTCGGTATTAAAATTAGTAGTGAATGCACAACCGCTTTTGCCATTTATTAATGCATTCCAATATTGATCAATATTATTACCGATCGGGGTTAATGCCCCTAGTCCTGTGACTACAACTCGCTTAAGATTCATATTTTGTTGTGAAGTTATTACTTTGCGTCTTCAATATAAGATATTGCTTGACCAACTGTTGCGATGTTTTCAGCTTGATCATCTGGAATCTGAATATCGAATTCTTTCTCGAATTCCATAATCAATTCTACAGTGTCCAATGAATCAGCTCCCAGATCGTTTGTGAAGCTAGCTTCAGTAACAACCTCATTTTCGTCTACTCCTAATTTGTCAACGATTATCGCTTTTACTCTTGATGCAATGTCTGACATAATGTTTAATTTTAATTTTTAAATTAGGTCGCAAAAATAAAAAACTTTATTTTAAAACCCCACAATCCCATAAAAATGTATTTGTATTTTATCAAATATAACGAAGTATTGCGTTTTTGCTCCCTAAAAATGAATAATAATTATTTTTTTTGTGTTCTATAAATTAACAACTTATCATACTATGAAACGTATCATCATTTTTGCTTCTGGTTCTGGAACCAATGCAGAAAATATAATTAAATACTTTCAAGAAAGAAAAACTGCCGAAGTAACACATGTGTTTTCTAACAACCTGCGTGCCAAAGTGCTAAAACGGGCTCATACCCTTAAAGTAACGGCGCTACACTTTGACAAAGCGTCATTTTATGACACTAATGAGGTGCTAAACATCTTAATTGACGCAAAACCTGACATAATTGTACTTGCGGGGTTCTTGTGGATATTCCCGAAGAAAATCATTGATGCTTTTCCGAATAAGGTTATAAATGTGCATCCAGCATTATTACCCAAGTATGGAGGAAAAGGGATGTATGGGCATTATGTGCACGAGGCTATAGTAAAAAATGGAGAAGCAGAAAGTGGTATTACAATCCATTATGTGAATGAACAATATGATGAAGGTGCTATTATTTTTCAGGCAAAAACTGCCGTACAACCTCATTATACGGCAGATGATGTTGCCAAGGCTATCCATCATTTAGAATATAAACATTTTCCAGTCGTTATAAATGAATTACTGTTTCCGGAAGAAAAAGCCAATTAATAGTGAGTGCTTGATTAGTATTAAAAACCTTTTATTAGTTGATGTTACTCGATATTTTTAAGATTAAGTGGTTTACTCATTTTTTCAATATGGTATTCTGAAAACTTTGTTATTTCAATTCTACTTCATATCGAAGATCAGTAAGATTAAAGCCAGATTTTGTATCAATTATGACTGCGATAAAAGCGTTCCTAAATAAAAAAGAGCAATCCAAATAACAAGTAATAATAAACGATTACACCGAATCATGGGAAAGAAAGAAAAGTTTTATGTAGTTTGGGAAGGGCATACACCTGGCATATATACAAAATGGAGCGATTGTAAAGTAGCTATACACGGATATGCAGGAGCGAAGTTTAAATCATTTGAGTCTTTTGATCTGGCAAGGAATGCCTATAACGGAAACTACGAAGATTATAAAGGAAAAAGTAAATCAAAAACATCGCTGACTCCAGAACAAATTGCAAAAATAGGAGAACCCAACTTGTATTCTATTGCAGTGGATGCAGCTTCAAGCGGTAATCCCGGTATTATGGAGTATAGAGGTGTGGATACACAGACTGAGGAGCAGTTGTTTCATCAAGGTCCTTTTCCGCAAGGAACGAATAATATTGGTGAATTTTTAGCGCTGGTTCATGGGTTGGCATATCTTAAAAAAGAAAATAGTGACAGGATTTTGTATACAGATTCCAGAATTGCTATGGGGTGGGTACAACAAAAAACCTGTAAGACAAAACTTGAGCGAAATGCAAAAAACAAAAAAATGTTTGATCTGGTTGATCGTGCTATCTTATGGTTAAAAAAAAATAAATACACCACCAAAATCGTAAAATGGGAAACCAAAGCCTGGGGTGAAATCCCTGCTGATTTTGGAAGGAAATAACTAACGTTTATATTTAACGTATTTTAACAAGAATAAGCGTAATACTTATTTGATTTTTTCTACTAAACCTCTGTCACATAATACATCAGAGGTTTAATTTTTTAAAAAAAAAGAGTACATGAAAAAGATATGTTATTTCTTTTTGTTGATTCCAATGTTAGTCTTTAGCCAGACGCAATGGAGTCTTTCTAAAGATGCTCAGGGAATTCAGATATGGGTAAGAGATTTTAAGGAAAGTCCATATAAAGAATATAAAGCTACGACCTATGTAAAAACAACACTGGATGATGCAATTAATGAATTATTACAGGCGCCCAAGTATAACAAAAATTGTCAAGAGGGCGTTAGTCACTTAGTAAAAGTAAGTAATCAGGATGAATATATTTTTTATGTAAAAAACGATTTTCCCTGGCCGATCAAGGATAGAGATGTTGTTTCTCAATTAAGTGTTTCCAGAATTTCTGAAAATAAAGTCAAATTATTCATTAAAGCGGCACCAGATGAAGTCCCGGAATTTAAAAATACGCTTAGAATCCAGGAGTTATCAGGATATTGGTTGTTAGAAGAAAAAGAGGGTCTGGTAAAAATTACACAACAATTATATGTAAATCCAGAAGGCTCATTACCTCCTTTTATTACGAATTCATTATTAGTAACGGGTCCGTTTAAAACTTTTTTGACACTTAGAAATATATTAGAAAATCTAAATTCTTAAAGACTGTCTATTGTCTGTCTTAAACAGATTCAATTCCATTTCTGATCTAATATTGCTTATTAAAATTTGCTTTTTATGTTGATATTTCAACATAAAAAGAAGCTGTAGTTATGGATACGCCTTTAGCCTAAGCAAGAAATTGCCGGGTTTTATTTGAGTGTCTTTAAAACAGAATTGATACGATTTATAACTAAAAATTTCGCATATTCATCGTTTCTTTTTCCTTTCTACTTCGTTTAAAAAATAAACCGTAGCTATAGCTATGCTTGATTTTTTTGCCTTGCATAAAGAAAAAATAATTCAATGAATTTATACGAATTTTTTAATCACAAATCGTATGATATAATGTTTCTGAAATGATATTGTTTTTATAAAAAAATAAAGGCTTGTTTGAGTATACTCAAACAAGCCTTTTCAATATAAATCAATACCTGGAAGTTTAGAGCATGTTTAAAAACAATGCAAACTGATTGTCAGTAGTTTGGTGTTCTGACGACACTTCAAATCGATGACATATCGAGATATGTTGCTTATTTGAAGTAAAGTCAAGGTTGTCAAAGTAATGACCAGCAGGTAGAAGGGTTTTTAAACATACTCTTAATTTACCAGTAACTTAAGTGCTTTTCCTCCGCTTATTTTTACTAAATATAATCCAGAAGTTAAGGTGTTCGTATTTATTATTGTAGTAGTTGATGCTGATACTTCTCTTTTTACTAATCTACCATCAATACTATATACTTCAATACTATTATTGTTTTTATTCTCAAGAGTAGATATGGTTACGTCATCTCCTGCATTGACAATAGTAGGATACATCACTGTATCTTCATCTTTTTGAGTATCAATAGATCTGGAATCAGTAACAATTTCCCAGTTAAAAGTTTCCCAGGAGCCGATTGCATTACCTCTTGCATACAGAGCTGTGATATCTTTATTATGAGGAGCTTGTAGCCATTTATTAGAGAACAGGCTTTTAAGAGCTACCTGATTATTTTTTAATGATTTCCATTCAAATTGTGTCCAGCTTCCATCTCCTCCCAAAGCATCTACGATAGCGTTAGCATTATCGCCAAATACACGAATACATTTATTAGATGCTAATGATCTTAATGCGACACCTTTACCTAATGGATGTTTCTCAACTCTAAATTTTTGACCGTTTCCAAAAATTCTATTTTGATTTGCATATAAATCCTGATCTAAACTTCCTACTGCCGAAATGAATCTTTTGTCACCTCCTGATTTTTTTAAGCTAATGACACTACCGATTGGTGCTTCAGTATCGGTTGAAACAGGTCTGATATCCCACTGTGCTTCATCACCAAGTTCAAGATTAGATCGCACTCCATTGCTATCAATAGCGATTGTAAAAATTAATTTTGTAATAGATCCATCTGTAGAAAATACAGATTGACGTTCATTACCACCCGGGAATATCTCAAAATCGTTCCCGTGCTTAATAATGCTCCAAAATGGTAATGTAGCATTTTCTCCATAGTTTATTAAGAAAGGAAATACATTTTGTGGTTGATTTGTAATTACATCAAATTCTGTATATCCAACGTGAGTTTCCATATATTTTTTATTCCCTACATTCTGGATAAAATATGAATATGGAGGGTTAAATGTGATTTTCCATTGCGAATCTTTACTATTACCATTAGTGGTTACAATTCCAGTACCAGTACTGGGAGCAGTTAATTTTTTTCCATTCTTTTTATTGACAATTTCATAAATACCATCTGGAACAACTGCTTTAATCGGGTTTGGTCGTGTAATAGTACGTTGAGAAGGCTTATATCCTTTTATCACGAATCTAGCATTATTTCTTGGTAGTTGTACACGGATACCTTTGTTTTTTAAGAGACCTAATCCAGGATTATCAGTCACTGTAATGTCATTAGAAAGTAATTCTGCATCAATAGGCTCTCTGTCACGAGATTCGTAATAAGCAAAATCAATAGAGTTATTACCAATTGCATTTGCTTTGGTAAAATCATTTCCGGTTATTCTAATATCACTAGTTGCATATGCAGAGATAAAAAAGTTGTAAGAACCAACAATTTTATTGTTTTTAAATTCAATATCTCTAACAGGTTGTAAGTCTCTATCTAATTGAGATATTCTAGTACGCAGATTTACATTAGGTACTTGACAATTAAAGGTGTTGTTTATAACTTTGATGTTATTAGAAAATTCTTCAATATGGACTAAGTCAACGGCTCCTACTCGATCATTAAATGTACAATTTTTGATGGTAAAATTTCTACATCTGGATAGAGCAATTCCGGAGTCATTGATTTTACAGGTGTCAAAAGTTGTATTATTGGTATCCCAAACTACTGGATATTCTGAATTTCCTGCATCATAAGAAACAGCTCTGTCATCAAATCCGATAGTATCTTCAGGGATAATCTCACATCGCTTAAATAAAGCCATAGGAGTTGAGTCTACTCTACCAAATCGATTTGCCCAATATCCTGTTCGGCGATAATTAATAATAGAAGTGTTGATCATTTTGATTCCGATTCCATTACCAGAGTGTACTGAGTAGGCACTACCATTAAGAGTTACATTTTTAAATTCTATTCCTTTATATTGTAATTGAGTTACAGCTTGTGGTACAGGTTCCAAATAAGTAGAATGTCTTGCATCAATAAGGATATCATAAACACCTTCTCCGTGATTTTTGCGTACAAGTGAGATGTTCATAAATTTGATGTTATTAGAACGAAAAGCAAAAGTAGGCACGTTTTTAAAAGAAGTTAGAATACCGGATGATCCAATGCGCATAGGATCAAATCCTCTTGGAGCTTTTCCTTTAATAGTAATAGCTTTGGATATAGTCAAAATATTTAATCCTCTTAAATCTTTTAAGTCATATGAATTACTATTAAATATAATGACATCTCCAGCAGAAGCTTCATCAATGGCTTTCTGTATTTTAAGAAAAACATTTCCATTGTTTCCATATTTAGCGTCAAAATTAATGTTTTTAGCGTGAATTTTAGTGAAGCTCAGCAGGGCTAGCATAAAGAAAAATAATACTGAGGTTGTGGTGTTCTTTTGTTTAAAAGAACGGACATGAAATTTGTTCATAGTTTACGAGTTTGTGTTAGTTATAGAATTTTAAGGGTATTTAATAAGACCCTCAGGGTTTGTGTTAATTATTATTTATTAAAGGATTAAAAAAGTTGTTATACAGCTTCAATTCTTACTATACATCTATTGTAATTGGTATTGACTAAGCTGTTTGTTAGATGTTTTAAACAAGAAAGAATAGTAAAATCAAGGTCTTTTTACCATAATAATACACTACAAGATATATTATATAGTACATAAGAAACGATTTCTCTTTTGTAAAATAGTTAGATATACTTGTAATCCATTTGATACGTAATTTCTTGTGTCTTTCTTTTTTGAGCGTTAGAACTAGTTAAGGAACTAAAATCATCAAGAAATTTTATAAAAACACATAAAATTTAAACCATAAAAATGAATGAAAAGCAGGTAAATAAGATTGGTTTAATAGTTTTTAGGCTACAGTGATTACCATAAATATCCAAATTCAAGAAAGATAAATTTTAACTTGAACTCTGATGAGGTATTGATAAAAATGGTGTTGATGAGGTCGTGTTCTTCTGTTTAGAAGAATTAGAGTAAGAGTTAAGCATAATTTTTGAGTTTGTGTTAGTTAATAAAAATCTTTCGTATAATATTTTATAATAAAATTTGTGTTTAAGTCTAAAAAAATAATATCCTGATTATACATTAAGAATTTCTGATAAAACTTAATGGTGTCAATCATTATGTTTTCGCTAAACAAAGATAAAGAGAGGTAGTTTCTTGTACAAGATAACAGGGAATATTTAACTGACTTTAACACCTTGGCTTGTGATTGATAATATCTTTATTTCATTAATGTACTATTAAACAGAATGATGTTAAATTTTTTGGAATAATACACAAAGTAACAATTATGAGTCTTGTAATGCAAGACTTCATTTTTGATAAATTTGCTTGAAACTAAAGTGTATCTTTGCAAAAAAAATATTATGCTATTATTATGAGTAAATTACTTATTGTAGGTACGGTAGCTTTTGATGCCATCGAAACACCTTTTGGTAAAACAGACAAGATATTAGGAGGTGCCGCAACATATATTGGGCTTTCTGCCGCTAATTTTAATGTTCAATCTGCTATTGTGTCTGTGGTTGGGGAAGATTTTCCTGAAGAATACCTAACCATGCTTCAACATAAAAATATCGATACTTCTGGAGTAGAAATTGTAAAAGGAGGTAAAACTTTTTTCTGGAGCGGACGATACCATAATGATTTAAATTCCAGAGATACATTGGACACTCAATTAAATGTGTTGGCAGATTTTAATCCTGTAGTTCCTGAGACTTATAAAGATGCAGAAATTGTAATGTTAGGAAATTTGCATCCTATCGTCCAACTTAGTGTGTTGGAACAGATGGAATCTACCCCAAAACTGGCTGTTTTGGATACGATGAATTTTTGGATGGATCATGCGTTAGAAGATTTAAAGAAAGTGATTGCCAGAGTAGATGTAATTACTATAAATGATGAAGAAGCCAGGCAATTAAGTGGAGAGTATTCTTTAGTAAAAGCTGCCAGAGCTATCGAAAAAATGGGCCCCAAATATGTAGTGATCAAAAAAGGTGAACACGGGGCATTGTTGTTTTATAAAGATCAAGTTTTCTTTGCTCCAGCCTTACCATTAGAGGAAGTTTTTGATCCTACTGGTGCCGGAGATACGTTTGCAGGAGGTTTTACAGGATTTTTAACAAAAACAGGAGACATTTCTTTTGATAATATGAAAAAAGCAATCATCCATGCTTCTAATCTAGCTTCTTTTTGTGTAGAGAAATTTGGTACAGAACGAATGCAAAATCTAAAACGTGAAGAAGTTCAGAAAAGACTTTTGGAATTCAAAGAATTAACAAAATTTGAAATAGAATTGGCATAATCATAATAGAGTCCTGATTTTTTTGGTACAAGGATTTTTTTAAGAAAGACGATAGAACACAACAATAGAATTTTTGGAATACAATGAGTGATGCTTTAAAACATGAATGCGGAATAGCGTTTATTAGATTACTAAAACCACTAGATTATTATAAGGAGAAATATGGCAGCGCTTTTTATGGTGTAAATAAAATGTATCTAATGATGGAAAAACAGCATAATCGGGGACAAGATGGTGCTGGATTTGCTAGTGTAAAATTAGATACAGCTCCTGGAGAGAGGTATATTAGTAGGGTTCGCTCTTGCGAGTCGCAACCAATTCAGGATATTTTTTCCCAGATCAATGATAGAATTAACAGTAAGCTAGAGAGTCATCCGGAATATTTGGATGACGTATCGTTACAGAAAAAAAATATTCCGTATATAGGAGAAGTACTGATGGGCCATGTACGTTACGGTACATTTGGAAAAAATAGTGTAGAAAGTGTACATCCATTTTTAAGACAAAATAACTGGATGCATCGTAATCTTATTGTAGCGGGTAATTTTAATATGACAAACAATAATGTATTGTTTGATAATTTAGTAAGATTGGGGCAGCATCCTAAAGATAAAGTCGATACCGTTACAGTGATGGAAAAAATCGGACATTTTTTGGATTCTGAAGTAGCAAAACTCTATAAAAAACTGAAAAAAGAAGGTTTTAGTAAGGTCGATGCCTCTCCACAAATCGTCGAAAGATTAAATGTAGCCAAAATTCTTAAAAAATCATCAAGAGATTGGGATGGTGGATACGCCATGGTAGGAATGTTAGGACATGGAGACTCCTTTGTTTTGAGAGATCCTGCAGGAATACGACCTGCTTATTACTATAAGGATGATGAGATTGTTGTCGTTGCATCAGAGAGACCAGTTATCCAGACAGTATTTAATGTTCCTTTTGAGAAAGTAATAGAATTAGATCCGGGAAAAGCAATCATTGTTAAAAAGAATGGAAGTACTTCTATAAGTAAAATTATTGAACCGATAGAGCGAAAAGCGTGTTCTTTTGAGCGGATTTATTTTTCCAGAGGAAGCGATGCAGAGATTTATGAAGAAAGAAAGAAATTAGGAAAACTCCTAATGCCACAGGTATTAAATGAAATTAATCATGATACGGTAAACACCGTTTTTTCTTTTATCCCGAATACTGCAGAAACTTCTTTTTACGGGATGGTTGAAGCAGCTCAGGACGAACTCAATAAACAAAAGAATGAAACGATACTCTCAGAAAAAGATTCATTAACTGATGAGCGATTGACAGAGATTTTATCAGTAAGGCTTCGGACAGAAAAATTAGCTATAAAAGATGCTAAACTTCGCACATTTATTACAGAAGATAGTAGTAGAGATGATCTGGTAGCCCATGTATATGATGTTACCTATGGAGTAGTAAAACCAGAAGATAACCTTGTTATTATAGATGATAGTATTGTAAGAGGGACCACATTAAAGAAGAGTATTATTAAAATGCTTGATAGGCTAAAGCCTAAGAAGATTGTTGTGGTTTCTTCTGCGCCACAAATTAGATATCCGGATTGTTACGGGATTGATATGGCAAGATTAGAAGGATTAATAGCATTTAAAGCAGCGCTGGAGCTGCTCAAAGAAAATGGTAATTATGATCTTGTAGAGCAAGTATATGAGAAATGTAAAGCTCAAGAAAATCTTGAAGATAAAGAAGTTCAGAATTTTGTAAAAGAGATTTATCAAGGGTTTGAAAATCAGGAAATAAGCGATAAGATAGCAGAGCTGCTTAGTGACGAAACAGTGAATGCTGAAGTTAAAATAGTATATCAAACAGTAGATAATTTGCATATAGCTTGCCCTAAAAATTTAGGAGATTGGTACTTTACAGGAGATTACCCGACAGAAGGAGGTAACAGAGTAGTAAATAAGGCTTTTATAAATTTCTACGAAGGTAAAAACGAAAGAGCGTACTAAAAAAATAAAACCTTGTTGTTAAAATTAGTTAATTTGTGTATTTCAACAAATATTTAAGCTTTTCGTCTAAAACATTTTTCCACAATGAAATAACCTTATATATTAGCAGAGCCATAGCATAAGTAGGTTAAGTTCATGGTAGATTTGGGGCAAAAAAAGGTGGATTTTCCACCTTTTTTTATTTTACAATATGTCTAGTTTACATCAAAATAATTATAGACAACTTTTCTTGAGTTTTCTATTTCCTAAAAAAGCGACTACCAAAAATTTAAACATATTTGATTGCTTTTCTTGGATCAAGACCAATTGCTGTGTTTGCACAATTTTTTTTGTCAAATAATAAATATAATCGATCTCGGCTTTTCTATTTCCTAAAGAGACAGCATTAACTTATTCATATTTCTTTCTTTTCTTAAAACAGATATTATACGATTTATAACTAAAAATTTCGCATATTCATCGTTTCTTTTTCCTTTCTACTTCGTTTAAAAAATAAACCGTAGCTATAGCTATGCTTGATTTTTTTGTCTTGTATAAAGAAAAAATAATTCAATGAATTTATGCGAAATTTTTAGTTATAAATCGTATTACCACGGTAAAAAGTTTGATAGCAGGGGAAGTTTTTCGACGTTGCCCGGAGGTGAAAAACAATTATGGGGAGGCGAATTTTAGGGCAAGGGGTATTTTGTTAATACAGTTGGTCGACATGGCACAGAACAAATGATAGCAAAATATGTCAAAAATCAAGGGATTGAAGAAGAGTATAAGGTTTTGAAAAAAGATAATCAGCTAAAATTATTTTAATGCCTAGTGGGCTTGCCCCGAGGATTATTTATTTGTGATTAAGTATTTGGAAAAGCAATGTTTATATTTTTCGTTGCTTTGTCTGTATCCTTTCTACTTTGGGATTTGTATCTATTAGCCTTTTTCTAGCCGTATTTTTACGTTTTTCTGTTTTTGCCGCATTTGATTTTGCTTCGAGTTTAATTAAATTTTTGTATTTGAAATCATTATTGAAATCCTTAGCATCTGCACGATCGTAACGATTATTCCCAAATACAACAAGTGCTTCTCCGTATTTTCCTGTTTTTAATGAACTTCTTCTCTGCCCTTGGTGGTTTTCAATACTCCCAATTTTAATCATCATTTCATGATTTGGACCTTCTACAGATAAACCTCCAACATTCTTTTTCTTCAAACTATTGACGGCTCTTTGTGTTGACCATTGCCCTGTGTTACAGCTTTCTAAGGAGATTTTCCCTTTATATTGATAGTCTTGCTCATTAAGACCGTGTGATGTTAAAACTTCTATAACATTTTTCGCATCATGTGCGGCTTCTTTGTCGATAGGTATCCCGTCATCATTTATTTGAATAATAAATTCTTCAGAATTAGTCACCCATCCAATAAGATTTTCTAGTTTTTTACTGTAGTTAGTTGGGTTTGTCAAATTTTCAAGTGAAATAACAATATCTTTTTGAGCAAACCCTCTACTTTCATTAAATGATTTTTGAACCCCTAATGGTGCTAAGATTTTTTCCTCTATTGCTCCATCTCTTTCCGATAAAGCAATTTGTAGAATTTTTTTAGTTGGTACTGCTAAAAAATCATTATCGTTATCAATTTCTGAGATATTGGAATAACAAGACTCAGAATCTGAGTCGTAATTTGGTATAGGATTTTGCTCTTCCCAAGCTTGTTTTTCTACTAAAATTCTTTTTCCTTTTTCCAATACTTTAAGCAAATCATCTTCGGTTACCGCCTTTATATTATCTACCTGAAACATAACTTCATTATTGGTCTCGGAGAAAAGGGAAATCCTTTTATTATGATCAAAGATAGCAGACTCGTCGCTTTTTAATCTTCGTTTACTTTTTTTCAGCTCTTTTATTGCTTCCTCTAAATCAGTAGTATTTAAAAATTCAGTTGATTTTAACTTTGCAATGTTCTTTAATCCATTTTCTCGATTCTCAAATAGTCTGGTTATCGCTAACGATATAGTGTTTACAGCTTCGAGCATTTCTGTGGCTTTGAGCTTATGTTCGGGTATAGCTTCGTTAACCTGAATAATAGCAGTGTTTGAATCTTTATATGACTTAATAACAGTATCTAATTTTGATCGTGGAGTTAAACGCTGCTCTACGGATTCAATTTCTCTAACAATTTGATCAAAAATCTTTTTTAGAGAATCAAATGTACTTTGATTATGTTTTTCCTTTTCCATGATTATTCAATTTTAATAACTCACCTTACGCAATCAAAGAAGCATTTTTATTCGTTTAAAAAAAAACTGTTGATAAGTGATGTTTTTCTTAATAATTTTAACAATTTTAGCCGTTTTAATTACCAAACCTCTTCAATGAATATTTCGTTAGTTGAATAATTAAGATGATTAAATAAAAATAAATACTTGATATTCATTTAATTAAATTGTTATTATCAATGCATCTTGATTTTAACATAGTATTATGCGTAAGGTGAGTTAATAATTAAATACTTTGATATCAATATTGAAAAGTTATTACTATCATACAGGCTTATCAAAAGTGCTTCTTCAAATATCTGCTAAAGGTAAGCATTCAGCTGAGACAGCAATATATGTAGCTACTTCTTGCAAAGTTTTTTTTTACAAATAATTCCAAATCTCTACCGAACTGATTCGATTTACCTTTGACATGATAATTTCACTGTAAATCGTCAAATAGAAAATCTTATCATATGAAGTCAAATTTTCTAAAAATTACATGTTAAAACTTATTTGTATGCTACTATCTGTAATCATCAAAAGATCAAAATACTACAGGTTTAATTTATGTACCCATTTTGCGACCATTACGCTTTTTTGTTATTATTTTATTTGTAAGTCCCAAGTTTACTTTTGGGCGTTTTTCTTGTCTGCCTCTTGTTCTTTGTAGTTCTTGACTTTGTTGATAATCTACATGCAGTTTTCGTCTATCTTTTTCAAGTTTCTTATCTTTTTTCTCACTTTTTTTCTGTACGTTTTTAATTTTGGACTCTACTTTTTCTTTTTCCTTTTTTGTTTTTTCTAGAATGTTACTGATTAAAGCGCCTGATCCTTTCCAAGTTGGACTTTACGCTACTGCAATAGCATCTCCATGAATCTCAATTTGTTTATTTAAATCCCTTACCTATCTTCCTAAACTAATTTCTTTATCAATTTCGTTCCATCTTTCTCGTGCCATAATTTCCTTTTTAAATTCTTAATGTAATTTATTGATATTTTTTTTGTATCGTTACGATATGAAGCGTTAGCACTATAAAGACCATTCAAATTACCATAATCCCTATATTACTGGTTCAGGTTAATGATATTTTAGCACTGTAATGAACATTATTTATATGCTTATCAGTACCAAGAAGTCGTTTTCAGCAAAAGAAGTCCAGCGTCAGTTAGGTTCATAAGCGCTATGAACCTATCTGGGCGATGATCCACAAGCTAAGAAGTGCCATGGGACTTTGGGACGATGAAATATACATTAAAGGAAGAAATAGAACTGGAGGAATGTTTTTTGAGACAGTCTCTATAACAAGGGATAAATCTGAACCATTAAAACGTGTACGAGGAAGCCAGCGCCAAACCACCGTACTGGTAAGTGTGGAATCTAGAGATGCCGGAGAGAGCCATGATCCTAAAAAACATGGCAAGAAGAAAAAGGTAGGGTATATAAAAATGAAGGCCGTTGAATCTTTGAAAAAGGAATGCATAACCCAGAAGGTTACAAAATCTGTAGAAAAGAACACAAAAATAGAAGCAGACAGATCTACCAGCTATATGGATTTAGAAAAAGACTCTGAAATGGAGTCCAAGGTCATCCCCAAAAAGGATGCTGTAAAGGTGTTGCCTATGGGTGCATACTGCTATAAGCAATGCCATAAGGTTGTTCTTATATGTACACCATAGAAAATAGATGATGATTTTTTACAGAATTATCTCAATGAATTCTGTTATAGGTTCAACAGACGTTACTATAATGACCTCTTCGATAGGCTGATCTCATATAGATGGAATTATCTTGGGAAACCTTACGGATAAGCATGTAACTTATTAATGAAAGTAAGATTTAGATCAATATTACAAGTTTTAAATATACTGTAATACGATTTGTGATTAAAAAATTCGTATAAATTCATTGAATTATTTTTTCTTTATGCAAGGCAAAAAAATCAAGCATAGCTATAGCTACGGTTTATTTTTTAAACGAAGTAGAAAGGAAAAAGAAACGATGAATATGCGAAATTTTTAGTTATAAATCGTATAAATCATAATTTTAATAACATTAGAATAAAAACTAATTAGTACAACTATTAATAAAAGTTGTTTGCTCCAGATTTGGCTACAAATCAAAAAAAGTTTACATATTAAGAAAAAGCCACAAAACATTGTGGCTTTTTTTATCGATTACCTATCACTTTACAGGTTTAAAATAACGCATTCAAAGCGATAATTTTTATTCGAGTTATTTTTTAAAAAAGGATGGTATTATTTACCTTGAGCATATCTGGTAGAAACTTCATCCCAGTTAATTACATTAAAAAATGCATTTATATAATCAGGTCTTCGATTTTGGTAGTTCAGGTAATATGCATGTTCCCATACATCTAATCCTAAAATAGGAGTTCCTCCACACCCAGTACCTGGCATTAATGGGTTGTCTTGATTAGGAGTAGAGCATACTTCTACTTTACCACCTTCCAGAACACATAACCAAGCCCATCCAGAACCAAATTGAGTAGCTGCTGCTTTAGAAAAAGCATCCTTAAATGCTTCAAAAGAGCCATAAGCATTCGTAATTGCATCTGCAAGCTCACCAGAAGGAGCTCCTCCTCCGTTAGGAGACATTATTTCCCAAAAAAGAGAATGATTATAATAACCACCTCCATTGTTTCTTACGGCACCATTGGATTTGTCAAGATTAATAAGAATGTTTTCTATAGTTTTACCATCAAGATCAGTCCCTTCAATAGCTGCATTTAATTTACTGGTATACCCAGCATGATGCTTATCATGATGAATCTCCATAGTACGTGCATCTATATTGGGTTCTAACGCATCAAAAGCGTAGTTTAATTTTGGTAACTCAAATGACATAATTTGGATTTTTTTTAGTTAATACAAATAAAAATGAAACCAAATTTAGGAATTAGAGTGATGAATAAAAATAAATATGTGTTTTAAATTGGTTAAACTGACAAAATAGAAAGAATAGCCTGTAAAAGGGCGTATAACTTCCGAAAATGCTAAAAACAAATTTATATTTAGATATCATTTTTACAAATTTGTTGTTCAAATTCTAAAAAGTAGATTAAAGACAAACTAATAATATTCAAAACTATTCCTGATCTAAAATTACCATTCAAATTTGCTCTTTTTATTTGAGTATTTTTAAAACAGAATTGATATAACGCCAAGATGGCGTAAAAGGTTAAACGCTTTTTATGATAGAAATGTACTGTTTTTAGTATTTTAGTAAAAAATAATAATATTGACATCTCACAATGCCTTTACTGTTTATAATGCAGCAGCAGGTGCAGGAAAAACATATACACTCGTTAAAGAATACCTTACTACTTTATTAACAGGAAGTTTTAAAGAGAGTTATAAAAATATTCTGGCAATAACCTTTACCAATAAGGCGGTAGCAGAAATGAAAACAAGAGTTTTGCAAAACCTTGTAGCAATTAGTGCGCCAGAAACTCCACCAAAATATGAGTCGTTACTTCAGGATATCATGACTGATACTGGTTTAGATATGTTAGTTATAAAGAAGAAAGCGAATCAAGTTCTAAAAAGCATTTTACATAATTACGCAGGTTTTGATATCGTTACAATAGATACATTTACGCATAGAATTATAAGAACTTTTGCACATGATTTAGGGATTCCTATGAATTTTGAAATAGAAATGGATACAGAATCTTTGATCGAAGAATCAGTAGATTCCTTGCTAGCAAAAGTAGGAGTAGATCCTGAGTTGACTAAGATAATTATTGATTTTGCTTTAAGCAAACTAGAAGATGATAAGAGTTGGGATATTACGACCGAACTGATCAAGATAGCAAGACTTTTATTTAGTGAGAATGATAGGGAACACCTTAATAAACTTTCTGAGAAAACCGGAGCGGATTTTGAAGAATTAAAAAAAGTAATATATGATAGAATTATTGCTACAAAAAATGATATTATTTCTAATGCAAAAAATATTCTAAACGAGATAACCGCCAAAGATCTGGAATTTCGAGATTTTATGAGAGGGTCGATACCTGCTCATTTTAAGAAGCTGGCAGACGGAGAAAGTAATGTAGATTTTAAGGCTGCATGGAAACAAAATATAGGAACAACTGATTTCTATAATAAAACCTTGGATCAAACCAAAAGAAGTGCAATTGACAGTATCAGATCGCAAATTGAGGAAGCATTTTTATTGACAAAAAAGCAGGCATCCCAGCGTAAGTTGTTAGAAAATATTATCAATAACCTTACTCCATTATCTGTATTAAATGCAATAAATAAAGAGCTTCAAAATAGTAAAAAGGAAAGGAATATTCTTTTGATATCAGAATTTAATAAAATTATTAGCGAAGCAATACAAGATCAGCCAGCTCCTTTTATATATGAACGGTTAGGTGAGCGCTACAGAGATTATTTTATTGATGAATTTCAGGACACATCAGAATTACAGTGGAACAACATGATTCCTCTAATAGATAATGCTATTGCTACAGAGACGCTAACAGGCAAAAGAGGTAAGCTTACTATTGTAGGAGATGCTAAACAGGCTATTTATAGATGGAGAGGAGGAAAAGCTGAGCAATTCATCAACCTCTCTTTAGATGAAAATCCATTTTCTGTTAAGGAAAAACAAGTTCTTAATTTACCAAAGAACTATAGAAGTTGTGAAGAAATCATTAAATTCAATAACAATTTGTTTACTTTTCTGTCCAATGATTTTAGTAATGAGCTGCATAAAAAATTATACTTGCTAGGTAATAACCAGGAATATAATACTAAAAAAGGAGGGTATATAAACTTGTCTTTTATAGAAGCAAAAAATATAGCTGAAGAAAATGAAATATATCCGGAAAGGGTATTTGAGACTATTATTGAACTTCAGAAAAAAGGATATAAGCTCAATGCTATTTGTGTTCTAACCAGAAGGCAAAAAGAAGGAACTGCCATCGCAGATTTTCTTACAGAAAAAGGAGTCTCTATAATTTCGTCTGAAACCTTATTGCTTAAAAATGACCCGAGAGTAATTTTTGTTATTAATATGCTTACCTGGAATGCTTTTCCAGATAATTTTTTAGCCAAGACAAATGTTTTACATTTTATTGCAGAACGCTTTGCTATTGCAGAAAAACATGCTTTTCTTACAAAAATGGTATTTGCAGATAAAAGAACATTTTGGAGGGAGATTGCTTCTTTAGGTGTTGAATTTGATTTTCGTAGACTAGGTATAAAACCATTTTATGATTGCGTAGAATATATTATTAATAGTTTTAATCTTGCAGATTCATATCCGGCATATTTGCAATTCTTTCTGGATGCAGTTTTTGGATATACCCAAAAACATGCAGAAGGAGTCATTGGTTTCCTTTCCTATTGGGAGCGTAAAAAAGATACACTGAGTATAATATCCCCAGAAGGAGAAGAGGCGATTAAGATAATGACAATACATAAGTCTAAAGGGCTTGAGTTTCCCTGCGTGATTTATCCATATGCTAATATTGATATTTATAGGGAAATAGAGCCTAAAACGTGGCTTCCTGTGTCAAAAGAAGATTTTCTTGATTTCGAAGAAGCATTCATTAATTATAACAAGGAGATTTCTGACTATGGAGAAGAGGCAAATAAAATTGTATTACAGCGCCAATCCCAGTTAGAATTGGATGCACTTAATCTATTATATGTAGTTTTGACCAGAGCAGAAGAGCAGCTGTATATTATTTCTAAAAAAGAAGTAACAAGTAAAGGAATAAGTAATCCTAATAAGTTCTCTGGAAAATTTATAAACTATCTAAAACATATAGGTATCTGGAATGATGATCAATGCACCTATGATTTTGGAAATATAGAAAAACCGGATACCGAGTCCATTATTGCGGAGTCTAAAACAAAAAAGATTGAACTTACCACATTTGATAATGCCAGTAAAATATTCAAAGTTCAGGTCGTGACTAATTCTGGTAAATTATGGGATACCGCACAGAAATCGGCTATAGAAAAGGGGAATCTTATCCATGAACTGATGGCATCTATATATACCGATGAGGATTTGGATTCAGTAATAAAAAATGCCATCGAAACAGGAATGATCAGTTATGCTGAAAAAGAAACTCTCTATGCTGAATTGAAAAAGCTGATGGATCATCCAAAACTCTCTACATTCTTTTCAAAAAATTATATGATATTAAATGAAAGAGAAATTATCGCCAATGGCAATTTATACAGACCTGATAGAGTTGTTATTGATAAAAGTAGAGGAGCTACCATAATTGATTACAAAACAGGAGAACGAATGGCGTCTCACAATACTCAATTAAATCAGTATGGTGAGCTCATAAAAAAAATGGGATATCTGTTAGAAAATAAAATACTTGTGTATTTTAACCAAGAAATGAGTGTGGAATATGTAGAATAACGATTTATTTTTGCAATTACTAGCAGAATTTTAATGATAAAAATTTTTTTTATCTTATAATTGTATCGTAATTATAAAAACGATACTTATAAATTTTATTTAAATAAGTCATTTTTTTCACATTTGTGAGGCTTTTGAAAAAACAAATTACGACTTTAAAAACTTCGCAATCGTTGATATACACTGGTCTATTAATAAAAATTTATTAGTTTTGTCTTTGACAGTAATATTTAACATATTACATTTGCTCTAATTAACACTTAAAAATTAAATTATTGAATATGAAACATCTTAACAGGTTTTTAGTGGCTTCGTTATTAGTACTTGGGTTTAGTACTGCGAATGCACAGGATCAAAACAACCCTTGGGCAGTATCGATTGGCGTTAATGCTGTTGATATATTTCCTACTGGAGGAGATTTACCCGTGCAAGGGGAAATCTTTGAAGAGTTTTTTAACGCTAGTGACCACTGGAATATCCTTCCTTCTGTATCTAAGCTTTCTGTAGGTAGATATATCGGAGATGGTTTTACTTTTTCTGTGGCAGGTACTGTAAATAAAATCGATAAATTAGGAGAACTTGCTGATGGAACTCTTGTTGGTGCTGATGATTTATCATATTATGCTGTAGATGGAACTATAAGTTATAGTTTTAAAAATGTATTTAAGTCAAAATGGTTTGACCCTTACCTTGGCGTAGGTGGAGGATACACTTGGGTAGATGAAGTAGGTGCTGGAACGTTAAATGGTACTTTTGGTTTGAACTTTTGGTTGACCGAAAATTTAGCATTCAATGTTCAAACTGCATATAAGCATGTATTCGAAGATTTCGTAGAAGGAAATTATCCTCCTACTCATTTCCAACATTCTGCTGGAATTACTTTTGCTTTCGGAGGAAAAGACACAGATGGAGATGGTGTATATGATAAAGATGATGAATGTCCAGAAGTTCCTGGTTTAGCAGAATTCAAAGGATGTCCTGATACAGATGGTGATGGAATCACTGATGCTAAAGACGATTGTCCTAATATTGCTGGTACTGCAGAATTTAATGGATGTGCTGACACAGATGGTGATGGTATTGCTGATCCAAACGATGAGTGTCCTACTGTTGCTGGTTTAGCAAATTTAAATGGATGTCCTGATGCTGATGGTGACGGAATCACTGATACTAAAGATGGTTGTCCAGAAGAAGCAGGACCTGCTGCTAATAACGGATGCCCATACCAGGATAAAGATGGTGACGGAGTATTAGATAAAGATGATAACTGTCCTGATGTTGTAGGTACTGTTGCTAATGCTGGTTGTCCAGAAGTAACTGAAGAAGTACAGAAAACATTAAATGAGTACGCAAAAACTATATTATTCGATTCTGGTAAATCCACGATCAAAGATCAGTCTACGCAGGTATTAAATGATATTATTGCAATCCTTAAAGAATATCCAACGGCTAAATTTGTTATCGAAGGGAACACTGATAGTGTTGGTCCTGCAAAAAGTAACCAAAGATTATCTGATGCCAGAGCGAATGCTGTGAAGACATTCTTAACAGAAAATGGTATTGATCAGTTTAGATTATCTGCTGTTGGTTATGGAGAAGATAAGCCGATTGCCTCTAACAAAACAAGAAAAGGTAGAGCTGAGAATAGAAGAGTAGAAATTAATTTAGTAAAAGAATAATCTTTTATAATACATTGAATATATACAGAAAACGTCCCGATATATCGGGACGTTTTTTATTTTTAGAAAGTGGATAGTTTTTTAAAAGAAATCATAACAGAAGTACGAGAAAAGCATACTACAATTAGTGAGCTTATTTTTATTGTTCCCAGCAAAAGAGCAGGGCTTTTTCTCAAAAAAGAATTAGTTGCACAATATCACGATCAGACCTTTCTGGCTCCAGTCATTCTTAGTATAGAAGAGTTTATTACACAACTATCCGGATTGCGGCAGATAGATGCTATACAGACCTTATTCGAGTTTTATGAGACGTACCTCACAACACACGAGCAAGAGGAAAAAGAGAGCCTGGAAACGTTCAGTAGCTGGGCACAAACCCTGATCTATGATTTTAATGAAATTGATAGATACTGTATCGATCACCAGAGTTTTTTCTCTTACCTGTCTGGAATACAAGATTTGAATCATTGGTATTTACAAAAAGAAAAAACAGCTTTGATTCAGAATTACATCAATTTCTGGAATCATTTACCCGACTATTATACCAATTTCAAGAATAAACTTCGGGACAAAAAAGTAGGATATCAGGGATTATTATACAGAGAAGCTTCTGAGAAAATAGCTGCATATACCAGCGAAACTAATCAGAAACACATATTAGTTGGTTTTAATGCACTTAACAATGCCGAACAACTTATTTTTCAATCATTATTAGAGGCAAATCTGGCAGATATATATTGGGATGCAGATTCATTTTTTGTGGATAATAAGTATCACGAGGCATCATTATTTCTGAGAAATTTCAAAAACAACTGGCACTATTACAAGGAAAATCCTTTTAAATGGATACGTACTAATTTTTCATCTCCTAAAGATATTAAGCTAATAGGTGTGCCAAAAAATGTAGGGCAAGCTAAATTAGTGACTCAGATATTGACATCTATTCCGTCTGCTGATATGGAGAAAACAGCGTTGGTATTAGCAGATGAATCTTTATTATTGCCCGTTCTTAATGCATTACCAAACAGTATTAAGACGCTAAATATTACAATGGGATTACCTTTAAAAGAAGTGCCGCTGACTTCTTTTTTTGAATTACTTTTTACGACACATAAAAACCCTGCAAGTAAAGGGTTTTATTATAAATCAGTATTACAAATTTTGAATAGCCAACCAGTCTATTGGTTATTAGATACTGTAGCACATAAAATTGCATATACTATTTCTAAGGAAAATTTGGTATATATACGTGTAGAGAAATTACTAAATGAAGTTGAGGATATAGGGAAACGGGATGTTATAAAAGTGATATTTGGTCCGTGGAGAGATGCTCCCGATGCTATAGAAAAGTGCAGAAAAATTATACAGCTTCTTAAAAATAGTCTGGATACGGAGTTTAATGCATTAGAATTAGAATATGTATACCGATTTCATTTGGTTTTTAATAGATTACAGACACTCCATAACGAATATCAATATTTAACAACAATTAACTCCTTATATCACTTATATAAAGATGTAATGGGTTCAGAAACACTTGATTTTAGAGGGGAACCTTTTAGTGGATTACAGTTAATGGGAATGCTGGAATCTCGCTGCCTGGATTTTGAAACTGTAATTATCACTTCTGTAAATGAAGGGATATTGCCTGCGGGGAAAAGTGCAAATTCTTTTATTCCCTATGATTTAAAAAGAGCATATAATCTACCGACATATAAGGAAAAAGATGCCATTTATACCTATCATTTTTATCGATTAATCCAGAGAGCTAAACAAGTTTATATAGTATACAATACAGAGGATGAAGGTGTCGGTGGTGGAGAAAAAAGCAGGTTTTTACGGCAATTAGAAATAGACAAAAGACCCAAGCACAGATTGGATACATATATCGCTTCTGCAACCGTACCAAAACTTATAAAAACCCCTTTGATTGTAGAAAAAGATAAAGAAATAATAAAAAAAATAGGTGAATTAGCCGCACACGGATTGTCACCTTCTGCATTGACTGGTTATATTAGAAATCCCATTGATTTTTATTATAAATATGTGTTAGGAATCAAAGAAACTGAAGAAGTCGAAGAAACAATTGCTGCTAATACACTAGGTACTGTTATTCACAATACACTGGAGAATTTTTATAAACCCTTAGAAAACAAGTTGCTTACTCCAGAGGATATTGGTAAAATGATACATCAGATTGATACTGAGATTAAATATCATTTTAAGAATGAATATGCAGAACTAAATATTACGCAGGGAAAAAACTTATTGATTTTTGAAGTTGCCAAAAGATACATCTATAACTTTCTGAAAGCAGAAGAAAAAATGGTGGAATCAGGATCAAAGATTAGAATTCTGGCTATAGAGAGTAATCTAAAAGCACAATTAACTATACCAGAACTGGATTTTCCAGTTTATATTAAGGGAAAAGTAGATCGTATTGATGAAGTGGACGGGCAGATGAGAGTTATAGATTATAAGACTGGAAAAGTAACTAAAAACGATCTGATTCTTATGGATTGGGATGTAATTACCACAGATTATAAATATAGTAAGGTTATTCAGGTATTGGCTTATGCATACATGCAACATAATGAACAAGCTGTGTCGGCATCATTTCAAGCAGGTATTATTTCATTTAAAAATCTTAAAGAAGGATTTCTTAAGTTTGGAACCAAAGAATCTTCCAGAGGAAAAGTTGATTATGATGTATCTGCAAATGTATTCGAAGAGTATATAAGACAACTTAAAAAACTAATTATTGAAATCTCTACGATAGAGATTCCATTTACAGAGAAAGAAGTATAATGATTATTACGCAGAAGAATATATGTGTACAGGGAAAGCATCATAAACCAATTATAACCGATGTTTTTTATAATGATACAAAGCAGCAAAAATCAATTGTTGTCTTTTGTCACGGATATAAAGGATTCAAAGATTGGGGCGCTTGGGATCTGGTAGCAAGGGCTTTTGCGAAGGCAGGTTTTTTCTTTCTGAAATTCAATTTTTCTCATAATGGTGGCACTGCAGAGCAGCCAATAGATTTTCCGGATTTAGAAGCTTTTGGACAGAATAATTATGTCAAAGAGTTAGATGATTTAGATACGATAGTAGATTGGGTTACTTCTGCTGGTTTTACGTATAAAGATTTTGTGAATTCTAAAGACATAATTTTAATCGGGCATTCTCGTGGAGGAGGTATTACTATTATCAAAGCTTCCGAAGACCCTAGAATAACCAAATTAATTACCTGGGCAAGTGTTTCTGATTTTGAGAGTAGATTTCCAAAAGGAGCAGCATTTAATACCTGGAAAAAAGAAGGAGTGTCTTATGTAGAAAACGGTAGAACAAAACAGCAGATGCCGCATTATTTTCAGTTTTACACCTCGTTTATAGCACAAAGAGATAGATTTACTATTTCTAAAATGATTAAAAATATAAAAATCCCGTATTTAGTGATTCATGGAGGCAATGATCCTACAGTCACTATAAAAGAAGCAGAAAGTTTACATGATTGGAATCCTGAGAGTACATTGTTTATACAGGAAGGTGCAGATCACGTTTTTGGTGCAAAACATCCCTGGAATTGTTTAGAATTACCTCTAGACTTGTCAATAATTGTTGAGAAATCTATAAATTTTGCAATACTTTAACAGCCTTTAGTTCTATATCATGCACTGTTTTTCGTTTTTTTTCGTTTATTTTGCAAACATGCAATCTAATAAACATATCATTGCTTCGGTATTACTGATACTTTTCAGTTTTATGCAGCTAGTTGATTTACATAAAGTAAGTCACGATGCTGATGATATAGATTGTAAGCTATGTAAACTAGCTTCAGAAAACTTAGATAATGACGACTTTTTATCTACGACCATTGTATGTCTTGATGATATAATACAGATTCCCGCAGATACTGCAATAAGTCATTATAAGGATCAGTATATTGATGCTTATAGTAGCTTTTCCTTTCTAAATAAAGCACCTCCAGCAGTGTAATTTTCATTTATTTTTTCGATTGAACAAACTTACTATTGCCAACGGCAATACTAATCACCCTTATTTTAGGTAATGAAAAGAAACACGTTAATGTTAGTGTTTCTTCTAGGAGTACATTTTTTATTCGCTCAAGAATGTGATAAAACACTTTCTGGTCGTGTAATTGATTTTCACGATGGGGTATCTCTAGAAGGAGCAACAATTACTTTTAATAGTACAACAATTAAAACTGATAATAACGGGATGTATAAAATCTCAGGGCTTTGTGCTACATCATACGCTTTTACGATATCTCATGAGGATTGTAATTCTCAGGTCGTTACTATTGATGTAAATGGGGTTTCAAAGAAAGATTTTTACCTGGAGCATCATTTGAATGAACTTCAGGAAATAACAATCTCAGGAGAAAATTTTGATAAAACAACATCCTCACAAGAAGAGACCATCAATGAGAATATTATCGAAAGATATAGTAGTGCAGCGTTAGGAGATGCACTTAGAGGGATTACAGGTGTTTCTTCTCTTAATACAGGGTCTACGATTGTGAAACCAATTATTCAGGGTTTAAGTGGAAGCAGGGTATTAATTATGAATAATGGTGTACGGATGCAAGATATGGAATGGGGAGATGAACATGCGCCTAATGTAGATATCAATACTGCAGGTAGTGTAACTGTGGTAAAAGGAGCAGCAGCATTGCGTTATGGAGGAGATGCTATTGGAGGAGTCATTGTTATGGAACCTAATAAAGTTCCGGCAAAAGATACATTGTTTGGAAAAACTATTGTTACCGGGGCTTCTAATGGTAGAGGGGGAACCATATCTTCGGAGATAATTAAGGGATATGAATCCGGCTGGTTTTTGAAAGCTCAGGGAACCTTAAAAAGATTTGGGGATGTAGAAGCACCTGACTATGTTTTATCTAACACTGGTATTTTTGAAAGAGGAGGGTCCTTATCCTTCGGGAATAATAAATTTACTCAGGGTTGGGATGCTTATTATTCATATTACCAAAACGAAATAGGAGTTCTCGCTGCATCGCATATTGGAAATGTAGATGACCTTATTGAGTCCATCAATAGTGGAGAGCCATCAGTTATAGAAAATTTCACCTATACTATAGATAATCCAAAACAAGATGTTACACATCATCTGGGTAGACTACGTTACTTTAAGAGATTTGAAGAATTAGGTAAATGGACGACTCAATACGACTTTCAACATAACCAGCGCTTCGAATTTGATATTAGACAGACTGAAGAGTTAAGAAAAATTCCAAGTTTAGATTTGGAGCTCACAACACATACGCTTACTTCTGATTTTGTTCTAGACTCTAAATTTGATTATAACTTGAATTTTGGGTTGGTAATACGTTACCAGGATAATTTTGCTGATCCCAGTACAAGAGCGAGAAGGTTAATTCCAGATTATGATAAATATGATGCAGGATTATTTGTATCTGGTAAATACGATATCAATGATAATGTAACTATTGATGCGGGTGTCCGATACGATTATAACCAAATCGATGCTAAGAAATTTTATATAAAAACCAGATGGGAAGAGCGAGGGTACGCTCAAGAATTTAATGATCTTATTATCGCAGATGAAGGTACGCAATGGCTTACAAATCCAAAGTTTGATTATCACAGTATTTCGGCAACGACAGGTTTTAATTATGTTTTCGGAGATAGTTATGAGCTGAGAGGTAATTATGCACTAGCTCAAAGAGCGCCAAATCCTTCAGAATTATTTAGTGATGGGCTGCACCATTCAGCATCTCGAATCGAACTTGGAGATCTAAGGATTGATCAAGAAACATCTCATAAAATCTCATTTTCTTTTCAGAAAAATGATGAGAGTTGGACTTGGGAAATTGCTCCATATGCTAATTTTATTAATGATTATATCCTATTAGAACCTACAGATATTGAACTTTCTATAAGAGGCGCATTTCCAGTATGGGAATACCGACAAACTAATGCAAGATTATTAGGTATTGACACTAAACTGGAAAAGAAATGGCTCCCTAATTGGAAAACAAATCATAGCTTTTCTTTGGTGAAAGGAAAGGAAACAGACAATGACACTCCTCTTATTAATATTCCTGCAGCCAATTTGAACAATAGCATTATTTTTCAAAAAGAGGATTGGAATGGATTAATAGTAAGTCTTGAAAGTGAGTATGTATTTAGACAAAATGAATTTCCTGATAATATCATTGTTTTTTCACCTCGAGCACAAGAAGATGTTCTTTTAGATATTAATACACCACCTGGTGATTATCATCTTTTGCATATGAATGCAGATATTACGGTTCCTTTCTTTAAACACAATGAATTGAATGTTGGGATGACCATAAATAATATTACTAATAACAAATATAGAAACTATCTGAACCGTCAACGCTATTTTGCAGATGAAGTAGGGCGAAACTTTTTATTGAGATTAACTTTTAACTATTAAATTTTTAAAATGATGAACACACGTAAATTTTTATCAATGTTAGCAATCGCAAGTTTATTAATATACTCTTGTTCTGACGATGATGATAACCCCGCAGTTGTGAATGAAGAAGAATTAATCACAACTATGACCGTTACCTTAACTGCAGGAATGGATGTAGTTACCTTAACATCTCGCGATCTGGATGGTCCTGATGGACCTAATGCACCTGTGATTACAATATCTGGACCATTATCAGCTGATACAACTTATATTGGAGAGGTGCAATTACTTAATGAAAGTGAAACACCAACTGAAAATGTTAATGAAGAAGTTGAAGGAGAAGCAGATGAGCACCAATTCTTTTTTGAAGTTGCTGATACTTTAAACGCTACGACAACCTATACGGATACAGAAGCAGATTACCCTCCGAATACAGGAACTAATCCGGTTGGAATTTCATTTAGCCTTGTTACGACAGATGCTAGTACAGGTAGTCTAACAGTAACCCTACGTCATGAACCTAAAAAACCAAATGATGGGACATTAGCTGATGCTGGAGGAAATACAGATATTACTCAATCCTTTGATATTGCAATAGAATAATAGAAATAGATTATAACGATAAGTTGAGTTTGTTTATTTAAACAAACATTTTTTTCAGGACAAGACTCTCAAGAAGTTGTTACTTCGAGAGTCTTGTATTTTTATTGACAAAAAAGAATCTGGTAGTGATTAATGAAAAAGAACGATACCAAATGTCAGATTAATAGTTACGAATCTGGATCAGTAATTCTCGAAATATAATTGGACAGAAAGTAACAAGGATGATATTATTTTATCAGCTGATACCTCTTGTATTTTTAAAATATAGTTTTTAGATGAATCTCATTCTAATGATATAGAAGATATTACTGAGGAGGTAATTGAAGAAAAAGATGACCATTTTGTTTTTTATGAATCGACCGTACCAAATCTTACATTTACCACCGCTTCTGATGATGCTATAGATACTAATAATGTCAGAAATAAATGATTTCTACAATTAGTTAGCAGAAAGTGCAACAACAGGTATACTATTGTCGTTTTTAATGCACGGACTGGGCTTACTTAATAAAGTTGGGAATTCTCGGGATGATTTTGGAGGAGAAATAAATATTGCAGTACTCTTTAATATTACTTGGCAGTAATATTTTATTAAAGAATTAGCACACTATTTACCTTAATTGGCATGAACTTTGATATATTTAAGAAGTAAAAATATAAGTCAATCGTATTTTGGTCAAAAAGCACATTGTAATAAAGTAAAAAAAGACTTAAAAAATATACATATATATTATAAAAGTTGATTTACTATATGTTAATGGCAATAATTTTAATCGAATATTACGACATTGTTAATTGTTAATTATGATGCAAAATTTGTTAATATAGTTAAGAATTTGGACTTATATTAGTAGCGTAAATTAGAGACAAAAAAACAACAAGAAAATTGAAACGTTCATAATTATGTATAAGTTGAGTTTGTGTTAAATATTATAATTAAGTTTCAATTTAGATCCTCAGGAGTAGTTAACCTGAGGATCGCTTTTTTGTGCCTATCCTTCAATACCTTATAAATAAAAAAGCTGGGAAAAAATATTCGAGAGCAGCTGCTATAATTCATTTGCTATGGCTAAATTATCGGGGATTTATTTTTTGTTTGAATAGCTATTTTGATGTAAAATTTACGGGGATTTTCAACTAATTTAATCATGCCAAACTAATACTGTATACGACATTTTACCAAGGTAACTTTTTTAATCTTTTTCAGATTTAATTTCCCTGATTTTTGCCCGGGAATTTTTATTCCCATATAAATCAAAAAAGCCATTCTGACTTTGGTCTTACAATACCTTTATGGCTTTTAACTTACCACTAGAAAAGCCTACTGGCGAGTCTTAAGGAATAAGTAGTATTCATTTCTGAAATCAAAAAAAATGAAATCATTCTATTATTTCATAATAATAAAATTTTCTTTGTATTTCCTTGTGATCATTGGTTTTTATACTAAGAATTGCATCATAGATAGTAGCATCACGGTTTTCTATAGTCAAACGCTGGGGAAACATATATAAAATAGGCTCAGGTGTAAAAAAAGGAATGTTATTACAAAACCCTACTTATAATAGGATATGTATATCCAAAAAATTATTATACTCTGTAATATAAAAGTTTTTCCAGACCAAAGCCCACATTCATTAGAATTTTTTTCTACTAAATACAACTCTAAAACCTAATTTATCTTCGGCTGTCATATTTTCTACAGATTGACCAGAACTCATTATTGACCTGGCTTGTCTATCAGTTGGATCTGTATAAGGAACATTTTCTAAATCCTCAGAAGAATTCGGGTCTTCAGAATTAAAACCACAAGAAGCTCTATTTCTAAAATCCGAGTGGCCAAAACCAACAACCGCATGTCCTAATACGATTTGTGATTAAAAATTTCGCATCTAATGACATTCTTTTTCTACTATATTTTCTTCATAAAATGAAACAATAGCTATGGCTATTCTTTAATTTGATTCATCAATCTAGCGAAAAATCCTTGCCATTATTTTTACGAAATTCTCATCCGTAAATCGTATAAAAGGGGTATTCAGTCCTGTTCTTCCTGGCGCAAACGCAATATATCTACCTACATCACCATTTGCTGCACTAACAGCAATAGCAATCTCATCTATTGTAAATTCTTGAAAATTATCTGGATCATTTACAATGATTAATGTAGATGGAGGATTTCCTAATGCTTCAAACTGTTGTCGTGTAGTTTCATAACCAATAAGCCTTGCTCCTTGTAATCCCAGATTGTTAATACGGTTACACAGCATTTTTTTGTACTTGATCTAATTGTTGATTTGTATTGGTCAATATACCAATATAAATGTTCCGTTTCCCAGAACTAGGAATTCTTAATCTATTTCTGTTACTTCTTACAAATAGCTTACCCGCCTGATCTATTTCTAATGGTTCACTTTTATATTGGTTTACCATATTTATTATTTCATCAGAACTTATATAGAGATCATCAAGCCTGTAACCATCCATTTTTTGTCACAAAAACTCTCCGTTAATCCTTTTGACACCTGTAAAATTAACATCAATACCATTTAATAATAAAGCCTTTGATTCTATATCTGTAAATAGATTGTTTTCTGAAGGAGTCTCAAAATCTTCCTTTTGACAAGAATAAAAAGAAATGATTTAAAAATTTTCATGTTTAGAATATTTAATTATTAAAAATTTCACACTTGAAATCATATTCTATGACAAGAGTTTTGTATAATTAACAACTGAATATAATATGCAGATATCCTTAGACGCTCAAGCATTTTTTAAAAATACTGGAGTACTCATACAAAGTTTTTACAGAAAGTAATATGATTTTTCTTTCTGGTTAATAAAAAGGTATTAAGAGTATGAGATTTAATATAGGCTGTAATAGATAACCAGGCTACTAATAGAAAACCCTAAAAAATAATGTAATTTTTTTAATTGCGCCTATTTTATTACACTGGTTTTGCCAAAATAATCAGAGTTAACCATGAGAATTGCAGGTAAATACATGAAAAAAATTTAAATTATTTTTTATGTATAATATTTCCTCCAAACTTTGAGGAAGTTGTTTTATAGTCCCTGGTAATTAGCGGTCATTAAATGGTGCTATAAATATAATCCAATAATTTAGTGAGATTTTTCTGTCTTCTCGTAGCCCGTTATGATTTCAAATAGAAAACTAATTTCTGCTAGAGTCTTGAAGTGCAGTAAGAATAAACTTTTCTTCATTTTAGCTCCATGTTTTTTGTCGAATTGTTAGATGTATAACCAAATTCATGTCAAAATTTCGATAGATTTGTTACTCACAAATAGAAATTATTAATGATTCTATGTGAAACACCAGATTTTTTGAAATTAAAAAACTGGAAGCATTCTTTTCGTAGCTCAACAAAAATCATATCAAATTTTAATTTTTTAACCAATTTTATACATAATCATATGAAAAAAGTAATTTTTAGTTTGGCAGGCTTATTAAGCGTAACCACAATAGTTGCACAATCAAACACTAGTAATGTAGATCAGTCTGGAGAAAATAATACCACTAGTATAATACAGACAGGTAATGAAAATGCTATAACTCTGAACCAAGATGGAAATTCTAACCTATCAAGAGCTTTTCAAGGTAGTGTAGATTTTATTTCTATAAATGGTAATATTAGTCAGATACAAACGGGAGATAAAAACTTTGCTTTTGTACAGCAGGAACATGATAACAATGTTGCTATTCAAACACAAAATGGCAATGGAAATTCAGCTTCTATTACTCAGAATATTATAAATTCCGGAGGAAATAACCGAGCAGAACAATTTCAAAGTGGAGATAATAATATAGTTACAATTTCTCAAGAAGGAACAAACTCTACGGGAACTGGAGTCTTCAACAATGCTTCAAGTGGGCAGTTAGGAAATGACAATGCCGTTACCATTACACAAGGTGGTGATACAAACTTTAGTTTTAATTTACAAATAGGTGATGAAAATGAAGCTGTAGTAACGCAATCCGGTGTTCGAAACGGTTCTGACCAAAGACAAACAGGGGATGCCAATATCGCAATGAGTGACCAATTCGGGGACAATAATATATTGCTTCAATCTCAAGATGGTGGAGGAAACCTTGCTACTGCAATACAAGGAAGTTCTCTCTCTAACTCTGTAAGTGGATTTGTTAATCAGCGTCAGTCTGGTGATGAAAATAGTGCGCTTGCACATCAAGAACAAGATCGAAATAGAATAAATCAAACTCAGGGAGGGGATGAAAATTCTATTGTTGCTTCTCAAAATATCGAATCTTCTGGTGGACAAAATCTTGCAGACCAGTTTCAATCAGGGAATGGTAATACTGCTATGGTTAGTCAGGAAGGATTGTCATCTGATGTTCTAGGTGAACAGAATTCTGCTTTTCAAAATCAATTTGGGAATGAAAATACAATAATTACTTCTCAGAGAGGTAGAGGCAATAGGAGTCGTATTAGCCAAAGAGGAGAACTTCACATCTCAGAAAACACTCAAGTAGGACTAAGTAATTTTGCTGAAGTTAATCAGTTTGGAACTGCTCAGAATAATACAATTTTACAAAACGGAACAGGGAATACTGCTCTTGTAACACAAATTGGAGCTAGTAATCAATAAGAAAAAGAATAAGTGAAGTAATATTATGGTAGGCTGGTTTATTTATCGGAGAAAGTATAACAAAATATTACTACTATTCTTATATCAGATAATTCGGCAAAACGGTATTGTCAATTAAGAAAATTATATATTTCCTTTTTTGTAATGAGACTAAAAAAAACGAGACCCGTTACAACGGTAATAATTTGATAAATAGTTTTAAAAAAAATCCCCGAAGTTTAATTTTTCGGGGATTTTTTATTTAGAGTATGTTTAATACGATTTATAACTAAAAATTTCGCATATTCATCGTTTCTTTTTCCTTTCTACTTCGTTTAAAAAATAAACCGTAGCTATAGCTATGCTTGATTTTTTTGCCTTGCATAAAGAAAAAATAATTCAATGAATTTATACGAATTTTTTAATCACAAATCGTATAAAAAGAATACAAATTGAAAATCAATAGTTTGAGGTACTAAGGACACTTCAAATGATGAGAATATCGAGATATTTCAATTATTTGAAGTAAGCTCACGGTTCTTAAAATATTTGTTTTCAGGAAGTAAGGTTTTTAAACAAGCTCTAATTCAAAAGGATAAATGGTATTAGTATCAATTTTTCATGATTTTTAGACTTTCCATACCCTTCTCTCCGGTTAGCTGGACAAAATAAATTCCGGATTCAATATGTTCCAGATTAATCTGCAACGTATCTGCTTTGTCTGTAATAGCTTTGTCATAAATTATTTGACCATTTATATTGACTATTTTTACAGAATAGTAAACCCGATTAGGAATCAGTCTCAAATTAAATTGATCTGTAAATGGGTTCGGAAATATCGATGTCTTTCTGGTATCTGTCAGGTCATTATCTCTTCCGGATTGATATGTAATCACTAGTTTAGGCTTAGCGATTGCACTTTTATTTTCTTTAGAGGCAAAACCTACATCATTTCCTCCTTTGTGTTCTAATATAAGTGCCAATTTATCTTGATTATTTATTTTAAGAGATTTTAGATTCCATTTATATGTTGAATTTACCTTAAAACTTTGATTAAGACTACCTAATGTTGTCATTGCAGACGGTTTATTGGTATTCGACAACGTATTCTCGGTCCAACCAATTTTATTTCCCTGTTGTATTTCTATCGTCCCATTCCCAGCATCAGAAGTACAGGTTAATTCTAATCGAGCCGAAGTAATAGCTCCTTTTATCTGTGATACATCAAAAAGTAAATAGCCTACTCTTCTATTATTTTCTACTCTAATAAGATCTACATTTTTTCTGGTAGCATTTTCTAAATAGGCGTCTTGAATAGGCGATAGGGTTGTAGTAACTGATTCTCCTCCACCTGTAGACGTGTCTGCATCTTTACCAAACACCCTAAATTCCAGAAGACTTACCCAACTACCTGTATATGAGTCAGCACCTGTAACATTAATCCTTATGTATCTGGCATTTATGGGATTAAAAGAATCTTTGATTGGTTTATCTACGGTACCTTTTGTTTTGTTATTACTTCTATCCACAACGGTTCTGTATGCATCCGAAACTTTTTCTTTAACCTGGATTGTGAATTGATACGCTCTATTTTGATAACATACTAACTCTGTTCTGGAAATATTTTTTAATGATTGCAGATCTACCTCTAACCATTTTGAAAATCCATTAGAAGACCATCTTGTATTCGTATTGCCATCTACAGCATTTGAGGCAGGATTACCATTCTGGCTATTTTCGGATTTAGTAGGTTTCTTAAGTGCCAAATTCTTAATAGTACTATCTCCTCCATTGCCATCTGTATCTTTTACAGTGATTCTACTAGTAGCTTTCTTATTACCATCTACTGTTGTTACAGTAATAATTGCAGAACCATTTGATACTGCAGTTACCAAACCATTAGAATTTACCCTCGCTACAGCGGTGTTATTAGAAGACCAATTTACTGATTTATTCGTGGCACCTTTTGGACTTACTGTCGCATCTAAATCTCTTGTTTGATTCACGGTAAGGGTAATACTGTTATCTGATATACTTACCCCTGTAACTGGAACTGTATTGTTTCCTCCACCACCTGATCCGCATTTTACAGCATAAAATGTTCCACAGGATGGCATAGACCAATTTGTTCTATCAGGTTCTCCATAATCTCTGTAAGTATATACAACATTTCGATCCGAGAACTCTTTCTTATTTTCTCTATAGTCAAATGTTGTATTATTTACTATAATATTTCTGGGACCTGGTTTATCATGACCATATCGTGCTCCTCCGGTTGCAAATACTCCCCAGGTATGCCAGGAAGGACGGATAATCGAATTTTGTTCAATTAAATTGCGCCCGTCATCACCATTGTGAAAGTTTACGTCTACTTCCAAATTATTTTTGAAAACTACATTATATCTCGCTCCGTTTTGAATCGCAAAATGGCGTATCTTTCTCACTGTAGATCCAATCACTAAATTGTAATCCCCTCTGATATCAAAATAACCTTCTCCTCCTTCACCTTTGTTATAGCAATTGTCAACAAGTGAATTTCTGAATGTATTATGTTTTCCAAATATTTCAACAGGATCAGAACCACTATTAATAAAATCGACATCATCTACCCAGTTATCATCTCCATCAAGACGAACCAGTGTATTATTATTACTTGGAAAAACATTCTCAAAACATTCTCTGCAAAATCTACCATCCTGAAAACCTGTACGATATTCTTTTGGAGGATTAGGAAGTGCTTCATAGACTACGCGCATATCTTCCAAACCAGCATTATTCACACCTCTTCCAAATACAATGGCACGCCCACTTTTCATTTTAACGCTAAGTTTTACACCATTTTTATTTCTACCACGTAGTATGACACCATCTTTTAGGTTAATTGATCGATTAACCGTATAAGTACCATTATTCAGGAGTACTACACCCGCTCCCCCTCTGTCTATAGCATTTTGAATATTTCCTCCGGGATTTAATGTAGCTTTTATATTCGAAATAGTAGGAATTCCACCTCTTCTTCCTGCCTTGGCCCATTCTTTAATTTCAGGATAATCAGAATCGTAACAGGAAGAATCCGCATTACATCCAGTACTTCCATTCTGGGCATTTATACTTAGATAACATATGTTCAGCAAGGTTAATAGCGCAATTAGTTTGTTCTTCATAATACTTAAAAAATGATTTGTGTTTACGTCTAGTTTTTCTGGGATAAATTAATCCTAAATTTAAACCATAAGCTTATTTATCAAACCTAATACTCAAAAAAACTTTACTTAGTAATACCTGTTAGTATTAAGTAAATTTTGAGATTACTTAAGATTTGATTTACAATTATAGACTGAACATACAATAGCTTTATTAGAATTTGTCCAAAAAAACACACATTTCAATTCAATCTTTCTTTTTCTTAATTTTTTATAAGGCAAATGAGTCAAAAGCATTTTGATTGTATCTACATCTAAAAAAAAGTTAATTATTTGTAGCAAAAAAACTATGCTCATCGTTTAAAGCTTTATAAAAGTAATTTTTACATTAAAAAGTAAACACAACTATCTAGTATACGTAGAGAAATTTATAGAATTCGTTTTATCGAAAAATAAATATACAATTACCTAATAATCAAATGGTAAGGTGTTGTAGTTGTGTAAAAAACATTAAAAAAGTTAAATTTTTATGAATTTTATTGCAAACTGTTGATTAGGATCGAATGAATATATCTTCAAAAAAACCTTGTCAGTCCAAAAAGAGTTATTCTAAAGAAAACTATGCTTTCATTAAAAAACAACAAATGAATAAACCCCGCTATAGTATTAAAAATTGTTGATTTTGAAATCATTTAACAAAGTAAAAACAGTATTTCAATAGAAAAAAATCTATTTTAATAGAATATTTTAACGTTACGGTTATGTTTTTAAATAGAAGAAATTTCATACGTAATACAGGTGTTTTGCTAGGCTCAACCCTTATGCCTTATTCTTATTTACTTGCTAATTCTTCTCAGAAACCGCTAGGTATATGTTTAGTTGGTCTAGGAACTTATAGCACCACAATACTTGCTCCTGCACTTCAATTTACTAAGTATTGTAAACTAACAGGTATTGTGACAGGTACTCCTTCTAAAATTCCAATTTGGCAAAAAAGATATGGGATAAAAGATACTAACATCTACGATTATGAGACGATGCATCAAATAGCAGATAATTCTGATATTGATGTAATCTATATTGTATTGCCTACAGGACTGCATGCCACATATGCCATAAAAGCAGCTAATGCGGGAAAACATGTTTGGTGCGAAAAACCAATGGCAAAAACAGAAACAGAATGCAAAGCCATTATAGAGGCTTGCAATAAAAATAAAGTAAAACTATCTATAGGATATCGCATGCAGCACGAACCTAATACTCAACAAATAATAAAATGGGCAATGTCAAAACCTTATGGTGCTATAAAAACAGTATATGCAGAAATTGGATATAATGTTACCAATCCTGGAAACACTTGGAGAATGAATGCTAAGTTGGGAGGCGGTACTATGTATGATCTAGGTGTATATGCGCTCAATGCTTCTAGATATACGACGGGAGAAGAACCCATTTCTGTAACCGCGCGGCAAATGACAACACGACCTGAGTTATTTACCGAAACTGATGAAACCACACATTTTACATTAGAATTTCCTTCTGGAGCAATTGCACATGGTAAAACCAGTATAGGCGACAATATGCATCGGCTTCATGCAGATTGTAAAAATGGATGGTATAATCTTCAACCATTCTCTATGTACTCAGGTGTGAAAGGTAAAACTAGCGATAATATCCTTCTGGACATATATATTGAAAATCAGCAGGCACAGCAAATGGATGATGATGCCTTATCAATTATCAATAACAGACCGGTTATGGTTCCTGGTGAAGAAGGAATGAGAGATATCAGAATTGTAGAAGCTATCTATAAAGCGGCTAAAAGCAAAGCTAAGGTTTTGTTATAAAAATAAAAAAATTTATGATGCTCATCTGACTAGAGAAAGGATCATAGCAATATAAACGTGTACTACTTTTTGTTGAGTAATTTTAGAACCTTACTATTAAAATAAATGATATTTCTCCAAGAATTATTGTATCCCGAATACTTTTGCCCCATCCTTTAGCGACTCTATTTTTTTCATTTTCTTATGATCAAACTTAAATCAGTATTGTCATAATCAAGATATATTTTAGAAAGAGTGGTCCAAAATATCCATAAGAAAAACTTATATACAGTCCACTTTTGATAGAGTATGGATATCAAAAATAACACTGATTACTAATGAATTACTGTTTTTAGAATACTATTCATCCCACTTTTTCACCCACTCATATTGGTACAAGAAAGCCCGTTCTCTAAATTGCGTCTTTTAAAATCATTTTAAACTTAAACTTTAAACACGATGAAAAATTTTAAATTACTTTTTGTAATCTTAGTTGCAGCATTGACTACCCCTAATGTAGAAGCGCAAGGAGGAAGTCCTATTGCTACGCAATTGTATCTACAACTTGATGATCGCCCAGATCAGATAACAGTTGAATTTAAATTACCAACTGGAAGAGTTGTTACTACTGGTCCTTTTAGTGCTGAAAATGCTAATGATTTAGTACAAATCCCATTGGATGAACGTGCAGATTTTGGACGCGGATCTTCTTTTGAATTAACGATACGTGACTCTGGCAACGATGGCTTGAGCGGCGGAGCTTTTGCTATTAATACTGCAGGTCTTTCTCGACCTTTTCCTAGTGATAATGGAGTAAGACGAGAGATTGGTTTTCGAATTTTTAATGGAACAGTAGGTTTTGGTTCTGAGACTCGTATTGTTTTTGTTAATACAGATAGAGCTGATATTCCTTCTGGATCTAATACTATCGGAGATATTGTTTTTACAGATATTTCTCCAATAGTTTCTGGGGGAACTACTCCACCACCACCAGCTAACAACAATATTAATATTACTAATTTTAGAGCTGTAAATCTTGGTGGAGGATCTGTAAATTTGGTATTCGAAGCTCGAGCTACAGGTACTGCATTTTTGATTGTTAGAAATGCTAGTGGAAGAAGAGTTTTTAGACAAAGAGTTAATGCTGTTGCAGGTAGAAATACAGTATCAGTTTCTGGATTAAGAAGCAGACTTCATATTGCACAAATTACTGATACAAGACAGAGAAGTGATAGGGAATTTACAAGGTTTATACCAACGAGATAAATCAAAATTTAGTTTATAATTGCGTATTGATTTATTGAAATCAAAAGGAGGCTGTCTGGAAAGGCAGTCTTTTTTTATTGTTAAGTATATTAGAAACAATACATTATTTCTAGATAATATTTACTAATTAGGTTTGCGGGATAATTTCTTTTTAAAAGAGTATTACTATATTGCTTACTAAATTAACGTGACTTTGATACAAGCCTCTTTTTTCAGATTACTCGAATCAGTGTTAATTTTTATTTAGAATCAATTATCTTATACCAATTACAAAACTCAGATCTATGAATTTAAGTACATTCGATTATATTATAATTATCTTTTTTTTCATAATCACATTATTTATAGGTTTAATAGTTGCTAAAAAATCGGGAAAAAATACGACCGAATATTTTTTATCTGGAAAGAACATGCCTTGGTGGTTGTTAGGTTTTTCTATGGTAGCCACTACTTTTTCTACAGATACTCCTAACCTGGTTACGGATCTTGTTCGCCAGAATGGAGTTTCGGGGAATTGGGTTTGGTGGGCATTTCTGCTTACCGGTTTATTGACCGTATTTATTTATGCCAGACTCTGGAGAAAATCTGATGTAGCCACAGATATGGAGTTTTATGAATTGCGATATTCAGGTAAACCAGCAAGGTTTTTAAGAATTTTTAGATCCATTTACCTGGGTTTAATTTTTAACATCTTAGCGATGTCCGGAATTACACTAGCTGCTATAAAAATCGGGCAGGTAATGTTAGGTTTAACAGCTATAGAAACAGTTGGATATGCAGCTGTCGTTACCGTTGTTTTTAGTGCTTTAGGTGGGTTCAAAGGAGTGGTGTATTCTGATTTCTTACTGTTTTTTGTTGCAATGGCGGGAGCAATTGGAGCAGCATATTATTGTGTGAACTTACCAGAAGTTAATGGCTTTCACAATTTAATATCACATCCCAATGTGGCCGATAAAATATCCTTATTACCTGATTTTGAAAATAAAGAAGCATTGATTACACTATTAGTTATACCACTGGCCGTTCAGTGGTGGAGTTCCTGGTATCCAGGATCAGAACCTGGAGGTGGTGGATATATAGCTCAACGTATGTTAGCTGCAAAAAATGAAAACCATGCAATTGGAGCTACCTTCTTTTTTAATATCATGCACTATGCGCTACGACCCTGGCCATGGATTTTGGTAGCATTATCGTCATTAATAGTATTTCCTGATCTTGCCAGTATTCAGGAAACGTTTCCTGATGTGACACCTGATAAATTAGGTCATGATTTAGCCTACCCTGCTATGTTAACTAAATTGCCAAGTGGCCTTTTAGGTCTAGTTGTAGCTTCATTAGTAGCCGCTTATATGTCTAGTATTTCTACACATCTTAACTGGGGTGCTTCGTACTTGGTAAATGATGTATACAATCAGTTTATCAACACTACGGCTACAGAAAAAGAAAAAGTGAATGTAGGGAGATTATCTACTGTTGTGTTAATGACATTAAGTGTTTTGCTGGCATTGGTACTAACCAATGCAGAGCAGATATTTACATATATTATTATGTTTGGGGCAGGTACTGGACTTATTTTTATTCTAAGATGGTTTTGGTGGCGTATCAATGCCTGGAGTGAAATATCAGCGATGTTTTCGTCAGGTATTATTTCCTTAATTATTACAATACCCAAGGTTAATGATGTGTTATTCGGGATAGAAGGTGTCGGTATTTTTCCTAGTTGGTTTAGCATTCCTTTTGTTGTTTTGATCACTACTATTATCTGGATCGTGGTGACGTTTATTACACAAGCTGATACAGACGAAAAGCTGTTTAATTTTTATAAAAAAATTCAACCTGGAGGTCCCGGATGGGACACCGTCAGAGCAAAAGCAGAAAAGCAAGGAGTAGCTATAGTAACTACGCAAAAAAAATGGACAGTGCCCTCAGGCATATTGGCTATGGTATTAGGGTGTTGCCTTGTGTATGGTGTGCTTTTTACCACAGGATATTTGATCTATGGAGCGTATAATGAAGCACTATGGCTTGGGGCTTTGACAATAATTGCAGGTATTTTGTTACTAAGCGTATGGAAAAGAATAGGGAAAAACCTTATGGAATGATTTCATTATATGGGATCGTTCTATATTAGATGTATCCCTACCTTTAATTATAAGATGATAACTAGTGTCCGGTCGGAAAAGGGTTATTTTTGAATTTTCAAAGAAAAATCTTATAAATTACATTTTCTAATTTGATCTTTTTTTTACTCATTTTTGGATTTTATGAGGATACTTTTATGATTTGATGTAGATCTGTAACAATTAAGTGTTTTTGACCTAACTCTGTAATGACTCCTGATTTGCCTTTGTTAATCCATTTGGTGTGTGGTTCGAATAAAGAAAACACCTTTTCATGATGAGGAATCTTTTCGCCTTTTAGAACTCTTCGTTTTAGTAAACTAATATGTTTATTCAACATCTTATAAAAATATTCCAATGATATTAATAAACTAATTTCCTGTACTGAACGGCCTTGTAAAGTCTTTCTAAATTCTGATACCTTTTTAGTCAGTGTAAGGGCTAACTCTAAATAATTTTCAGTAGTAAATTGTAACCTAGATTCTTTATACTTTCCTCCAGATTTTTTAACCTTTTGTACTTTTCTAAATTGATACTTTACACGGTATTTCCAATCACTAGCCTTGCGCCAACCTGATAACTCTTGTCTTTCTGCTAACTGACAACTGATCTCGATACATTTTCTTGCAGCATCCCAGAATAAATTGTAATCCGCAGGAAAGTGAACATCCGTTTTTATACGATTTGTGATTAAAAAATTCGTATAAATTCATTGAATTATTTTTTCTTTATGCAAGGCAAAAAAATCAAGCATAGCTATAGCTACGGTTTATTTTTTAAACGAAGTAGAAAGGAAAAAGAAACGATGAATATGCGAAATTTTTAGTTATAAATCGTATAAACCCTTATTTCAATAGATATTCAAAACCTAAAAACAAATCATAAACCTAAAAATCAAATAGTTAAACCTTTACGACCAGATACTAACTAAGAGTTTGTTTAAAAACCTTACTTCCTGAAAACTTATTTTTTATGAAGAAAAATCCTAGATTTCTAAGATTTCTCTTCATAAAAATTAGAGCAAATGTAAGTGGTATTGCTCCAAAAGTTTCAAGAATAGTTATAATTGGTAAAAAGCTTTTACTTCTTCAAAATCAGAAAAGTTTATTTTATTGCTTACATCAGTACCTTCTACCAGTACAAATCGAAGTCTAAGGTTGGATTGGGTGAACGTAGCTCTTAATGTGATTTTACCGATTTCTATTTGATCAATTTCTAAGATAATTTGCTGACCAAGACTTAATGGTAAAACTTCCCAATAATCATTCCCGGTTACAGTAACATATGCGTATACGATACCCGTATCGTATATTTCCTGAGTTAATTGCGGAATATCAAAAACCGTATCACCATTATTAATGGTTTGATTTTCTAATAAAACCGAAAGGACATTGGCATTTCCATCTTGTCCTGCCGGTCCTTGAGCCCCAATTTCTCCATCAACACCATTAATACCGTCCATTCCATCTTCTCCTTCACAAGAAGTTGATGTGAATACCAAAGCAAATACTAGTATGAAGTACGTTAAAAATTTCATTTTTGTTTTCATCATTTTACGTTTTGTTATTTATTATTTGTGTAATAAAAATGATGAGGTAAACATTTAGCGTTTAAAAAATGTAAGAATTTATTTTTATGAGCTTATTTTTATTTGAAAAGGAATTATCTGATTTAGATCAAAAATATAACGTCTGTACTACTTTTTGGGGTAATAATTTGATCAGTTAATACATTAAAGGAGAATTTATAATACTATTGACTTTGTTATTTATGTCAATCGTAAATTAATTATTAACCAAAGTTCGATTATTATGGCAGACTATTCAAAACCTTCAATTCGAGCACTTTGACGAAGTAAAAGTGTATCGAGAATAGGTTTTTGATCCCAAAATGCTTGTTTTCGATACAAAATTCTTATAAGAATTTCACTCAAACTGACGCATTTTGTATTAATCGAACTCAGGTTAAAAATGAAAGCTTTAAACAACTTTGGAGAGATTTAAAATTCCTAAAAAAGAATTACAATTTATCAATGGATCACAAGGGGCAAATAACTGTGTAGGCGCGTGTATTCAAGGATGTAATGCTTCTGATTCGAGAGGTGATACAGTAGGCGGAGAAGATATTGACGATTGCAAAAAGACCTGTGTTGAACTTTGTGATCTTGCGTAAAACGTATCCATATCGGTTAGATTGCTATGGTAGTTTTTAAAACCTTCAGCTTCATACGTTGGAAGTTTTATCGGTTTTATAAGACATAGAAGTATTTTATACAGTTATACTCTTCATCAAATTTAATTACATTTTTTTATACGTATGATATTTTAATTACAACCCTTTCGGGATGGCATCAATAAGCTTTTTGGTATATTCTTTTGTAGGGTTTTCGTAGATAACATCAGCATCACCCTTTTCTTCTATTTTTCCTTGGTTCATTACCAATAATTGATCAGACATATATTTTACAACAGCAAGATCATGGGATATAAAAATATAGGTAAATCCGAATTTCTCTTTTAATTCATTCAGTAAATTTAAAACTTGAGCCTGAACAGATATATCTAGCGCACTTACGGATTCATCACATATAATTAATTTGGGTTGTAATGCTATGGTTCTGGCGATACCTATCCGTTGTCGTTGCCCTCCACTAAATTCGTGTGGATATCTATTAAAATATTGAGGATCGAGTCCAACTCTTTTTAGTAAATCAATGGTTTTTTCTTTTCGCTGTACATCATTAGCATAAAGATTATGAGCTTTCATAGGTTCCATAATGGCTTTTCCTATGGTAAGTCTTGGGTTTAGTGAGGCAAAAGGATCCTGGAAGATAAGTTGTATTTCTTTCCTTAACCCTCTTAACTGAGCCGAAGGAAGTAGTGTGATATCCTTGCCTTTATATAGAATTTGCCCGGTATCAGCTTTATCTAATTGTAAAATAGCATTACCCAAAGTAGATTTGCCACAGCCAGATTCTCCAACCAGCCCTAATGTTTCCCCTTCATATAGTTTAAAACTAACATCATTTACAGCTTTAAACTCCTTTTTACCAAAGAAACCTACAGTAGAGAAAAATGTTTTCTCCACATTTTTTACTTCGAGTAATGGAGGTTTACTATATAACTTCTGATGCTGTTGTTGTCGCTCAGTTTTTGTGATGATCTCTCTATCTGCTTCCTGATTGTCTAGATAATCTCTGATAGTAGGTAATTTTTTAAACCTGACATCCAGAGATGGTCTTGCATAAATAAGTGCTTTTGTATATTCTTTTTGAGGAGAAGTAAAAATTTGATGAGTAGATCCATATTCTACCATTTTTCCTTGATAGACAACCAAAACGTGATCCGCAATTTCTGAGACCAGGGATAAGTCGTGAGAGATAAATAGAATACTCATTCTATATTCTTGCTGTAAATCCTTGAGCAATTGGATAATTTCCTTTTGTACCGTTACATCCAGTGCCGTAGTAGGTTCATCAGCTATCAATAATTTAGGTTTACAGGCGATTGCCATGGCAATCATAATACGTTGTTTCTGACCGCCACTTAGTTGATGTGGGTAAGAATTATAGGCACGATGAGTATCAGGGAGCTTTACTTTTTCAAATAAAGATAGCACCTCTGTTTTAGCTTCGGATGTTGATAATTTAGTATGTTGTAATAGGATTTCTACTACCTGTTTCCCACATTTCATAGAGGGATTTAGAGAACTCATAGGTTCCTGAAATATCATAGCGATTTCATTACCACGTATAGATCTTAGCATTTTATCATCTAAACTCAGTATAGAAGTATTATTATAGATGATATTGCCACTTATTTCAGAAATACTTTCAGGAATTAACCTCATAATTGCCAGAGAAGTAACAGATTTTCCGCTTCCAGATTCCCCTACTACCCCAAGAATTTCGTTTCGATTAATATCAAAAGAAATATTATGTAATACTTGTGTAGAATTTCCTTTCGAAGTAAAAGAAATACTAAGATTTTGAACAGAAAGTAAGGTGTTAGTATCCATAAAATCAAAACTAGTTAAATTTAGTCAATTCATTATTCCTACAACTTTGTTTTTGCAATTATTTTGGTGTGATATTTGTTATATTTACGTCTCAAAGAATACTATGAAGCTTACCAAACTCTCGTTACGTACACGAATTTTTATATCGATGACTGTATTAGTTTTATTAGCTTCTGTATTAGTTGCTGCAATAACAGTGTATCAATATAAGGAAGAGGCAGAAGAATATCATCGGGAACGACTGGAGAGAAAAGAAGAACGTATAAGAATTGCAATTAACAATGCCTTAAAAAGTACTACATATGAGGTGAAAGAAGAGAATGTTATGCTCATATTCAGAGAAAACAATCGGATTTACCAAATATCAGAAGAACATACACTACCCATTAATATCTATAGTTTATCAGGTAAATTATTAATCAAGTCAGAAGAAACTTTTGTTAGTGATACTATTGATATCCAATTGGATTCGATTATAATTAACAGGCTTAGTAAAAAATATGAAAAGAGATACCTGGGCGTTTCAGAAAAAGATGGAGAACATTTTTTATCCTCCTATACGTATATAGAAGATGATAGGTCAAAACCTCTGGCGATTCTTAACCTACCTTACCTGGAAGATGATAATTTCTTTTCCAGAGAGCTTTGGGAATCGCTAACCAGACTTGGGCAAGTATATCTATTGATGTTATTGGTCGCCATAATGTTTGCGTATTTTTTATCAAAATATATTACAAGATCTCTTAAGACGATTTCTGATACTATAGATCAAACACGTCTGGATAAACGAAATAAAAGAATTAAAATCGGTAATGTAGGAGAAGAGATTTACTCTCTGGTAAATGCATACAATAGTATGATTGATGAGCTAGAAGAGAGTGCCGCTATGCTGGCAAAAAGCGAGCGAGAAGCAGCTTGGCGTGAGATGGCAAAGCAGGTAGCTCATGAAATTAAAAATCCGCTAACACCTATGCGGTTGACGGTTCAAAGTTTTGAGCGTAAGTTTGATCCAGGAGATCCTAATGTGAATCAAAAAGTAAAAGAATATAGCGATACACTGATTCAGCAGATAGATACGATGAGTTCTATTGCATCTGCATTTTCTAATTTTGCACAAATGCCAGCACAAAAAAATGAAACACTGGATGTTGTAAAAGTCGTAAGATTAGCACTGGATATTTTTAATGAAGGATATATTATTTTCCCTTCAGAAAAAGAAGAAATCATCGCTAAATTTGATAAGACACAATTAATTAGAGTGGTGACTAATTTGGTCAAAAACGGAATACAAGCTATACACGAAGATCAAACTCCTAAGATTATGGTGAATGTATTTACAGAAAAAGAAAATGTAGTGATCACAGTAGCAGATAATGGAATAGGAATTACTGAGGAGAATAAAAATAAAATATTTGAACCTAAGTTTACAACCAAAACAAGTGGTATGGGGTTAGGGTTAGGGATGGTAAAAAATATTGTCGAAACTTACAATGGAAGCATTACTTTTACCTCTCAAGAAGGAAAAGGAACTGTTTTCAAAGTTAAATTCCCAAGAGAATAAGCTTTTTCGGCTTAAAAATAAGACTGCATAGATATAAACGCTAGTATTTTGAATTTGTATTTTATGAGAAAGACATAGTAATCGTGAAAAAGATACGCTTTAGAAAATATACTCTTGAATTTCTGTCAATATTTATTGCAGTAGTATCAGCTTTTGCATTAAATAATTGGAATGACAACAGAAGAGATAACCTTTCTGAAGAAAAGATACTAAAAGAGATCAATAATGGGATTGAATTAGATTTTCGTGATTTTAGAGGGAATATACACGGTCATAAGATGAGTCTTAAAGCAAATCAATTGTTTAGAGATTTATTGGATAACAAAAAAATTGATCAGGACTCAATAGATAATGCATACATAATTCTTTTTAGAGATTATACGCCTATTATCAACAGATCAGGTTATGAATCTCTAAAAGCAAGTGGATTAGAAAAAATAAAAAATGATTCACTACGATTTGAAATCATCTCCTTGTATGATTTTTATTACACCATTATTTATAAGTTAGAAGTCGAAATACCAGAGATGAAATCATATACTAATTATTTTAAACCTATAAACGATATTTTGCATCCATATATGATATTTAATAAAAATGGACGATTGATAGAAATGAAACAGCCTGTAGAAATATCCGAAAGTCAGAAAAAAGAAGTATTTAGCTACTTATGGAGATTAGAAACAAATAGAAAATATAAATTAGCTCGATATAAATTGATTGAAGAAAAGATGAAAATCTTAAAACAGCATATCAAACAAGAATTGAAACAATAATACTAGATTAAAAAATGTACACAAATATTCTCACATCACATACTAATGGCATTACTACGATTACGATTAATCGCCCGTCAAAGTTAAATGCACTTAATAAACAAACGATCCAGGAATTACATGATGCTATTGCAGTAGCAGATCAAAGTAATACTAGTAAAGTTATTATTATTACAGGTCAGGGAGATAAAGCCTTTGTCGCTGGAGCAGATATCAGTGAGTTTTCCAATTTTTCTATTGATCAAGGAGAAGAGTTGGCAGCAAAAGGACAAGAATTGCTTTTTGATTTTATAGCAAATTTAGGGACACCAGTTATTGCCGCAATTAATGGTTTTGCATTAGGTGGAGGATTAGAATTAGCAATGGCTGCACATTTTAGAATTGCCAGTGATACTGCCAAAATGGGGTTGCCAGAGGTTTCTCTTGGAGTAATTCCCGGATATGGAGGTACTCAAAGATTACCGCAATTAATAGGAAAAGGTAGAGCTATGGAAATGATTATGACAGCAGGAATGATTAATGCTAATCAGGCATTAGCATATGGATTAGTAAATCATGTAGTAACTCTCGATGAATTATTACCCTTAGCAGAGAAACTAGCAAGTAAAATTACCAGAAATTCTTCTATAGCTATTGGCGCTGCAATCAATGCAGTAAATGCGTGTTATGAAGATGGAGTGAATGGTTTTAAAACAGAAATTAAAGAATTTGGAAATTGTTTTGGCACTGAAGATTTTAAAGAAGGTACTACTGCATTTCTGGAAAAAAGAAAGGCAGATTTTCCTGGCAAATGAAATCGAGGCAGTAAGATTTTCTTTTTTTGATAAGTATTGAAATCATAAATTATAAATTGTATACCCTTAATTTATTGTATTTAATAATAAATATGCCTAGTATTTTGTTATATTACACAAATCGATACGTAATTTTACTATTAGAAGTACGAATTATATATTTATAGATACTAAAAAGCTAAAAGAATATTGATTTTGGAAGACCAACCGCAACGCGTATTTAATAGCGACGAACAGCAATTACTAGAAGAGATACTAGTACATCGTAGAGATGTGCGTGGAAATCGTTTTCTGGCAACTCCTGTTGATCAGCAAGCAATTGATAAGATTATAGAAGCAGCATTATCTGCTCCTTCTGTAGGGTTTTCTCAGCCTTGGGAATTTGTGCTGATACGTGATATAGAAACGAAGCAAGCAATAAAAAAAACATTTTCTGAGGAGACAGCACTTGCAGCTATGCAGTTTGCAGATGAAAAACAGAAGAAATATATTGAACTCAAACTAGAAGGGATTTTAGAATCACCTCTTAATATGGCAGTTTTCTATAAGCCCAAAGAAGGACCAGTACTTGGACAAACAAGTATGCCCAATATGGGCAAATATAGTGTCGTATGTGCCATTCAGAATATGTGGCTCATGGCAAGGTCTCTAAATATCGGCATGGGGTGGGTTAGTATTTTGGATCCCGAAAAAGTAAAAAAAGTATTAAAAGCCCCACAAGAGAACCAGTTGATAGGGTATCTATGCTTTGGATATACAGATATGTTTTATAACCAGCCCGAATTAGAATTGCGCAAATGGGATCGTAAAAAACTTCAGAAAGAAGTTGTTATTGAAGAAAAATATAGATAGAACTCATCTTGAGTAGTGGTTTTCAACCGAAAAGTTTGACTTTTGTACTTTTATGAAGTAGTTTTTTTTCAGTATAGCCTTAGTTAAAAAAATTAACGTACAACATGTAAATTTTGAAGGTCAAAGCATTACTCAAGATGAGGTCATAAATTATTCTTCTCATTTTGTTGTATTAAGAAATGATTAGAACGGGATGAGTTCTATTTATAAAAATTCATTTCATCAATATATGTCCATACGGATTCAGATAATAAAGGTCTTATGTTTTTACCTTCGTGAATTGCCTTTCTGATAAAAGTAGATGAAATTTCCATAATGGGAGCAAGTACTTTTTTTACTTTTATATTTGATAATAAATCCGTCTTTGCGATTTTTTTTGTGATTCTTGGATATACATAAATAGTATGGTTTTCAAGAATTACTTCATAGTTTTTCCATTTATGAAAACTTTTCAGATTGTCCTCACCCATAATGAGATTAAAGCAGAAATCAGGATGTTTTTCCTGTAAATACGCCAAAGTATTGATCGTATAATTAGGCTGCGGTAGTTTAAACTCAATATCACTAGGTTTTAATTTGGGATATGTCTGCGTCGCTTTATATACCATTTCTAATCGATGATGGTTGTCTAGCAAAGAACTTTTCTTTTTAAAAGGATTATGAGGAGTCACTATCATCCATATCTCATCAAGATCAGAATACTCTGCCATATGATTGGCAATTGCCAAATGCCCTATATGAATTGGGTTAAATGTTCCGAAATATAATCCGATATTTTTCATTAGAAATTTACTTTTGCGCTACAAATCGATGAGAACTTCACTTTGATCACTTTCAGTATTATGTAATAAACTTTTTTACTAACTGGAATACCTCGGCTTTTGCTTTCTCCAGGTCATCATTGGTGACAATGGCATCAAACTGTGGTGCAGTTGCTAGTTCGGTAGAAGCTTTTGCTACCCGCATATTGATTTTATCTTCGGATTCAGTTTTACGCTTTTTTAATCTAATTTTTAATTCTTCGATACTAGGCGGTTTTACAAAGATAGCCAAGGTTCTTTCTGGATAAATTCTTTTGATATCCAATCCACCAACTACATCAATATCAAAAATCACATGTTTTCCTTGATCCCATATTCGCTGGATTTCTGTTTTTAGGGTGCCATAGAAATTATCACGATATACTTCTTCCCATTCCAGAAATTCATCCGCCTTGATTTTATCTTTAAACTCTCTAAGAGATAAAAAATAGTAGTCTTTACCGTGAATTTCTCCACCTCTTGGTTCTCTGGAAGCTGCGGATATAGAGAAGTCCAGATTTAGCTCTTCTTTGTGTAATAAATATTTTACTAATGTAGTCTTTCCGCTCCCCGATGGCGCAGACAGTACAATAAGTTTCCCCTGTTTCATTTATATAAATTTTACCACTATATGGGTTATTTATAGTTCGCCAATTTTGTTAAGCAATTACCTACCTGTCTTGCTATAACATTTATAAAATGTTAAGTAATTGCTCTTTTATTTTCTCTAGTTCATCTTTCATCTGGACCACTAATTGTTGCATAGCAGCATAATTAGATTTACTACCAATAGTATTGATCTCCCGACCTATTTCCTGAGTAATAAAGCCTAATTTTTTACCATTAGAATCCTTAGAATTTAGTGCCGTTACAAAATATTCCAAATGATTAGTAAGTCTTACTTTTTCTTCAGTAATATCAAATTTTTCTAAATAATATACCAATTCCTGCTCAAAACGATTTTCATCAACCTGTTCCTTTAGTTCAGAAACGGCTTTGTGTAATCGTTCTTTAACAACTTCGATACGTTCCGGATCTATTTTGATCACATCATCTAATAAATTACTAATATTCTTAATACGAATATTAAAATCTTTCTCCAGAGCCTTCCCTTCATCAAGTCTGTAGTCCTCAATAGCTTTTAAGGCTTCTTGTAGTCCTTCTCTTATAATATCAAATTCTTCGGTATCGACTTCTGCTCGTTCTGTTTTTAAAGCATCTGGCATACGAACTGCCATTTTCATCATTTCCAGTGTCTCTCCATTAGTATAGATAGCTTCTAATTGCTTTATATAATCCTTGACAATGTCTTCATTGATTTTAGTGGAGTTTTCTTCTGCGGTTACCTCTACATATAAACCAAAATCAACTTTCCCTCTTTCTAAGGTATTTGCAATAGTTTTTCTCATCTCCAGCTCCTTTTCTCGATATTGAGAAGGGATTCTGGCGTTGAGATCTAGATTTTTGCTGTTAAGAGATTTTACTTCGATAGTAATTTTTTTTGTTGGAAGCTGAAGAATAGACTTACCAAAACCGGTCATGGATTTAATCATAGGATGTAACTAAAAGTTGCACGAAGATAAGGAAAACTCGTGAAGTGTCTATATGAAGTATGGAATCTTAAGTCTCTAAAGCTTTCTGAACATCGTAATTTTATCGATATAAGTTCCTTTTTCTAAAAAGAAATTAGGGATATACCCGGATTCAAGAAACTTCATCTTTTTATACAATGCAATACCTGATGTGTTCGTCTTATAGACCTCGAGCCAGATTATTTTTAATACCTCATTTTCTTTGGCCCAGTCTATTGCATTTTTAATAAGTAAAGTTCCTATACCCTGATGCTGCCATTTGGGATGTATGCCCATGCCGATCATGGCGGTATGTTGTATCTTTTTTCGCCAGCTACCAGTCAGATCAATATTTCCTATAACTTTGTCTTCAAAAGTGGCGACAAGTAATAAGCTGTTTTTTTCTGATTGATATCGTTCGATCATTTCCCGTTCCTGATCAATATCATTAGGATATTCTTCTTTGAACAAAGGAAGCGTCTTAGTATTTTCCAGATACTGCAATTTAAGTTCTAACAATGGAGAAGCATCATCAGATAACGCTTGCCTGATTATCACTTCCTGATGGCTTTTTGTTGTATATGTTTTTGAAAAAAAACTCAACTCAAATTAAGCATTTGGATTCTTATCCCTGATTCTTTTGTACAATTTTATACCCAGCATCAATAGTATCGATAGAATCATGATCCCAATAACTCCATAGACCCAATTAACTGCATCACGAACAATCACCAAAAAGATAACCGAAAAGAGGATGATGGTAGACCCTTCATTCCAAATTCTCATCTGATTAGAAGACCATTTTATGATATCCTGCTGAAGTTGTTTGTACATGTGGTGACACTTCAAATGATATAAAAAAAGTAAAAAAACAAAGCCTAATTTTATATGCATCCAGGAGTCATGTAATATCCCAGGTCTTAGAATCAATAACAAAGTAGCAAAAATAGTTGTCAGAATAGCAGAAGGCCAGGTAATTATAAACCATAACCTTTTTGTCATAAGCTTTAACTGATTACTTAATATCTCTTTTTCTGGAGAAGTTTTTTGAGATGCTTCTATTTGATAGACAAAAAGTCTCGGGATATAAAATAACCCTGCAAACCAGGTGATCACAAAGATAAGATGCAGCGCTTTTATGTAGTTATAATATTCTTGCATTGATAATAAGTTAGTACTGATGTTCCTCTGTGACACTTGAGGTGACAGAAAAGATGTTTACATATGCTCAAAAGTAAAAAATAATCACGGATTGCCAACTCGATCCGAATCAAGAAGCAGGTAATTTCATTTTATTCCTACTTTGTCATCTTATAAAAAGAAGGCAAAATATTTTGGTAAATGATAGTAAACACCTTATTTTACCCATATAATATAGTATTACAAATTAAACACAAGTGGGCTACACTAGATAGCACCTGCCAAAAAAAATGATTCAGAAACTTTAAAATTTCTGGATTCTATTGAATCTCAATTCACTTCTTTCTTTTCAAAATTCACAGATCGATTTAAGGTCGTTAAATTTTCATATCGACAACATACCTTCGATTATTTTCAATCACTTTTCAAATTTGAGAAGAAGAAGGCTAATTGCCAATATATTGCAGATCACTTGTCAACTCTGAATCAGCAAAGTATTAATCATTTTGTTAATAGCGATTTATGGTCTTATAGAGGGTTGATGGATCAAGTAGCTTTAGCTTCTTCCGAGTTGTTTTTACAGAGCAACCCACCTACTGCATTATTGGATTGATGAAGTGGGTTTTCGTAAAAAAGGTAAGATGTCTGCCTGTGTTTCCAGGCAATATTTAGGTTGTATTGGAAAAACAGATAATGGTCAAATAGCTGTAGCGGCAGGACTTTCACAGTCAGAATATTATACCCCTATAGATATGCGTTTGTTCATGCCAAAGGAATGGAAGATTATCAAATCAGAGGATGGCATGGCTTTCATAATCATATGGCAATTTGTATGATGGCTATGTTGTTGATTACTAAAGTCAAACTAAAAAAAAGTAAAGAAAAATATACTGCCGCTACAATTAAGAAAATTGTCAACCTGTGCATAAAAACTAAAATAGAAGAACCACAACTAGCTATCAAGTTAATTTAGGAACAGCATCAAAGGTATATAAATCAGCTTTTAAGGAATCAGAAAAAATATAAAACATAAGATGACAAAGTAGGATTATTGTATAAAATCTTGAAACAAAAAAATCGTCCAAAAATTACTTTTTAGACGATTTCTTATTATTGAAGTACTTTAAAAAAGGACTTGTGTTTTAGAAAAAAATTAATTGACAACAAGTCTTTTAAATTTTGATCTGTTCTCTTTGTCTTTAATCCTTACTAGGTATATCCCAGAAGAAGCATGAGACATATCAAGGTTATAATAATAACCGATTTCATTTTCTTTATCCAGTTTATGGTGTAACAGACGCTGACCGCTTAGATTAAAAATATCCATTTCTAATTGATCGTGTACGGTATCAGATTCAAACTTGATATCGAATTGATTATTATCTCTGTAAATAATTTTCAGATCATTATCTGGATCAAGGTTTTCTTCAACACTAAGTGTTCTTAGTGAACAAAAACTTAGAGACCAACCTACAAGTTGACCTCCATCCAAACCAAAACTATCTTCTACAGAAAGTGTCCAGGTTCCCAAAGTAGATTTTCCTGCTAAATCTGATAGAGGAGTTTCTGGTCTGAAAGATCCTGTAAATGGGCCTCTTCCATCTGATATAGGAACAGAAGCAATGTCCAGAAAAGTAGTGTTTGTAAAATTATCAGTATCTTCTCCTCGAGACGAACTTAAAGATACCTCGGTATTATCTGGTGCTATTAGTTTTATGATTAGATCCGATGTAAAGGCATGTTCTATAGTAAACTGAACCAATAGCTGAGATATAGGCTCGTCTAGAGTTGATTCAATTTCTGAGGTAATGGTGGTACTAGTATTAGGAGCACTGATAGTGACAGGGGTATCATTGGTCAGGTTATTACACGACAAATTATCAACTTCCTTTGAAAATGTGTTATTAGAAGCTACAGAGTCGTTTGTCAATAAGGTAGAGCCTTCTATTGTATATCTTTGTTCACCAGATAAATTTGCAGCCTGAGTAAATGTATAATCCAGACTTTCTCTCGATGGTAATGGACCTGCAACAGTTTCAGTTATTGGTACTCCTCCATCCAGTGTATAAGAGACATCAAAATTTGATTGTTCTACTCCTCCAAAATTATAAATTCTCAGGGTTACTTCCTCATTTCCTAAATTTTGACCACTTTCAGGTGAGATGATTTTTTCTATACCTATTTCATTAGGGAAAAGACTTTGTGTGGATATAGAATACGTATCATTTTCGGCTCTCTCATCAGATGTAAGATCAGTAGAAATTTTGATTTCAAAATTTTGATTTTCTGTGGATAGATCCACAGTTTGTGCAAAACTAAAATCTGCACTCTGATTCGGCATAATGGTTCCTGTAAAAGTTTCGGTGACAGGAGTATCGCCATTAATACTATAACTTACCTCAAAATTTGATACATCTGTCGTTCCCAGATTGTAGATGGTGGTGGTAATCGTTTCTGTAGCAGAATATAATCCCAGAGGCGGGATATTAACGGCAACAGGTGCAACGTCACTGGTAAGGTCAGATTTTAATTGAAAAACTCCTGCTACCGCAGCTCTTTTGCCCCCTGCATTAACATAGTCGTTAACAAACCAGAATCTAGTATCTGTTAGTGGGTCTATATCAATTTTTGAATAATCCCCATATCTCGGACTTCCAGTTACATTTCCTCCTCCTGTTGCAATTAGAGTCTCGTCGATAGTCATAGTCCCAGCAGGATCATTTGCAAATCTACCTGCATAATACGAACTGAGAACTGTATTCGTTGTTCCTCCCATACCGGTATATCCTAGAGCTATGTTTCCGTCACCATCCATAATCATACTCCCGTTCCAGGCGTGTTTACCATCAGGAGAAGTGTATGTCCCTTCCTGAAAAATTGTCCAGGGTTGTCCGTCTCCAGATTGACGGAGCTCAAACCATCTGATACCAGCTACTTCCTCTGTACCACCCTCAGTATCCACCACAAAATTAAAAACTGCAGAGTTGTGTGTAGGGAATTTTCTAAATTGAGCCTGATTCATAATCGCCGATTGTATAGCATCTATATCGATCCCATCATTAGGTTGTGTTAAATTGTCAAATGAGCCACCATCAAAAACAGAAATAAAATCTGTAGTTACAAGCTCTGTCGGTTCAGAAATAGTCGAAGAATCTGGGTTACTAAAATTAACATTAGCGATCCATATTTTAAGGTGATCCTCTGTTACGCCACGCCACGCATCGTCTTGTAGATAAACTATAGGTGTATTACCAGGTGCCGGTAAATTACTGCTACTTACATTAAAAGCCTGTGGGCTATAAAAATTGGTTGTTGAGATTCCTGGTAATGGAAAACTTATTAGTGTCGCAGTGTCTTCTCCTGCCAGCATTGCTTCTCTATCCAATATAAAGATAGAATCGCTGGTCCCTAGAGATGGACCATTATTAGCATTTGCAGTCATGTAATATCCATCTGACCACACTGATAATTTTTGATAGTCTTGAATATTCTGAAAAGAATATACGGACCAGGCATCATTTATTGGGTCTGGCCCCTGAGATACAGCAACTTCTACATGACCATCACCAGAAAACAAAATAGACATTACCCACCTGTCCGCCGCATTGTCGTAGGAAATAGTAAGATCACAGCAGCTATTTGGAGAAAAGAGTTCCTCTGGTGACATTGCATCGGTTAATGCATTACCACTCTTATCAAATACTCTCCATGCGGTGTTATAGACACCTACCATATGCTTAGGTCCTACTGCCAGGGATGGATCTATCGGCCCTTGTCGATCTCGTTCAAAAGTATCAAATACAAAAGATGGTGGAGTCCCCGGAACTTTACCGGTCAATTTGTGAGGTGATTTTGCTAATGTATCATCTCCTGTTGATCCCTTCCCGATGATTATTTTGTTTGCGTATGAACGCCCATCTTTAATTTCTCCACTTATTTTTTTAACTGGAATTAAATTTGATTTAGAAGCCAATGGCGTAACAACTCTCATCGATATGGATTGCTCTATACGATTTGGTTTTGTTTGGGCATACGTACTAATGCTAAGACAAAATAGCAATTGAAGTACTAAAAAAAAAAATTTGCGCATAATAGTTTTTTGTGTAATTAATATCATGTTTTTATATTCTATAAACAGGCAACCTGATAATATCCCTACTTCAATCAAGCTATTATTTAAAAAATTAACTAAATATACAATCAAGTAAACTACTTTGCCGCCCTGAGGTGTACGACAAATTTCCTTTTATGTTGTTTTTTAGTCGAATGATAAACCATAGTATCTTGGTGATATGAGAGTTTTTTTAGGATACAATTGTTTCTGTTATGATAAGTATTCAGTACCCATTATATCCAATGGATTATACCAATCTCAAATGAAATTATCCACTGAAATCATTTCTTTTTGGTGAGAAGAATTGCCAAAAGCTTCAATTTGATAGACAAATAATCTAGAGGTATAAAATAATCCTGCAAATCAGGTGATGACAAAAATAAGGTGCAGGGCTTCTATGTAATCGTAATAGTCAGTCATTATTTTTCCTAAAAGGATGTCTTTACCCTATAAAGTCATATAAAATTAAGCACTGAACAACAAAATTAGAAATTTTATGTTACAGTAAAAGAATAACTACAACAGAATGGGTTTTAAAAGTGCTCATTTGTTGAAAGTTATGATTCAAATTAACTATATTTTTTTAAAGAATTTTTTACTAGTATCGCTATATTGTCGTTTGTTTAGATGCTTGTATGTGCATAAAAAGCCTTAAAACTTAAAATAATGATTTATAACGTATTTAGAATTGAAATGATAAAAATAAGAAAGCTATTATTTGGTGTAATTTGTATCACGTTTGTTGCTTCTGGTCAAGTATCTAAAAGCAGTGCAACATTACGTTTAGAGCAGTATGATCAAAGTGGTAATTGTAATGTTACAATACCATCCAATCCAGCATGGGATATTACCTTTGATCGGTTTAATTTAGAGGGTGATTTAGCCCCTAATGTGACTTATACCAGACGAGATCCTAGTTCCGTTTTAAAGGTAGACGGGAAGTACTACGTTTGGTATTCTTATAGTCTAACAGATGCTCCTGGTAAAAATGCTCCCTGGGATTTAAATGATCTCTATTATGCCAGTTCTTCTGATGGAAATTATTGGGAAGAACACGGATCTGCTGTAGAAAGAGGTCCCGTAGGATCATACGATCATCGCTCTGTTTTTACTACAGAGGTCTTTTATCACGATGGTATTTTTTATTTGGTTTATCAGGCAGCTGCTGATCTGCGAGGCATTTATAGCAAAAATACTATTGGGATGGCACATGCTACCTCTCCTCATGGTCCCTGGACAAAATTAGAAAACCCTATTTTAGAACCTACGGTTAGTAATACTACTGTTTTTGATGAAAATGCCGTACATGATCCATGTCTAATTTATTTTAAAGATAAATTCTATCTCTATTATAAAGGAGAAAGTTCTGAAACCCCCATTTGCGGTGTTGGAGTTTGGGGTCTTAATAAACAAGTAAAATGGGGAGTAGCAATTTCTGATAATCCAACAGGTCCATTTGTGAAGTCCGAATACAATCCGATTACCAATACTGGACATGAAGTATGTGTTTGGAAATCAGGTGAAGGAATTGCTATCATGCTCCATCAGGATGGACCTGAGTTTGGAACCCTTCAGTATGCAGAGGATGGAGTGAATTTTGAAATCAAAGGAAAAGTAAATGAATTTGTTTTGATGGATTCTAGTTCCGATTATCCCGAAGCTGCCGGGCTTTATCGACCTGTAAGTGAAGAGGTTTCTCCAGTTTCTGGCGTGTCCTGGGGACTTTGTCACATATTGACAAGAGAACAAGGTAAATTCTGGATGTATTTAAAGAGATTTGAAAATACAAACAAAGAATTAATTGTAAATGATTCAGATAATGAAGGTATTGTAACAGGCTCACTGTCAGTTACTGATCTAAATGATGATAGCCAATTATACCTATATCCGAATCCTGTTAAGGATGTTATGAATATAAAGTTTAATAAACCAGCAACGTACCTTCTTGAGGTTATCTCTTTAACCGGGGCTATAGTACAAAAAGAAGTTTATGATACGACTGTAGTAAATACTATGAATCTTTCTCAGGTAAAAGATGGTTTTTATATTCTGCGGTTAACCAATAAGAACAACAACAATCAAAGTTATTATGAGAGTTTTGTAAAGAAAAGTAGTGAATAATATTCTTGAAAGCAGAAGAAGACCATAATTAGAATCCGCTGTGCACGTAGGCATTTTTGTGATAATATTCGTCAGTTAGTGTATCGATAATGGCTTTTTTAACATAATTATTTCTAAATGTATAATAGGTGATAGTAAATCTAATTTGTTTGCATTTTGAAGATGAATCAAACAGTTTGAAATTCCTTTATGACTTAATAACACTGTCAGAATAAACTATATTAATTACGCAGAGAGAATACCAAGACTTTATGGCAACTTCTATAGAAAAAATGAAATCATACTCCATTTATTCTAATTTCACTTCTCTACTTAAAAACATTGCATAGAACTCATTTTGACTTTTTCTATTTTGGTTAAAAATAAAAGTTAAGATGAGTTCATAGAGTATGCTACTATTCTACAAAAAGATACTTAAGTTTCAAAGTATTGAATTCTGTATTAAAACTTTTTATTTCTTCCGAAATTAGTTTGTCAAACGCCTGTAATTGTTCGTTAATCTGTTTTGTCAATTCATTTTTTACAGCGATATCTTGTGCTGTTGGATCAAAATCACCCATGCCTACCAAAGAATTTAGATGTCCCAGTTTATTTGTTAGTTTTATTGGAAAATTCAAAGGATCCTGACCACTTTTGTTTTTAGTTTGATATAATGCCTGTTCGATGGCATCAAACTTCTTTTGTAATTCCGAAGCCTTTTTTACCAGGGCAGTCGTAGTTTCATTGTCTTTGTATTGTTTCTCAAAAGACGTTAATTGATCATTAATTTTTCTGATTTTTTTGATAGATTGATGCGCTCTATCGACTGTTTTATTTACGCTTGTAATAAAATCAAATTGTGACTGCATTTGCTGTTGTGTCGCTTCAGCTCTGGGATCTGCAACAATAGTAAAGGTTTGGGAGGTAACTTTGTTATTTACATTCAGAGTTACTTTATAATCTCCAGGAACTGCTTTTGGTCCGTTTAGGTTTGCCCACCATAGGATCATTCCTTTTAGTTTTTCTGCACCATTTCCCCGCAAGTTCCAGTTAAACTGATTGGCGCCTTTTTTTAATTCTTTTAACTGATCCTTTTCCTCTTTAGCATTTGTACTGAATGACTTTATTGTATCTCCTTTTAGATTAAAATATGTCAACGATACCGTATCTTTCTTCTTATCATAATTTTTTAGATTAAAATAAGTGATGACTCCATTAGGATGATTGGTGCCTTCAGTTTTAGAATCTTTCCGACTTTCTCCAGCCATTCTATAGGAGTTTTTGGGCTTAAACAATACATTTTCCTGATTTTTTGTAGTACTATTTAATTGGTGTAATACAGTAAGATCATCAATAATCCACAAGCTTCTTCCCTGAGTAGCAACAATCAAGTTATTATCTTTTATCGTCATATCGGTAATCGGTACAATAGGAAGATTTAGCTGAAAAGATGTCCAATTTTCTCCATTATCAAAAGAAATATACATTCCTGTTTCAGTACCAGCATATAACAATCCTTGTCGTTTTGGATCAGCCCGTAATACTCTGGTAAAATGCTCATTTTTTATTCCTGTAACTATTTTTGTCCATGATTTTCCGTAATCTGTAGTTTTATAAAGGTATGGAGCAAAATCACCAGATTTATAGCGAGTTCCGGCTATGTAACAGGTACCTTCATCAAAAGGACTTGGTTCTATACTATTAATCATCATCCAGGCCGGCATCCCTTTTGGAGTGACATTACTCCAGTTTTTTCCTTCGTCCTGACTTATGTGGATGAGTCCATCATCACTACCTGTCCATAGTAATCCTTCTTTCAGAGAGCTTTCTGCTGCTGCAAAAATCGTACAGTAGTATTCTACAGAAGTATTATCTTGAGTAATCGGCCCTCCCGAAGATTTTAGCTTCTCAGGATCATTTCTGGTGAGATCAGGACTAATAACCTCCCAGCTTTGCCCTTCATTTTCAGTTACATGAACGTGATTAGAAAAAGTATATAATCTATTAGGATTATGTTTAGAAAATAAAATAGGGAAATTCCACTGAAAACGATACTTCATATCCTCTGCTCCGTGTCCCATTGGATTATCAGGCCATACACTAATGGATCGGATGGCTTCTGTTTTATGATTAAACCTTGTCAAAAACCCATCATAACTTCCACCATATACAATATCATTATCCTTAGGGTCCACTGCAATATGAGCAGATTCTCCACCGGCTGTACGCTCCCAATCATTTTCTGATATAGAAGAGCCGGTACTTCTGTGATTAATTCGTATAGTAGAATTGTCTTGTTGTGCTGCATAAATTCTGTAAGGAAAGTGATTATCTGTAGTAACTCTGTAAAACTGTGAAGTAGGTTGATTGTGATAGGTGCTCCAGGTTTCCCCTCCATCATAAGTGATCTGTGCACCTCCGTCATCACCCATGATCATACGTTTTGGATTTTCTGGAGCAATCCATAGATCGTGATGATCTCCATGAGGCGCTCTAAAACTACCGAAATTTTTTCCTCCATCCTTACTTTTATGATAGGATACATTGACTACATATACAACATCTTTATCCGTTGGATCTGCATAAATCCGACTGTAATACCAAGCTCGTTGGCGTAGACTGCGATCACTATTGATATGTTTCCAGGTTTCTCCACCATCTTCACTGCGATAGATACCTCCTTTTTCTTTGTTTTCGACAATTGCCCAAACTCTTTCACTATCCGCAGGAGAAATGGTTACTCCTATAATACCTAGTGTATCTTTGGCAAACCCTTTGTTTTTAGAAATTTCTTTCCAGTTAGTACCGCTGTCTGTACTTTTCCATAAGGCAGAGCCATTTCCTCCAGAACTTAGGTTGTAAGGAGTTCTTCTGGCATTCCAGGTAGAGGCATACAATATTCTTGGATTATTAGGATCTACCGTTAGATCCACTGCGCCTGCATCCTGATTGGCAAATAGTACTTTTTTCCAGGTTTCTCCCCCATCAATACTTTTATAGACTCCACGATCCTGGGTCGGTTTGTAGATATTTCCCAACACGCCTGCATAAACTATATTAGGATCTGTAGGATGGATTACAATTCTAGGGATATGTCTGCTTTTAGGGAGACCAGATTGCGTCCAGGTTTTTCCGGCATCTACGCTTTTCCATACCCCATAACCAGAAGATACATTACCTCGCAGTGTTTTTTCTCCCCCACCAACATATATGACATTGGGATCACTTTTGGATACAGAAATAGCACCAATAGATCCGCCAAAGAAACCATCAGAAATATTCTCCCAGCTACGTCCCCCATCAGTAGTTTTCCATACCCCACCGCCAGTAGCACCAAAATAGAATAAATTGGGTTGATCAGGGACTCCGGTCACCGCAGCACTACGACCCCCGCGAAACGGGCCAATAAGTCGATATTCTAAGGCATCATATAATTCTGATGAATAAGATTGCGACCTAATAGAAGAAAAAGAACCAAGTAAAAAAATGACAATACCAATTACTTTAATGAATTGTGCGTACATGTTTGTTGAGTTTATAATTAATCCTAAATACATAAAAGAATACGAAGACTGTAGATTTGATGGCGTACTAAAGTCTATAAATAATTGGTATTGCAAAAGATTTTCACTTAATTTTAACCTTGATGTATACAAGATCATCCTTATTTTTAAGGAATGGTACAGCAAGGGTTTATATTAGTGCTTAGTTGTTTGGGTTTAGCGCAAGCTCTCTTTTTATGTTTTTATTTATTCACGCTTAAAAAAGGAAATAGACAGGCGAATAGATTTTTAGCTTTGGTATTACTTGGGTTAACAATCCGTATTGGTAAATCCGTATTTAATAATTACGTGGTTTTAGACCCGTTGTATCGCAATCTTGGTATTTCGGGAATTTTAATATCAGGCCCTTTTTTATGGTTTTATGGCAAAGTACTTCTACAAAAAGAAAATCATTTCTCAAAATGGAACTATGCACATCTGATACCATTTATAGTATTTGTTTTGTGTAGTAAATTTATTCCTAATAATAAGAATTTTGAGTCATATTTGAGTTATGGATTAGTCGTATTTCATTTAGCGATTTATTTAATTTTATCCTGGATTTATATTGTTAAAATGCTAAAACAAGCAAATCCGAGGTTATTAAAATGGTATCGTGCTATAGTTATAGGAGCATGTCTTATATGGTGTTTCTATCTTAGTAATTTTGTTGGATTTATACCCTTTTATATTGGCGGAGCTATTTTGTACTCTATATTAGTTTATGGATTTTCTTATCTGCTTCTAAAAAGACATGTTTTTGCCTTAGAAAAATATAGTAATTCTGCCATAGATCGGAGTACTTCAAAAAAAATAGTATTACAAATTAAGAATATGTTTGCCGATGAAGAAATATTTCTGGATGCAGGTATTTCATTACAAAGAGTAGCAGAAAAATTACAGATATCTTCACGCGAACTCTCACAAGTTATTAATGAAAATGAACAAAAGAACTTTTCTGAATTTGTGAATCATTACCGAATTAAAAAAGCAAAAAGATTATTGATTGATCCAAAATATATCAATGAAAAAATTGCGACGATCGCTTATGACTGTGGTTTTGGTAATGTGACATCATTTAATCTTGCTTTTAAAGCAGAAACAACAACAACACCTTCTCAGTATAGAAACAAATATAAGGTTGTTGAGTTCAAATAATACTCTTTTTCGTTTTAAAGATCATGTTTTTTAAAGGATATTGACCTGTCATTCCTGAATTTGTGCTCAAATCCTAAAATCAAAAAACATGAGCAAAGTAATTCTCTTTTTAGTTTGGAGTATACTGATAAGCTGTAATAAATCCGAAAAGAGTATCCAGCCTATATCAAAAACAAAAGCAATTAAGGAAGTTATCATCGATAGTCTAATACGATTTTTTTAATCACAAATCGTATTAGAGTATAATTAATCATTGTGTTGGATTATTGTTTTCTTTATCCAGCGGTTTTTTTGGTAGTCTTTTAGCTTCTTTTAAGCTTTTATTTATAATCCATTCGATCTGACCATTAACGCTACGAAACTCATCATCTGCCCATTTTTCTATTTGTTTAAAAACATCAGGGTCTATTCGAATTACAAATGATTTTCTTTTACTCACATGTTAGGAATTTAGAGTTCCAGCATTTACCACTGGGACTGCCTCTTTATCACCACACAAAACTACCAATAAATTACTAACCATAGAGGCCTTTTTATCATCATCAAAGTCAATAATATTCTCCGTAGATAACGTATTCAATGCATCCTCTACCATACCAACAGCGCCTTCAACTATTTTTTTTCTGGCGGCTACTATGGCAACTGCTTGCTGTCTTTTTAGCATCGAACTCGCGATTTCCGGTGCATATGCCAAATAACCAATTCTGGCTTCCATAACTTTTATCCCAGCAATAGCCAAACGTTCAGTGATTTCATTTTCCAAAGCTTCGTTTACTTCATCCATCCCAGATCTTAAAGTAAATTCTGCCTGCTCATCATCAAAATTATCGTAAGGGTAAGATCCTGCAAGTTTCCGAACAGCAGCATCAGTTTGTACTTTTACAAATTCTTCATAATTATCAACATCAAAAGCAGATTTATAAGTATCAGCAACTTGCCAAACTAAGATTACATTGATCATAATGGGATTTCCAATTTTGTCATTCACCTTTACCCGCTCACTATCAAAATTTCTGGCTCTTAATGAAATTTTCTGTTTGGTAAAAAAAGGATTAGCCCAAAAGAATCCATTTTCACGAATAGTTCCTTTATAAGCACCAAATAATACTAATACTTTGGAACTATTCGGATTAACGATAAAAAAGCCTTTGATTATTAGTATTATGAGTAGTCCAAGGATTAAGAAAAATGGATTCTTAACCAGTACTAAACCTATAACCATACTAATAATTGTGACTGCTAATATAAGAAGCATTAAATAGCCATTAGTACCTTTAATTTTAATTTCTTTTTTCATTATGATATTATTTTGATATCACAATAATACTAATTTAGCTTCACTATTAAAAATTATGAGCATATTTTATGAATAAAAAAGTGCTAACAATTTATAATCCTTTGGGATGCAAATGAAACATAACGCTATAGATGTTAAATAGAATGCATCCCCACCATTTTCTGCGGTTAATTCTAAAAACAGAGGAGGTAAACACTAGCTAAGAATACATCAATAATGCTGGGGAACGCAAGAATGACGAGTAAAAATGGATAAGCAATACTCAAGAACCCATAAACAACATAAATAAATCAGGCTAATTCATTTCTTAGATGAATTACCGTAAACTGAATTAAATTATAGGGTTACCCATTTAAGTCTCAAAGTACTGAAAATGAAATATAAATTTAGGATCTATATTTTTACAAATAGACTTTATAACGCAAGTGTAAATAGAGTCCAACACAATATCATTAATAAATTAATGCGACGTAACTGGGTAACCCTATTAAATTATATGTTAATTCAGGCGAGAAAGAAAATTCAGAGATAGCACTGCTATTGATACTTTTTATTTTGAAGTGTAAAACAAAAAGGAATGATTTCAATAGTTAATATCATTTGATAGTATAATAACGCCAAATCATAATGATGTACATTCAGTTCCTTTTATAAATAGTAATTTTATATACGAACTGAAATAAGATCACCTGGAGATTACAATCCAGATGATCTGTATATGATGATTAATCTTCTTTGACAAACTGCTTGATATAAGTATTGTAGGGCGTAGTAACTTTTAGAATATAAGTACCCGAAGCCAGTTTTTCTACATCAATAGTTTTAGAAAATGTGCCAGAAGTTATTTTTTTACCTAATACATCACTAATAGCATATTGGTTAATTCCAGCATCAGGAAGAATAATAGTTAACTCATGCTCTGCAGGAACCGGATAAATTCGCATAGAATTCTCTTTAGAAGAAGTTTTAATCAATTGATTTGCAATCGACGATCCGCCTATGGTTACAGTGTAATCTTCGACTTCTCCATAATTAAAACTTCCGCAAGCGGCAGGAATGGCATTATATCTCATAGCAACTCGCATTCTGGTATTTCCTTCAATAGCACCAGAAGGTATCGTAAAACTGCCACTAACAGGTGTTGTTCGCGAAGCAGATTTTGACCATACTTGCTCACCGGAATCCGTAAAATCACCATCCTGGTTATAATCAATCCATACACTATACCCTTCTCTATAGATAGTTCCGGTCCAGGTTGGAGTTATGGTAATAGTATGGGCAACTCCTTTTGATAAAGAGGTAATGACAGCAGTAAAATCACTATATCCTGCATTTTCTGCAGTCGAGGTATTATTAATGTCACCTAGCAGTACATTACTGATATATTCATCAGATACATTATTAGAGCTGGCATTACAATAAGTTACCGTTGTAGCAGTAGTTGTGATAGTAATAGTATTACTAAAATCAGAGGTATTTCCTGCGGCATCCTTTGCTTTTATCTTAAATGGATATGAAGTATTAGCTGTTAACCCACTCATAGTAGCAGTAGTTCCTGTAACAGAGGTAACCAAACTATTACTTTGATAAATGTCATATCCAACAACACCAGTATTATCAGTTGCAGCATTCCAGGATAATGCTACAGAAGAGGAAGTGATATTCGAGGCTGCCAATCCGGTTGGAGCAGTAGGAGCAGTAGTATCACTTCCGCCATTATAAGTAAGAGTAATATTTCTTGAATACTCCCAGGAACCATTATTGATAGTCAATGTCATCGGGATTATAGTTCCCAAAGGGATATTTGTACTTAATTGAAAATCGATACTCCCTGTATCCGTATCTAGAAATACCAAAGTATCGTATTGTTTCGCTGCGCCTACAGAGGCTACATATGATGAGGTAGATGATAAACTCACGGTCCAGTTAGATTGATTAAGGCTAAAACGTTTTATAGAAAAATCTATAGCACCAGTATTGGCAGTAATAGTTTGATTAGTATTGACAGGAGTTACTTGTGCGTATTTAGCAATCATTCTGGTGATTTTAATATTAAGTGGAAAAGCATCATTACATAAAGGGATGATTCTGCTTGAAGCTGGCCAAAATCCATCACTGGAAGCTCCTACTTCTGGTGTTAAGGATAACATTTTAGGCTTAGAGGACTGCTCTCCATACATCCAGTCATCAGAGCTTCCTGTAGCCGTATAACCCACAGTTTGGTTTGGAGTTCCCACTGCATATGAATTTTCCTCCGTCATATAAGCACCCATTGTTTCGAATGTACTCTGATCAGGAGTAAATGTATTAGCACTGTATCCCCAGGGATGAATTAATAAATTACTGAATGAATGGTAATTAAGTGCGGCAATAAACTCATGTTGATTTGTAAAATCACGGATGGCTTGTGTTTCTAATTCTGAAAACCCTGCGGTTCCCTGATATACATCACTACTTGTATTATTAGAAGCTCCTCCCCAGCGATATCCATAATTACGATTTAGATCTACGCCAAAAGTGCCATTGCCATTATTGCGCCTGTTTTTTCTCCAGAAACCTCCTCCATTGGGGTTTGTTTGCTGGTTATAGATATATCCATCGGGATTGATTACAGGAATAAAATATAGTTCAGTATTATCGACAAGTGTTTTTATTTCTTCATCAGAATTATAATTTTCTAATAAATACCACATATAAAACAAATTTTGTGAGAGCCCCATAGGTTCTCTGGCATGGTGTATAGAAGTGAAAAGCATTTCATTTTCATTCTCATCTATATCAGCGTTATCACTTATTTTAACCATATAGATAGACCTGCCTTCTGCTGTGGTTCCAATAGAAGATTTGGCTGTGATCAATTCTGGATAGAGTTGCCTCATTTTATCTATAGTAGCAATGGCTTCATCAAACTTATGAAAACCTCCCATGCTTCCCAGTTCAAAATTAGTTGGTGTAGGAACAGCCTGTACCATATTTACTTTTGCATTCTTCCTGTCGATTTTCTTATTTATGCGATGAATTTTCTTTTGCAGATTTCGAATATTAATTTTGAATTTAATATTGTTTTTTTTTAATAAAGTAAGATCGTGTTGAGAAATTTCTGCAGTAACTTTTCCTTTTTCATAGTGAAAATGATCTACCTCAAGCCCTTTATCTTTTAGTGTTTGTAACTGATCTTTTTCAAGGTCTATTGTCACTCGGTGATATTTTTCTTGAGCATTAATAATGAATGTGTTGCAAAAAAATAAAACAGTCACGAGTAGTGCTAACCACCTTTTTGTAGTTGTTGGTTTTGTGTTCATAATAAGTTTGGTTTTAAGAGAATAATAATAATATTGGCAGCTGTCTATATAGATTAGATAATTATATAAATTTTAATGAATATCCTTATATTTACATAATAAGTTATGCTATGAGGTACAACTATTTACCAGATATAAAGTTACAATAAAATATAATACTGAGTAACGTTAAAATACAAATTGGATGCATCAGTATTGTAATTAAGAAAGCTGATTCTTAGCAGTATTGATTAGAAAAAGAAGCCTTTTTTCTTAGTCAGATTGGGTTAGGTAGCATTAGAGATCATCAACGTTTTTCTTACTTCCCTGTTTAAAAAATACCCTGTCAGCACTGTAGAGAGTACATCAGCAATAGGGAATGCAATCCATACACCAAGAACTCCCAGGAAAGGAGGGAGAATTAGAATCAAAGGGATTAAAAAGAAACCTTGTTTAGTAAGGCTTAATAGCAATGCAGGTGTTGCCTTTCCTATAGATTGAAAATAAGCAGATCCAATAAGTTGAATAATAATAACAGGTGTCGCCAGAAAAACAAGACGTAATGCCGAGGGAGTACGTTTCAGTATTTCGGTATTATCAGCCAGTGTTTGGGCATCCAATGATTCTTTATTACTTATAAAGAGTGAGACGAAGCTTTCAGGGAATATCATTATAATAGTAAAAATACAGATCGCTAAGATTCCGCCATATTTAATAGAGGTATTAATCGTTTCTCGCACTCGCTGATATTTTTCGGCACCATAATTATATCCTGCAATTGGCATAAAACCCTGATTGATACCAATTACCGGAAACAAAGCAAACATTAACATCCTGCTGATAATCCCATAGATGGCTACATCCAATGCATCTCCATATCCAATGAGTACATTGTTTAATAAAACAGAAAGCACTGCAATAGTTCCTTGTCTTGCAAGAGTAACAAAACTTAATCCGCTTATTTCACGCACAATAGTAGGACTAAGTTTAAAACTTTCAAAAGTAAGCTTGAGTTCACTTTTAGTGATAAAGAACCAGACAATAAACCCAAAACAGATAGCATAACTAATAAATGTTGCCCAGGCAGCACCTTCCATCCCATATCCCATTACGTTAATAAGTATATAGTCCATAAAAATATTACCAATAGCGGGTAATATCATAGCTACCATTGCAAATTTTGGCTGACCTTCGGCTCTAATAATATTATTGCCCATCATAATCATGGCGAGCATAACGATTCCATAGAGTACGATTCGATAATAGGTAAGTGCGTATTCTTTAAAAGAATCATCTGCTCCAAAAAAATCGATAAGATAATTCTGGAAGAGCAATCCTAAAATGGCTAGAAATCCTGAGATTAAAAAAGTTAATGTTGTTTGATTACCAAAAACACGTAACGCCTTATTTTGATCTCCCGCACCCAAAGCTCTTGATAGAACAGAGGTGCCGCCAATGCCTATTGCCAGACCGATGGCACCAATAAAAAAAGTTATCGGAATAACCACAGTAATTGCAGAAATTGCTAAGGGACCGATCCATCTCCCCAGAAATATAGTGTCTACAATCATATTTAATGACATGACAAGGATTCCTATAGATGCTGGAACAGCTTGTTGTACTAGAAGTTTTCCTATAGGTTGAGTGCCTAAGGCCTCTAAGTTAACTTTAGCCATTACGCCAAGGTAGTTTTAACAGAAACCCATTCTTGTATCCAGGTTCCTATGACATCTGCCCAATCATCCCGATCATTTATACAGGGAACGGTAGTAAATTCCTCTCCACCTACTTCATGAAATATCTCTTCACCTTCCATAGCAATCTCTTCCAGCGTCTCCAGACAATCAGAAACAAATGCCGGGGTGACTATTGCCATTTTTTTAATACCTTCTTTACCCATTCTTTCGATAGTACGATCTGTATAGGGTTGTAACCACGGATCAAAACCCAGTCTGGATTGAAAAGAGGTAGAGTACGTACCTTCTTTTAGATTTAATTTTTCTGCAACCTGTCGTGTGGTTTCATAACACTGATGGCGATAACAAAATTCATGAGCTGGAGTAGAAGCCGCTTTACAACAAGAACCATCAATTTTGCAATGAGATTTTGTTACATCACTTTTGCGGATATGTCTTTCGGGAACTCCGTGATATGAAAATAATAAATGATCATAATCAAGATCATTGATTTTTTCATCAATACTTCGTGATAATACTTCTATATATTCAGGATTCTTATAAAAAGCAGGAATATCAGTAAGTGTCATATTCGGGAAATATTCCTTTCTCAATTCTTCAGCTAATACCAGAATGGTTTCTGTAGTTGCCATAGCAAATTGTGGATACAAAGGGATAATTAGTACTTCATCTACACCTTTATCATGTAATTCCTGTAATCCTTTCTTGATATTCATGGTTCCATAACGCATGGCAAGAGCAACAGGAATAGAGGTGCGCTCTGACACTTTTTTTTGTAATCTTTCAGAAAGTACAATTAATGGCGAACCTTCATCCCACCATATTTTTTGATAAGCAGCAGCAGATTTTTTAGGTCTTGTATTAAGGATAATCCCCTTTACCAAAAGTATTCTTGCCCATAAAGGTACATCAATCACTCTGGGATCCATCAAAAATTCACCAAGATATCTCTTAACATCTTTAGGATCCGTACTGTCTGGTGATCCTAAGTTGACAAGAAGTACACCTTTACTCATAACTTTTCTTTTTTTTTCAGAAGGTAAAAATACAAACTATTATATGGATTGATCTTAAAAATATAATAAGACTGAATGATACTAGTATTAGTAAATATAATACGTATTCCATTCTTTTTTGACCATAATGGTGACACGATAAATATTTTGGATAGAAAATGAGTTTGATTACTTTTGAAAAAATATCAACTCAAAAGCACATATCACAATGCTCAAACTTGTCAAAAACACTATCAAAGATATAGAAGAAAACGATAAATTATCTACTACAGAAATAGAAAAGGCAAAATCCATTTTTGAGAAATATGAGCACGTAATACTATCTCAGGGAAAAGAAAAGATTACACTACAAATGGCGTATGAGAATGATGAGAAAATTATAGTGCAGCTCTTGGTGGATTATAATGATGGCTTGCTTGCCAAAATAAATGGAAGTTATGCAGATTGGGAAATCAATACGCTTGTCGCGTTATATGTTGTATCGTATGAATTTGAAGAAAAGGAACTTTCAGAAGGTATAAAATATACTCGGGATGGCATGAAGAAACGCGTATTGGGAGAACGCATGGATAAGGCAAAAAAGGCTAGTATAAAGTAAAACTGGCCAATAATCTTTAGGGCGAACATACACTAATAAACGAAAAAGGAAAAACATATAAAGTTACACTTTGGGATTTCAACAAGAAAACAGGATATATCAATAATATAGATTGGAAAACCAATAAATTAGGGGCAACAAAGCATATAATGTATTTGTATAACTACATGGAAGAGAATCCCAAAAAGATAAAAAAACTGGATAAAAAATATCCATTTATAGAGATACATACAGACCCCCTGAATGACTATAAAATATCCTGGTTTTTTCCAGAAAAATTAGACAAAGATGAAGAGTCATTGCTGACGTCTTATTTTGGAGAAAATAATTCAATTGATGATAACCAGATTTCTTCATTTTTTTCTTTTGTACATAAATCCAGAGATTTTCAGCGGATAAAAATTAGAGAAGAGGTTTTTGAAAAGATTGAAACTTATTTCGAGAATAATGAACTTGAGCAAATAGAGCAACAAACTACGTTAGATTTTTCTGTTATAAACGCTACATTGTATCCATATCAAAAAGAAGGTATTTTGTTTTCGGTCTTTAAAAAAGGAGTCATCATCGCAGATGAAATGGGACTGGGAAAAACGATACAAGCTATTGCAACGGCTATTCTTAAAAAAGAGGATTTTAATGTCAAAAGAACGTTGGTAATATGTCCTGCTTCTGTAAAACACCAATGGAAGAATGAGGTTTTAAAATTTTCTAATGAAAAAGCTGCTGTAATAGAAGGTAATCCAGAAAACAGGAACAATTTATATATAAACGATGATAGCTTTTTTCATATTATAAATTATGAAACTGTCTTGCGGGATTTATCTTTTATAAATAAGGCTGACTATGATTTTGTAATACTGGATGAAGCACAAAAAATAAAAAATTATGAAACCCAAACAGCGAATGCTGTAAAAAGAATCCAAAAAAAACACGGATTGGTCATTACAGGTACACCACTAGAAAACAAACTACTGGATTTGTACTCTATAGTTCAGTTTTTAGACCAGCAGTTCCTATCACCACAATAGGAGTTTTCATATCAGCATTGTATTTTTGACGTTACATATAAAAATAAGATTGCGGGATATTACAATCTTCAAAATTTAAAAAAACGATTGAATCCTATCCTATTAAGAAGAGAGAAACAAGAAGTTTTTGAGCAATTACCCAATGTGAGTCAGAAAAATGTATATGTATACCTTTCTGATGAACAGGCAAACTTACATGCCAGTTTTGCAAGGGGTATTGCCTCTATATTAGGGAAAAAATTTAAGACCACTTATGACTGGCAGAAACTAATGCATTTACTTACGAATATGCGTATGGTTTGTGATTTTAGTTATTTAGTCGACAAAGAGACCTATCATTCTCCCAAATTAATATAGCTTAGAGATATATTAATAGAGAAACTAGCAATAAAAAGGTCTAAAAGAAAAATAATTATTTTTTCTGAGTGGGTCACCATGCTAAAATTAATAGGAGATATGTTAAAAAAAGAAGGTATTACCTATACAATGCTCTCTGGAAAAGTACCTGTAAAAAAACGTGGAGCCTTAATAAAAGAGTTTGAGGAGAATCCAGCATGCAGCGTTTTTCTTTCTAGCGAATCGGGTGGTGCGGGACTAAATCTCCAGGAGGCAGATACCGTAATTAATTTTGAGCTACCACGGAATCCTGCCAAAAAAAATCAACGTATTGGTAGAATCGATAGAATCGGACAACAAAAACAGAAATTACATATGTTTAATTTATTGTCTTATCAATCTATTGAAATAAAAATAGCTACTGGATTATTATTAAAACAAAATCTGTTTGAAGGTGTTCTGAGTTCAGGCAATTTAACAGACGAAGTTGATTTTTCTGAGAAAGGGAAATCACAATTTATCAAACAGCTAGAAGAAGTAATAAAGGATAATGATTTTGCTACAATACAAGAAGAAGATACATTCATAAGCGAAAATCCCGAAGAGACTGTTTTACAAGAAATTGTTAATGAAAATGTAGCATCAAATATCACGGATAACAGTATAGAAAAAGAAATAAATTCAACACCAAAAATTGAAAAGAAAGAAGTGAATTTCCAGCAAATGGAAGAAGTAATGACAAAAGAAATGGAGTTTTTGACAGGTATTTAGGGGACCTCTATTAATTGGTTTTTAAAAATATTCTATATCTATTCTGCTATATTTTTACTTTCAAAAATGATCGTTATTTTTTCATTTCAACTCGATTTTGTGTAAGTTATTGTTTTATAGCT
>NZ_VTZU01000166.1 GCF_008370685.1 Aquimarina sp. RZ0
CAAAAGGAAGAAAAGCACATCGGGCGCTTCGCCAGCATCCCTATGAAACACTAGTGAAATGTTATAAGCTATTGGATATAGAAAAGTATGCTCGCTTGAAAACAATTTCTAAAGCGCAATGAAGAACGCTATCGGTAAGCCGTATGAGGGAAAACTTCACGTACGGTTTGATGAAGGGGGCGCTGATAGTTCTAAAATATTAATATCTTTAAACAGATAATAATAAGGCAGAGCTATCAGGCTCTACTCTACTAAACAATAAAAAACAAATAATTGAAACAAAAATATATAACTCTATACATTCTTTCTTGTTTGTCCTTTTACCAATGTTTGGCTCAAACTAAAAAAGATAGTATAAAACTAATAATAGATAAACTATTAGAACCTGAAATTGAATCGTCAGGACCAGGAGGTTCAGTACTTTTAAAAAAAGGACGAGATATAATTTATCTAAAAAACTATGGACTTGCTAATCTCGAAACAAAAGAAAAAATAACCGAACATACTTCTTTTAATACAGGTTCTATTTCTAAAACCTTTGTTTCTAATGGTATACTAATTTTAAAAGAAAGAGGATTACTCTCTTTAGAAGATAGCCTTTCAATGTACTTTAGTGACTTTAGCAATAAAGAAATAGCGAATAAAGTTCAGATAAAACATTTATTATCACATACATCTGGACTACCTGATAATAGAAAAATTAAAGAAAATGTTGAGTTTTATTTAACAGCAAAAGATAGTGGAAACTTTGCCTCTTTGAAGTTAGCGAACAACCTTGAATTTCAGTCAGGAGAAAAATATAAATATTCCAATCCTGCTTTCAATGGATTAGCTTTAATCATAGAAAAAATTACAAAAGATAAATGGCAAAAATTTATTATCAAAAATATTTTAGAACCATCAAATATGACTAATAGTAAAATTACTGATGGTGATTATCCTCAAAAAGATGTAGCCCATGCATACAAATTTAAAAATGGACATTATACTGAGGATGATTATGGAGAAGTTCCAACATTTGCAGCATCAGGAAATAGTGGAATTTGGAGTTCAGTAATAGATCTAGCCAATTACGAACATTCTATAAAAGAAAATAAGTTTTTAAGTAAAGAGCTTTTAAACGAATCAAGAACTATTTATCGGCCAAAAAACTGGAAAGACTCAATCAACCCAAGAATAGGATATAGTTGGTTTATAACACCAAAGACAAAATCTAGATATAAAATGGATATGATTTATCATACAGGAGAAGTGGGTGGATTTAATTCGTTCTATTTCTACTTTCCTAGTAAAGATGTTCTGTTCGTTGGATTATTTAATAAACCTTTAAAAAATTACTCTAAACTAATAAACGAAGCTTTGGATATGTGTAATGATCTCAACTGGTTTGAGGAATAATTATATATTCTAAACAAAACTAAATATTAGAGAAGTTAAAAATGTTTATAACACTATATAACAAAACATAGCTGCCCTTTTGGTCAGCAACGTTTGTTATATTTACCGTTACAAGCAAGCAAAGACTCATAAAAACTAAAACTTAATGAACAATAATATTTCCCGAAAATTAATTGATCGTATTGAACAAGCTCTAAAAGAAGTTGCTAATGAAGTACTAAATAGTTCTTCTACCAATCATATGAACATAGAGCGGACTATGGTTCAGAAAGTAAATGCAAAAATGAACAGTCTTTCCCGAGGGTTATCAATTAGATTTCCAATTCCTAGAGAAATAGAAGTAAAAGGCATTTCTTATAAACCAATTAGCACTAGTAATGGAATTATAAAAGGAGAAATCATTATTGAGCATTGTGAAAGACAAAATATCAATAAATATGGTGGACCAGGATATCCTGGAAAAGAAGATGGACAACTTTGTGAATATCCAGAACATTCTAGGCAATTCTATAAATGGAATAGTGCATTAAAACAATGGCAAGATATTTATCATAGCATTGATAGAGGAAATAACAATGGACAAAGTTGGTATGATAAATTGACTAACAATGCAGCTTTTGAACCTTGGTGGGGTAACAATCCCGGAATGGATGGAATAAAAAGTGATCGAAAGCGAAATGGAGCAGATGATCTTTGGGGAGATCCAGGAATAAGAAAATTTAACAGTACATTCAAACAAATCTCTACGGATGTGATGAAATCTATATATAACTTTAGCTATGATTTTAAAACTGTTCTTAAATATTATACTAAATTAGGAACCGCATTCGGATACGGAGATGAAGAAAATTCATCAAGTTCTTCCAATAGTAATGATATTTACACTTCAAAAGAAGAGCCTAAAGTGTCAATAAAAATTAAAAAAGTAAATAGCTGGAGCTATTTTACAAATAATGGTCATATTGACCAAAGTGGCGTAATAGTGGAAAAAGATACATTAATTTACCCTAAAGACAGTAGTAAAGTTAGACAGTTTTATGAAGAAAAAGGAGATAACATTAAGAAAAAAGCAAGAAAAGATTTTGAAAACGGTAATTAAATCAGGTCTATTCATTTTAACTATTTTGTTAGTCTCTGGATGTTCGCAAATAAATGGGGATAAATCTAAAGTTAACAACAAAGTACCTACTAATCGTCTAACTATTAAAATTAAAGACATCCATAGAAAAGATAGTTTAGAATATGGTGAGATCGTATATAAGTCAAAAATAATGGATACTCTTCAATTAAAAAAAAATGATAAAAGGTATCTTTGGTTTCATTATGGTATCTATGACAAACCATATAATATTGATGATTTAAAAGGAAAAACTACGGAATCTTATGAAGCTATTAATGATAGTGTAATTCCTTTTGATTCAAAATATAGTAAACCAGGAGTATATTACTTGGAAGGTTATATAGAAGAAGTCTTTTTATTACCCGAATATGATGAAAATGGAAATATGAGAAAACTTGATAATTTCATTAAAATAAGTAAGAAAATAAAAATTGTCGATAAATAAAAGCCAGCTTGTAACAAAATGTATGAAGTCATAATGTTGGACTACCTAATAAATTTGGTACAAGTTTTCATTAAGCCGCATTTTTATATTTATAATTGTTCAAATTGATTTCCGAGAGTGTAAATATAACCTTGTCTGAATACTAAATTTTTAATTTACACATTATTCAGATAAGATGACAAATACAGAACAACAAGAACTAGAGAAGAAAGCTCTTGAACAATTTATGAGCGGCAAG
>NZ_VTZU01000167.1 GCF_008370685.1 Aquimarina sp. RZ0
ATTATATATTAGATTTGAAGATCGAGTGGCACTTGATTTAGCGACCAAGCCCCAGGAGGGCTCTGGGAGCTAGATCCCAGAGCCCTCCTGGGGCTTAACCCTGAGACAGGGTTATAATTACACTTCCTCATAAAGGTAAAAAGCATATTCTTAACCTATAAAAAAACAGCCAACTATTACTAATTGACTGTTTCATCTCTATTTATTTCTTACTCTTACTGCTTACTCAAAACGCCACTAAGCACAGCTTAGCGGGAGCTGGGGCTAAATTATTAAATACTACTGTTGGATATCTTTTAGGAGAAACAGAACAAACCAACTTATTGAGTGATCCCGATATGCTTAAAAGATTAAATGATATAGTTAATTTACCAGAATCAGACAAAAGCCATATTCTTTTATACAATTGATAATTTACTCGCTTCTGTAAAAACTAGATTAGCTTACGGGTCATAAAAAAACCAGCTACAAATCAATGTAACTGGTTTTTACTTTTATTTCTTACTCTTACCGCTACGAAGTCGGGAGACATTCGTAGAGCAGGATTTGATTTAACATTTATAATTTTTCATATTCTTTATAGAGATCCTCTTGAATATCTAAATCTAACTGTTTAAAATCATCTAAATTATCTTTAAATATACTTAAAATCTTTTCTTTAAATTCGAGGTTCTTTTCCCAAAATATTTTATCAACTTTAAGAACATTTAAAAATAGATCGCCTTCATAATAATCTGCTTCTATAAAAGGTTCTTTCTCTAATAATTCTATTGCTATAGGCATTAAATAGTCTAAACCAATATTTTGACTTATCATAATCCTTAAGTCTTCGGGAGAAAAGTATTTTAGCTTCTTATTAGCTAAATCAAAACACCTTTTTACCAAGTGCGACTCATATTCTGGCGGTCTTGGTATTGCCTTATTTTCTAATTGATTTATTGTTTTTTCTAAACTCATATTAAAAACCACCAGCTTCTTGTCTGGCATTATTTAAAACATTCTGTATTTGATCTTTTTGATTTTGCAACTGTGTTCTTAAACTTGTAGCTGCATCTAAAACATCATCACTAAACGAACCATTTTTAATTCCTTTATTCAATTTAGTAATCTGTTTCCCTAATCCTTTAAGTGCATCTGTTACTTCTCCTATATGATCAAAAGTCTTACCATTTATCGTAAATGGACTCCCCAATATATCTTTTACAGCTCCTTTTAAATCGTTTGGACTTAAATGTGTTCCAATATTATTTGTCTTTTTGATAACACCATCTAAAATATCTCCGCCAGTTCCACTTAATTTAGAAGTGTTTAATGCTATTTTAGATAAAGATTTAGTACTAGCTGTTTTTGTTAATTGTTCGAATACTTCTGTGCCAGCTTTTACATTTTTGCCTTTTGAAGTAAATAACATCAATAAATTTGTGCCTAATTGTATATTCTCAGATGTGCTTTTAGAGACGTTACTTCCTGAAAGTTTATCCCTAAATACTGAATACCTGTGGTTACAGCTTCATCTAGCGCCTGACCAGGATAACCTCCCTTGACACTGAATTGGCCATTCTTTTGTATTGCTACAAGTTTTCGAGTGTTTTTATTTCCAGAAGATGTTCCACTTGATTGATCTCCAACTGGTAGAGGTAAATGAGCAGAAGGGTTTTGACCACTTCGACCAGATGGTGGTGCATTTACAAGATCAAAACCATTTAATTCTTGTCCTTCAAGCCCTTCTAACTCTATTTTCCAAACAGGATTATTATGGGCAAATTGATATGGCGATATTGTGACATAGTCGCCAGCCACTGGATCTATTCCAAAGAATCTTCCAATCTCTGGCATATAGTTTCTATGCCTAAAAGATAACCAGTTTAAGTCAAGTTCATTTTGTTCTTCTTGATTTAGATATCCATAGTTATGTTTCCTTCCAGTGATTGTGGAATTGTATCCTTTGTGTTCGAGCCCAAATGGATAATAACTTATGCGTTTTTTTTAAGCGCACATCCTTTTTTTCTAACGGTTACCTCCAAAGATGCTATTTTTTAAGAACGTTCTTTCTGTCATGTATCTTTCTGCATTGCTAAAATAGTAATTCTCCCTTTACCTTGATTACGGGTTTGTGTATTTGTACTAGTTAACTTCTAAAGCCAGCCGCATCATCAAAGCTGTGTTACATAATTTTAGTTATACCTGCTCTTCCCAAGGTCAGGAGCTATAACTGGAGTTTATGTAAAACAGCCGCGCACCGAGTGCTATACTTGAAGATTTGAGCTTTAAAGAATGATTTCTAGTGAAGATATTATAATACTATAGCGTATAAATCGTGTCGTAAACCTTATTTCTATTGATTTGGAAGGGTTTTGAGTACTTTGTGGTCGCATTTTGCGACTACCTAAGTTTGCGTGACGTTCATTCGCCACTAAGGCTAACACTTCAAAAATGGAAGATCACAACCGCATTTGCCTTTCAATCTTCCACTTTTGAAGCGTTTTCAACAATTGAGTAAGAACGATTGATCTTAAAGCTGAAGTGCGCAACGGCAGCCAGCTGCTGACCTTCAGCTTTAAGATTAATCATAGCCATCTGGCGACTGAAGATAACTGCGTGTACGCAAAACAAAGGCGTAGCCGAAGCGAAGAGGAGCAGCCGACACATAAAAAGGAGTGTAACGGTTTTATGTGCCAGACGGTTTTTATGTTTTCTTCTTTATCAAAATATAAACTTCAACATAAATAATCGGCTAGGCTGCGACCAAGCGGCGCAGCCCATGAAGTAGCGATTTTGCTTAAATTAGTATTCAGCGATAGCGTTCTTTATTGTTTTTAAGCAAAAAAGTAGCTACGAGTGAAAGAGGAACGTAATAAGGTCATATATTTCTAGTGAAAACTGACGACCAACGGTGAGGAAGTTGTAACGGTCTGGAACAATTGCTTTTTCTGCAATTGTGGAAGAAGAAAATATGACTTATGAAGTGACGAAGGAACACCTTATAACAGCTTATTACAAAAGCCCTTTTTGGGCTGATGTGATAATAACTAATTGGAGCAAAGCGACTCACTTGGTTATTTAGTGTAATGGATGGAACTGGTTGATAGCTTCGTGTAAGCTTTCAAGATTATTCTGCTTGTAGGATTCTGTAGAACTAATATGTTTATGTCCTGCTAAGTATTGAACT
>NZ_VTZU01000168.1 GCF_008370685.1 Aquimarina sp. RZ0
ACTTTGAGTAAACAACAAGTGGATTCAATCCCCATAGAAGGTTAAAAAAAGAAAAAAAAACGCATAGTACAACAGCGGATTAAATCAAATTGCGCCTTTGGCTTAAATGATTTAATCCTATAATGTTATCGACAATTAGATGAATAGATATTTGATATTAATTTTATTGAGTTTATTCCTTGTTTCCTGTAAAAAAGAGACGAAAAAGGAACCTGTTGAAATTAAAAACAAAATAGAAGTTGTGGAAAAAAAATCTGTTCAAGAAAATAATCCTGAAATACCAATAAGAGAATTTTCTGATCCAATAAATTTAACGGAAATTAAAAATTTAGAATTCTTAACAACCACTTCGGGAGTTGTTCCACATTCTGAACTTGAATCTTTATGTAAACAAAATGAGGAAGGGTTTTATGGATTCTACCATTTGATAAATAAAAACAAAAAATATTGGATGATGGGATTGTTGACTGTATATGTAACTGATAAACCAGAGAGCTGGAAATTTAACTCAAAGAACGAAACATTATCTATGCTTGAATTAAAAACAGATGATATAAAAGTTTGGGATAGTATATCAATTGGAATTAGTCAAAGTAAATTGCTAGACTTTATTGGAACAAGTTTTCATTATAAAAAAGGTAGCACTTTATATGCTGAATTGGGTGAATATAAATCAAGTTTTACTATGTCTAAAGACACTGTTAGCGGAATTAAAATAGTAAAGTCCTGTAAAGAAAAAAGTCGATAACACTATATAACAAAACATAGCTGCCCTGCGGGTCAGCAACGTTTGTTATATTTAACGTTAGCAAACATTTGAGAAAAGAAATCATAAATACTTGGAATGGAGAAAAAGTGGAACTAAATATAAGTTCTGACGGATATTGCTTCTGCCCAGTTTGCGGAATAAAATCAGAAGACAAAAAATGGAGGCCTTATGATGAAAATGGTCATCCTTCCTATGATATCTGCTCTTGTGGATTTGAATATGGATTTGACGAAGGCGGAGAACCTCCTTATGAAAAAAGCTGGAGTAATTATAGAGAAAAATGGCTGAATAATGAAATAGAACAGCACTTCGGTAAAAAAATGACAAAATTGGAAAAACTTGTTCAGCTTAAAAATATCGAAATTGAATAATGGAATATATAATAATAACTATTTTAATAATTTTATTTGGAGTTTTTCTTTATTGGGCATATTTACCTGATTACAAAAGAAACCCTAAAGAATTTTGGCGCACTATAATTGGAATGCCGATTGGAATGTTACTTGGTGGAATTGGTTTTACTAATTTGAACGAACGAATAAAAAAATGGGCGACAAATAAAACTCAAAAAGAAAATACTGGAACGAAAAAAAAATAACGATTTGCTAACAACACCTATGCGATAATGCGGGGTTTGGGTTTAATCGAAAAGTCGTTGCTTATTTGGTTTGTCGCCAAAGTATTAAATTTAGTATTTTAGAAAATATAAAAACAAAACATAAACTTTGGCTAAGTGCTGAATCGAAAGTCAGTGATTTTCTGCTCCCGCACTACGCATAGCTAAACGTTGTGCAACATACCGAAAACCAATTATTTTATATAATATTTAAGAATGATTTTTGACAAATAATAATACGCTCTTTAAAATCTTGGTGAATTAAATAGTTGGGTTTATAGCTTAACTCAAGGAGTTATTGTTCAATTAATCTGTGATTCTATAATTAAAAAAATAAGTCATATGAGAAAAAGATTCAATAATATCGTAAAAGGTTTATCCTTTATTATAATTCCAGTAATTCTAATAACGTTACTTCTATTTGGTGGGCAGACCATCCCGAACAGCAGACTTGTCCAAACAGAAATTTCTTGAAAGCTCCAACATTTATGAAACCTAGGGACGGGTTAGAGGTTCGATTCCTCGGTCTGCTACTAATTTATAGGCTGTCTTTTCAGATAGCCTATTTATTTTAAAGAATACTCAATAAACTATACATAAGTGGACAAAGAAATAAAATTAGGAACGGAGGAATATTTAAAAGCTACACAGAAAACACTCGATAAAACTATTCGATTAATTGCTAAATCTGTAAACAAAGGATTAGCAAATACATCAGACGATGTATCAATGTCTTTTTCACTAATGATTGGTCCAATTCTGGACACAAGTAATTCTTTACTCGTTTTATCAACTCTAGGAAAAATGCGAGATTGCTACTCTTTATCTCGTATCATTTTTGACCACGTTTTGAACTTGGGATATTTCGGAGCAAAAGGAGAAGAAACAGTAAAAAAAGCATTAGAACACTATCACCAAAAAGCATTTCGCGATTTAGACAGAAAAATAGAGATAAAAGATTTAGCTTTTGGTATCGGATTAAAAGATATTGACAAAGCACCAATTTCTGATAAACTAAAAGAAGCTTTGAATTACTTCACCTCTAAAAAAGGGTTTGAAATTAGGTCTTGGACTGGAGATAACGTATTCAAAAAGATTGAAATCATTCGTGATTATTACGGAAAAGAAATCGGAATGATGTTAGTGATAAATCTGTTTTTCATTTACCGACACTCATCTGAAATTATGCACGGAACTTTATTCGGAAGTCTATTTGCACGTGGAATGACAAAACCCGAAATAGAGCAACCTAATGACGAAAAGGAATTAGAAGTATTCCATAGAACACGGATAAGTTTTGTTTTAATATGTTCAATTCTTTTAAATTATGTAACTTTTGATATTATCAATAAACATTACCCAAGGCAAAAGGAAATGGATGAGTTGTCTGAGTTGATTAAAGACTTTAGAATTACAATGTATGAATAAGTACGTTGCACAACAATATATATAGCAAATTGGGCGATTAGTGTTTAATCAAAAGGCCATTGTCTATTTCCAAAGTCGCCAAATCTTTTGATTTGGTATTAAACGAGAGAAATTAAAACAAAATACAAAAGATTTGGCTTTTGGCTAAACCGAAAATAATCGCTTATTTTCTGCCCAACTTGCCATATATTTAATGTTGAACTAAACCTTCGGTAACTTTTTTCTGCTGGATTTCGTAATTTAATAGAAATAATTAAAATCTATAACTTATGTATCAAAAAAAAGAGTTGAGTCTTGCTGTGAAAAAGCAAAAAGAACTG
>NZ_VTZU01000169.1 GCF_008370685.1 Aquimarina sp. RZ0
AAGATTATGATATGTATGATGCAGTAAGAACGCTTTCTATTCTAAAAGAAGCAGCTGATACTAAACCTGAAGAAATCCAGATCGCAGAAAATCGAATTACAGCAATACAAAATCAGCAATCAGAACCGGAAGGCACATATCTGGTAACTACCCTTTATGGAGCGGATGTGTCTGAGTTAAAAGTCACAATGACCTTTGACAATAAAAACAAAACAGTATCAGGTTATTCGGGTTGTAATACATACTCCTGCAGCTATGAACAACTAGAAGGAGGTTCTGTAACTTTTGGCATACCAAACGCATCTAAGAGAATGTGTTTAGAAAATACTAAGGTTGAGAAAACGTTTTTTAAGGCATTATCGAACTCCAAAAAAAATAGCGCTAAGGAACTTGGTTATATTTTTAAGAATTCAGATGATGAAGCCATTTTGGATACAAAAAAAGTTCAATAGTAAACTACCTCAAGACAATCTTATACGATTTATAACTAAAAATTTCGCATATTCATCGTTTCTTTTTCCTTTCTACTTCGTTTAAAAAATAAACCGTAGCTATAGCTATGCTTGATTTTTTTGCCTTGCATAAAGAAAAAATAATTCAATGAATTTATACGAATTTTTTAATCACAAATCGTATTATAAGGTATTTATTAGAAAAAAAAACATTTCTATCACAAGGCAAGCCTCAGAGCATTTAAATCTCGATTATCGAGTAAATAAAAAAAGCGACGAGAATTTCTCGTCGCTTAACTTATAATACGGTTACACTAAAAAATTATCTTTTGATAATCTTCTTTGTGAAACTGGAATTATTACTTGTAATTGTAATGAAATAAATCCCCGTATTTTTTGTAGTAATATCTATTTTTTCATTTTCGCTTACTATTTCTCCTGCCGCAATATTTTGTCCTGCTACATTATAAATATTATAAGACACTCCATTTTGGGTATTATTAGAAATATTTAGTATCCCATTAGAAGGATTAGGATATATGCTTACTCCCTGTTTCAATATTTCATCATCAACACTTAATACGATTAACTCTTCTGATAACATATCTAATGTAGTCTGACCTGTATTTGCAGGATCTAGCCAGTCTGATAATCTTGTTGCGCTTGTACTCCCAATATCCCAGGAAACACCTAGTCTACCATAATAATCTAATCTGTTATTATCATTTGTACCAGAACAGTCTGCTCTACCTCCAAAAAGTTGACCGATAATTCTTCCGTTAGGATCAAACAATGCTGATCCAGAAGAACCTCCTTCTGTAACTCCTTGTTCCCATCCATCTCCTGCATCTGTAATCTCCCAGGTTTCAGCATTAAACGCAGCTCCTCCTCCTGCATTATTTATTTCTTTGGTAACTCCCGAATCATCTCTACATACTTTCATAATATCACCCGATGGATGGTGTATTCCTATTACATAGGATGGAAAATCATCTGTTCTATCCCATCCTGCCCATTCCAGATCCCAGGCAGGATCCAATCCACCAGATATTTCTATTAATTTAAAATCTGTACCGCCATTTTTGGCTAATACTGTAGAACCAGCTGTTACCTGATAATAATTTCCAGGACCATTATCCGTACTATTATCCGTTGAGGCACATACCGTATTAGAACTTATCCAGTTAAATCTAAAAGACCAGTTCGCTTCGCTTCCTCCACAATGATTCGCAGTAAGAAGATACGGTGCTTTATCATTATTTGTATTGTTTACGAGTGTCCCTGTACAAAAATCATTGCCATTATTCAGAATAAGTGCCACCGATTTCTTTAATTTATCTTTTAATGGATCAAAATCTGCACCTATTGAACAATTAACATCTAAATTACAGTCTCCAGATTCATTAAGTATTTTCTGATATGCCTCAAAATTACTAACACTTCTATACCCATGAACTACTGAACCAATATGCAGTTTGCTTAAACCCTTTACCTTTGCCGGCTCATAAAATTCAATAGTTATTTTTTCACCATCAGCAATCCAGGTACCTAAAGATTCATTTTCATTATTCATTTTACTCGTATATGCTCCTAACATAAAAGAACGATCATCATTATACAAGTGTACTGTTGCTCCTTCTACCAGCTCATAGCTGTCAAAAATAAAGTTTAATGTTTTTGCATCTTTTGAAGCAATAGAAATTCTCCAAACCCTATCTCCATTAGGCAATTCCTCCCAAACTCCTGAATTTTTTATACCCAAATCCACAGTAAACTCATATCCAAATCGGAATGGTTTTGTTTGTAAATCATTAGTCGCATCTTCTTTCTGGAGTTTTTTAAGATCAAAAGAAGGCATCTCTATTAAAGGAATGGCACTTTTAAGCTCTAGTCCCTCAGTTCTAATCGGCTCATTAGTGACCTGACTGCTAGCGATTACACAGCAAAATAGTGCCGCAGTGCTCAGAATAAGTTTTTTCATAATAGTTGTGTTAGATATTTAAGATTAAATTAATATTGTAACATTAGTTATTTCCCAAAGATACCAAAAGAATCGAAATTCCCCTGTCAATCACGGTTTACAGCAGCAAAAAACTACTTCTGATCTTGATAAAATTTGTTAATTAATTCTTATACTATTATTAAAACCATTACATTTCTATTCTTAAAAATGTGTTTTTTTACAAACTATCAGATTGACATGTCATTACACATAGAACCAAACCCTTTATTAGATAGACTTCCTCCTCATCTTAAACAATTCATCAAACCTCAAAATTATGATGAATACACACCTATTAATCAAGCTGTATGGAGGTATGTAATGCGCAAAAATATTGCGTCATTAAGCAAAGTTGCCCACCACTCATATCTAAAAGGATTAGAGAAAACAGGAATTTCTATTAATAAAATACCAAGTATGTATGGTATGAATCGAATTCTTAAAGAAATTGGTTGGGCGGCAGTAGCTGTAGATGGTTTTATTCCCCCTAATGCTTTTATGGAGTTTCAGGCTTATAATATTCTTGTAATTGCTTCAGACATTAGGCAACTGGAAAATATAGAATATACTCCTGCCCCTGATATCATTCA
>NZ_VTZU01000170.1 GCF_008370685.1 Aquimarina sp. RZ0
CCATCAAATAGTTCATAGCACGCATCAAAAACGCAAGAAAACTACGAAAACTAAAGCCATTTTATTCAAAAAAACTAACTTTGAGTAAACAACAAGTGGATTCAATCCCCATAGAAGGTTAAAAAAAAAAAAAAAAACGCATAGTACAACAGCGGATTAAATCAAATTGCGCCTTTGGCTTAAATGATTTAATCCTATAATGTTGTGCCCAATTTCGCGAATGAGAAATATTGAAAAGTTAATAAAGGAAATTATACCGCCACCTACTCGAGAAGAACGGGAAGGCTTTACTAATGATAAAATTATTGCTGGACTGAATAAAGAAGAGTTTTTGGCTGTTGAAAAAAGACTGATTCAGGAACTAGAAGAAAATGACGACCTTCTAATTGGACAAACACTAGTCGAAATGAAATCCGAAAATGCTTTACCAGTTCTTTCAAGACGACTTATGAAAAAAGATTCTCATTTTGAAAAAATCACATGGGCTGCACTAATAAATGACTTGAAAAAAGGAGATTCCGAAATGGAAAAAATAGCTTTTGAAGAATTTGAAAAATTGGAATTCATTTATGCTGTGCAAGGTTGTATTTTTATGGACTTAATAAAGTTTGACAGCCCAAGAATAAATAAACGAATTGAAAAATTTGTTGACCACAAATACGACTTGGTTGCTATCCACGCTAAGAAAGTTTTGAATTATAAGGGTTATGCAGATTCATATGATGAAAGTGAGTACAAAAAATGGTGGGAAATTTGGAAATAAAAACTGGGCACAACACTATATATGTGATCATAGCAGCTAAGTAATGAATCGATTGGTTGTCGTATTTTTGGTAAGGCGCAATGCTTGCAGAAAGTAAAAGTTAGCAACCAATGCGCAGAAATATCGAAAAACAGGGTAACATTTTGCCCTGCTACGACACATATATTAAACGTTAGCATTAATAAAACCATTTTACTCTAAAAAATATGAAAACAAATTTCAAAGTTTCCTTTCTATTATTCATACTATTTTTAACCAGTTGTTCTGAAGATGATTCTAGAATTTTTGAGGAGGAAAATCAAGAATACAAAATTGTCAATAATATTCAATACAAAGTTGTGAGTATTGATTCTAATCAGAGTATATGTAATCAAATTGCCAACCTTACTAACAATTCATATCTTGAATTTAATTTTGGGCAAACTGAAATCATTAGTTGTGATATATTAATTGAAGGCAAATCAAATATTATCATCGACGGAAATAATTCTTATCTAAAATATGAAGACCCTTCGAGAATAGGTTTTAAAATTAAAGTAATCAACAGTCAAAACATTGTTGTGGAAAATTTTAACATTGATAATAATAACACGAAACCTCATTACATACTTGACCCTACGAACACATCAGTTTCAGGAAGAATTGAAGTTATAGAATCGAGTTCAATAGAATTTAATTCTGTAAATCTAAATAAACAACAAGTATTTGGGTCAAGTCACGGAACAGTTACTCAAATATTATTCAAAGAAACTACTGATTCTTCTATTAAAAATTGTAAAATGGAATATGCAGATGGAGAATTAATTTATTTATTAGCTTCTAAAAACTGTTTAGTAACAAACAATTTTCTAAATGAAGGGACATCTGGAATTGCAACAGCTGGCTATAATCAATCAGGAGTAAACAAAATAGGATATAATAATAAAATTATTAGCAATACTGTTGTTAATTCCTCTACGGCTTTTATTACTATTAATGATAGAAATGCTTTAGTTGAAGGCAACTATATTTATAATGATGATGACTCTAAAAAACACGGACCTGGAATAAGATTTGGACATGAGCAAGAGTATTTACATGCAAGTAATGCCAGTTGCAAAAATAATATTATAAAAAACCTAAAATATCCAAATGGAAACTACAATCCAGTTGGCATCAAAGTAGATTATACTCAAACTTCGGAATCTAAGCAAATATTTACGGATTTGATTATTGAAGGGAATGAAATCATTAATTGTCAAGGCGGAATAAAAGTTTCCAATCAATCTGGACAATATATGCTTATTAAAGATAATCAGATATCTTCTACAACACGATTCGCAATTGAGTTATTTTCTGCAGATCCGAATGGTCAACAAACTAAACCTCAATATTGTTTAATTTCCAATAATATATTATCCTCAGAAAATGGGGTCATTAAAATACATAATTCTACAACTACTTTATCTGATAATCATATCTCATCAAACTCTATTGATCCCCATAATATAAATATCCTTATTGGTAGTGTTTATGATTCAGGAAATTTTCCGAACGAAATTAAATTAAAAAATAATATTTTAGAATTAAATGGAGATAATGGAATTTATTATAATGGTAATAACTTAAAAAACGCATTAATACTAGACAATATAATTAGTAATGGAAACCTAGGTATATATCTAGGTGGTAAAGAAAACCTAATAAAACATAACGTGATAAGAAATTGTACGAACAGAAGTATTTATATAAGATCTGGAAGCATAAATACCACAATATCAAATAACGATATATATAACAATTTTGAGAACTCAGTATATTTGCATAATACAATAGGTACATCTGTTTTAAATAATAAATTTAATTTCACAGGTACAAATGAATATCCTTGGGCAGTATGGAAGAATAGTACATCTACTAATTTAAACTCTACGATTAGAGACAATACTTTAAATAACTTTACCAATGAAAATAATTAAAGTGATAATTTAAATTTTGGACAAATTAACTAATGCTAACAATTTGTATAATGCATATGTACCCTGCGGGATGCAAACGCACCATACAAGAGACGTTACAAGCAATCCCTCATAGACCCCAGAAACTTCAGTACGTAGGCTAACGTAAAATTCGTAATTTACTGGGTATTAACTTTAGCTCTTTGCAAGGCCGTTTTTTAAAGTGTTGCTGCTTTTTTTAGTAAGC
>NZ_VTZU01000171.1 GCF_008370685.1 Aquimarina sp. RZ0
GATAAATAAAATCATGGATATTGGAAATGGAGTGGCAGAATACTTTTATGAATAATCAACATTTGTCAACAGTTTGTATAGTTCATTTGCACCCTTCGGGATGCAAACGTACCATACAATAGACGTTAGCAACAACTTAAAACCTTAAATATGAAAATTATTGTTAATGATAAGCAATCTCTTTATAATGCAATTAATAATGGAACTGGAGATAAATTAATAGTTGTAGAAGAAAATAGTATAATCGAGATTAATGATGATCCTTTTTTTGATCAATATCTAACAGCAAGAATTTGCCTTAAATTTGAATTTAATTCTCGTTTGAAGTTTATTGATAATGGTAGATTTAGATGGTTTGGAAGAATAGAATTCTATGAATATTCTCAATATATTCTTGATATTACTAATTCGAATGACCCAGAAAATGCAGTTTATGGACATATAACTAATTCAACAATTAAACTAGAATGGTTTGGCGCTCAAGCTTCAAATCAATACAACATTTTTAGAGAAGATACTCCAAGTGGTGGCGCCGTGGTTTCTGAACCAAATTACAGTAGGATTAATGATCTTATTTATCGTCTTATTCCAGATAACACCTTACAATTCAAATGTGCTCTTAACTTGGCTAAAGCAATAAAAAGATCCAAATATGATAGGGTAAAAAACTACTCCAATGGTAAAATAATACAACTAGAGGCAGGTTTTTATGGTATTTCGGAAACTTTAATGATCCCCAATGGTATTGAATTGATTGGTTATGGCCCAACAAAAACTGCTATAATTGATAAATCTGAAGATGGGTTACATATTATGTTTAGACTTAGAGATACCCGTTATGAACCTGTAGAATATAAGTTAGATGAAAATGGAAATATTGCTACAGACACTGAAGGGAATCCTATAATTATAACTCAATTCGGGAATTACATACGAATTAAAAATTTAGGCATAAGAGGATTTGGATCAAACGAGATTCATCCAAAAAACTGGAAAACGAACCACCTTATTTACGCATTCGAATGTGTATATTCTATTGTTATAGATAATTGTAGAATTGAAAAAGGAAAAAATCTTGTGAAATTAGAAAATTGTTTTGGAGATGTTCGAATTACTAATAGTAATTTGTCTTATGCTTCTAATGGAATTATTAACTTAATAAAATGTCACGGTTTTAAACTAGATCATTGTAGAGTTGAAGTTTGCAAGAATTTTGATTCAGATTATCCAGACAATCAAGATAAACATGATGCAAAACCTTCTGCTGCCATTCAAATCAGTGGGGGAGGGCAACCAGTTCTAATCCAAAATACAATTGTGCAATTCAATTCGGGATACGGAATATATGCGAGAGGAGTTAACCTATTAAATATTAGCAGCTGCTATTTCGAAGATAACTTTATTTTTACTAGCGGTGAAAATATTGATGTAGGTTGTCAAATTATGATAACCGAATCTGTTCAAGCAAATATCATTGGCAATTCTTTTACACAAGAAAGGCCAAATCAAGTTGATAATGTTAATCCACCTAATAATTATGCTGTAAGAGTTCATAAATCAAGAATTTTTCACTTTACAGGAAACAGGGTCACAAACAATACGAGTAAAGGTGGGAATATGACTGGAGCATACATAATTGGTGGTAAATATAACGACAACATTGACACCAATATAGTAGGTACAAATAATCCAAACGAAACGAACCAAAGCAACTTTATAGATTTATAAAAAGTTGCTAACAGTTTGTATATTGCATATGCTCCCTTCGGGAAGCAAACGCAACATACAAGAGACGTTACCCAACATTTTGAAAAAAGTCACAAAAAGTAACCTCGAACAGAATTTAAAAGAAGCCACTTCTACTCTATTAGAAATGGCGAGAAATTCTTGTTGGAATAAAATTTCGGACAATACCAGTTATATTATTTCGGAAATTAAAAATGACAAACAGAATAGAACTGAACGAAAAAAAATTAATGATAAAAAGAAACCCAAGTCACTCGAAAAAATAACGGCTGAGTTAAAAGTCTTTTATGAAGATTTGTACGATATAAACTTATACATATATAAAAGCGAAAAAGAAAATACTATAATTGAAATTCAATATTATCCGAAATCATTACTCGAATCCGACTATTATGAAACTGTAAAAAGCAATCAACCAATGCTACATTCTAAAATCGGACTTCCAAATTATCGAAAAAATGATACAGACAAATTTGATATTAATTGGGAATTAGGTGGTATTCGACACGAATGGAATAGTTTTTTAGCTAAAATTCAATTCAAGATTTGGAATATAAACGTGAAATGAAAAAAAGCTAAGGCGAATTTAATGAATATAAGTTTTGATCTTGATAGCACATTAATTCCTAACGGAAAGGAATTTAAAACCGAAAAACGAAGCAGAATTGCTAAACTGTTCGGAATTGAAGAAATGCGAAAAGGTACACGTGAATTGATTTCTAATTTGCAAAATGAGGAACACAAAATTCATATTTACACGACATCGTTTCGTAGCAAAAGAAAAATAAGACGGACTTTAAAATATTATGGAATAAGAGTAAACCGAATTGTGACCGAAAAAGAGAATCGAAAAGTTTTAAAATCTCGGAATATTAATTCATCTAAGTTTCCTCCAGCATTTGATTTTGACATACACGTAGATGATTTAAAAGGAGTAGGAATTGAAAGCGAACGATTTAATTTTAAAGCAATCATTGTTGAGCCAACTGACAAAAATTGGGTTGAAAAAATGAAAAATGAAATAAAAAACGTTGGGTAACAACTAAGCGTTCGTATGGTGCGTAGCGCCGATATATGAACGCAGTGTTGACTATCCCCGGCTGCTTTGCCGTATAGTTTTGTTTCTATGGGTTTTTCGTTAGGTTTGGTTGGTTGAATTACAGC
>NZ_VTZU01000172.1 GCF_008370685.1 Aquimarina sp. RZ0
CTAATACAATGCAATGGATTATTAGTTTTTCTTGATGTAAATATCAAGTACATTAATAATCGGTTAGTTTCTTCTCCGATCACTCCAGATTTTCCTATTAACTCATTGGTCTTTTTAAGTAAGTCTTTGGATTTTAAGAACTTTACAGCTGCTTGTTCTTCCGTCTCACTAAGTTTTTTTACTGATATTTCGTTTGCTTTATTGGCTGCTTCCAGTTCATCGATTCTATATTGCTCTAATGCTGATGTTAGTTCTTGCAGGGTTTTACGGGTGATACTCGTACCTATTTCGATACGTTCTGCAATCTTACGTACAAATTTCTCGACCATATTGTCATTGTACAGATCGATACTATGACGTAACACATTAATACTTTTTGGCTTTTGAACGCTCATTGTTACTCGCATACGATCTAAATTATTAAGCTTGATACCGCCTAAGATGTGGATTTCTAGGTCTTTTGTGATATAGCTATAGTTGTTTGGATTGGTAGTATTTAATGTAATCATAGAAAAAGATTAAAATAATAACATTCTCATATTTGTCTCAAAAGTAACAATTACGAGAACATCAAACAAGACACTTAGTAGATTTTATTAAATTATCTTGCTTATATTTGTCTTATATTCACTTTTTAGAGGTGTTTTTAATTAATATTTCTCGATTATGACTATTGCAGAGCGCATACGACTATATAGACAACAAAAGAATTTATCACAAGCAGAACTGGCAGAACGTTCTGGGGTAAACAATAAGAGTTTATCTCGTTATGAACTAGACACCAGTATCCCTCCTGCGGATGCATTAAAAGCAATTGCAGATGCACTTGGAGTTTCTACAGATTCGTTACTAAGTGATGATAATATAGCGATCAAGGATACACAGCTTCTTAAACGTTTTGAAGTAATACAGGATATGACAGGAGATAATAAAGCAATAATTATTAAGTTTTTAGACCTTGCTATTAGAGACTTTAAAACACAACAAGCCTATTCTTCTTAAATTTTAAACAATGATGAACTTACAATATATTTCAGATAGTAATGGTGTTCCTACTGGGGTTTTTATCCCAATGAACGATTGGAATAAACTCAAAGAAAAGTACAACGATATTGAGACCGAGTTAAACGATATCCCTGAGTGGCATAAAGCGGAACTGGATAAACGTTTAGCTGATCATCGCAACAATCCTGATCAGGTATTAGATTTTGACAAGGCTATGGACGATATTGACAAAGAGTTATAAATGTACAAATCTGTCATACTACCGCTTGCCAAAGAAGATATTAGAAGTACTGCCAAGTGGTACAACAAACAGCAAAAAGGATTAGGTAAACGTTTTACCAGAGAAGTCCGTAAAAAAGTAGCTCATATTCGTAAAAACCCTGAAAACATTATTACTCGATATCGTGATGTTAAAACTGCTATCGTAGATGTGTTCCCATATATGATCCATTTTATAGTGGATGAAGAGAATAAAACCATCATAATCTCTGCAGTCTTTGCAATGGCACAAAGTCCACAAAATTGGAACACTAGAGACGAATAAACATAACAAAAGCCATAACTCTAAAGTTGTGGCTTTCTCTTTTACATTCTTACCTTACCGCTACGAAGTTAAAAACTATCGCAGAGCCCAATCACTCTTCGGAGAGCTGAGTTAATTAAAACCAAATTGAAGATATAATTTTTATTATAAAAAGAAGCGGTAAAAATGCTATTAAAACATGCCATTTATTTAACCTTTCTTTCAAATAGAAATACTTATATAGAATGTTTATAGACAATATCAAGGAAATAATAAATAATGGAATAAACACATAATTATTTAAAATCACACCATATTTTCTTGATGGATAAAAATATAGTAATAGATTAATTACGATAGTCACAAAAATTGTAAATAGAATTACAGCTGACTTAATTTTTAAATTATTCTTTTTAGTTTCCATTAAATCCATTTTTAATTGCCCTTTGATCAGCATCAGAATCTAAACTAAAGGAAGTTAACTCGTTAGCGTTAGATCCAAAAATAACTTCAGCATAACTAAACCCAGACATCCCCATTGCTCTACCCCACATGTAATTACCTGCGTCATACAAATTATAAATAGTACTTTGATTTCCAAATCTAAAAAATCCAGCACCTTGTTCAAATGTAAGCGAAAGACCTGCCCTTCTTCCATCACCGTGATTCAATGCAGGCTTATCTATAAGACCTGATAAAAAACCTTCAGCAAAATCAAAATCCCCATGACCTTTACCTACAGCTGTAAACAAACTTGATAACCATTTTCCTGGACCATTAATCGGCAAGTTTGCAAACCATCTATCATAAATAAGCCCTGATTCGATTATATGATTATTAACTTTCTTTATAGATACGGCATAAAATACACGATCACCTATTTCCCAAAGCCTATCATCATTATATAAGCCATCTATACCTTCATAGTCATTAAAAAATAACTCATTTCCATCTTGATCAAAAAATCTATTTGATTTATCATTCTTAACTACTCCTACTACTTTACCATTGGAATTAACCGTAATATCATCTTGAGGGTCATCTTCTTCATCACTTGCTTCATAAACAGTAATCAGATCATCGTCTGTTATTCCATTAGCTGCCATCCATTCTTGCGTGGAATTCGCTCCACTAGGATCAGCCCAAAAAACAGGGTCATTATCAAAGGCAGTATATGTAGACATCGAGTGATGTGTAACAGGATCAATAGAAGTCCAACGAGCAATAGCAGGATCATATTGTCGCAGTGGCATTTCGTAAAGATCAAGCCCTAAACTTTGTTCGTGCTCGATCCCATTAAACCCATAGTTATGCTCCCTACCAGTAATGGTATTATTGTAGCCTTTATGCTGTAGTCCAAA
>NZ_VTZU01000173.1 GCF_008370685.1 Aquimarina sp. RZ0
TTTACTTGAAGGAGAGGCAGGTAAAGGGTATATGGAGATTGCAATCAGGAAAAAGGAATCTAAGTCATTGGTACAATTATGGGTATCCGGTATTGATATAGACTGGCAGTTGTTGTATGAACCAGGACATGTTCCTTCTAAGATCAGTTTACCGACGTATCCATTTGCAAAGGAGCGTTATTGGGTCACTCGAATTAAAAATTTAATCAATTTAAAAACAGAATCGAGACTTCATCCATTATTACACAGAAATGAGTCGGATTTAATGGAGCAAAAATTCCAGAGTACATTTACTGGAGAAGAACTTTTCCTTTCAGATCATAGAGTTGGGGAAGAAAAAATATTACCAGGCGCGGCATATATAGAACTAGCAAGAGAAGCAGGTCAGAGAAGTCTTCGTACCCCAATTACTCAGATTAAAGAGATAAACTGGTTAAATCCAATAATGGTTAACGAAGAAGAAAAGCAGATAAATATTAGTGTTTTTGAAGAAGACTCCTCATCCATAAGTTATGAAATTTATAGTAGTTCTGGAGATAAAGAATTACTGCACAGTAAAGGTAAATTATCAACGTTATCGTTGCCTTCAGTTTCTTCTTTTACTATTAATGAAATAAAAAATCGCACAAATTACAGTAAGCAAAAGGCGGATTGTTATAGATTATTTAAAGAGTTAGGATTGAATTATGGGAAAAGTTTTCAGGGGATAGAAGAATTATATTACAATAATATAGAGTCTTTAAGTAAGATCAATGTATCCTATGAAGAAGGATTTATTTTACCACCGGGGCTATTGGATAGCGCATTGCAGACTTGTATAGGCATAAGCCTGAATAATTCAGAGATGAGCTTGAGTTTACCATTCAGTGTTAAAGAAGTAAATATTTATGATGATGTACATAAAACCATTTGGTGTTATGTGAAGAAAAATACACAAAGTAAACCAGGTAGTAAAATATCCAGTTATGATATTAATTTGCTATCCAATTCAGGAAATGTTTTACTCAGTTTTATAGATTTTGTTGTTTTACCGATGGAGATGAATACTACTACTGTTTCACAACTAGATAGTAAACCTGAAGAATTAAAAACATATTTATATAAGGATGTCTGGAAGGAAAAAAATATTCTGAATCAATCAAATATTACAGAATATTCTCCACTCGTTATAGTGGCTGGTGGTTCGGCAGAACTAGCAGAAAGATTAAAAGCATATTTGGAGATAGAAGTTGTAGCTATCAACGAAGATGATGATATAGAATACTATAAGAAGTGTAAAGAACTGGTAAGAAGTAAATTTGAAACCAAATCAAAGTATTTTTTAACAGTGGTTTATTCTAACGAGGAGTTTGTGAATTATGGCTTTATAAGTGGGTTGCTTAAGTCTGCAAATAAAGAAAACTCTCGAATAATTGGCAAAACTATTGGAATTTCGGACTTGTCCTTCAAAAATTTTGAAAACATCTGTAATATTCTCCAATCAGAAGAACAGGACGTTTGTAAAGAAGTTCGTTACAACGGAACAAAGAGAAAAGTACGTGAATTGTCAATGTTACAAGATTTATCCGTTGGAGCTTCAGATTTTGAAATCAAAGAAGGTGGTATTTATCTGATTACTGGAGGAAGCGGAGGTCTGGGAGAAATCTTTGCCAGACATATTTCCAAAACAAAAAATACTAAATTAATTTTAGTAGGAAGAAGTAAAAAAAGCAGACTGGACAAAGCAAGCTTACAAAATCTAAATGCTACATATCATAGCTGCGATATAGGGGATAGTATTTCTACTAATAAATTAGTTAAAGAATTGATAGAAATACACGGTAGATTAGATGGTGTTATCCATAGTGCAGGAGTTCTAAAAGATATCTTCTTACAAAATGAGACGATCGAAGAAACTGAAATTGTACTATATCCTAAAATTATCGGATCTAAAAATTTGGATCTGGCTACCAAAGATTTAAATCTGGATTTTATGGTCTTTTTTAGCAGCATATCAGGGGTATTTGGTAATATAGGTCAGGCAGATTACTCGAGTGCAAATGCCTGGATGGATAACTATTCTTCTTACAGAAACAATTTACGAGAGAAGGGAAAACGAAGTGGTATTACGGTTAGTGTCAATTGGCCTTTGTGGAAAGAAGGAGTAATGCAGGTTGACCCGAAGACCGAACAGTACATGCAGGAACAAATAGGTTTATATGCACTTCCTACGCTGGATGGTATACACGCTTTTAATATTCTTGTCAATCAAGGAATTTCTCAAGGCACTGTTTTGTATGGAGAAAAGTCCAAATTATCAGCAAATTTAGTAGATAAAGTTTCGATAATTGCTCATAGTAAACCCTCAAATATTATGAAGGTAGATAATGATAAAGTGAAGGAAAGTGCTATTGAATATTTGAAAAAAATACTGGCTGAAACATTAAAACTATCTCCAGATCGAATAGAAAATACAGTACCTTTTGAGAGATACGGTATTGATTCTATTATGATTGTCAATTTAACGAATAACTTAAATGAAGTTTTTGAAAATATTCCAAGTACTTTATTTTTTGAATATAATAATGTTGCAGAGCTTTCTGATTATTTCATAAAGGAATACTCGGATCGATTACTGGAATTAGTTGATATCGATAAGGAGGATATTATCATTGATCAACCTGAACTGTCAAAACACATAGATGTTGAAATACCCGTTAGTACAAGAAAACGTTTTATTGCTGAGGCTTCAGAAGTAACAAAGTTCCCGTATGTAGTTCAAAAAGAAGATATTGCAATTATCGGTATAAGTGGTCGATATCCAGGCGCAGCTACACTAGAAGATTTCTGGGAAAACCTGAAGCAGGGTAAGGATTGCATCACAGAGATTCCAATCGAGCGCTGGGAT
>NZ_VTZU01000174.1 GCF_008370685.1 Aquimarina sp. RZ0
GGTGTGTTTTATATTTCTGGGATAATGTCTTGTAGCTTTGTAGAGTTGTTGGATTTCTTGTATAGTTAAGGTTTCGATTGTTCCTGTGTCGTCTTGCTCCCAATCAATGGATAATTTAGGTAAGGTTATTCTACCATTTTGGCGTAAATAGTCTGTAAACTTGTAGAGTGCTTGCAAATGTTTGTTTAAACTTCCATTGCTTAATGCTCCACCTTTTCTATCATTACTTCGTAATTTTAGATGGTTATAATATTCTTTGATAATCAGGTTATCTAGTTCTTTGATATGAGGAATATTATTTTGTTCTAAGTAGTAGAGTAATTCTCTTATATGATTGGGTAAGTTATACATCGTACTTTCTGCATACCCTAAAATATCCAACCATTCTTTAAAAGAGGCTTCTAGGTATTGGTAGCTTTCGTTTTTAAGGTGTAATTTTCTCATCCCTCATATACTTTTTGGTGAACTTTGCGAACCACTATGATAATTAATTGACTTTCTTTTTCTTAGGTAGTTCATTTTTGGTTTGAACCACTTTTGAACTAATGAACCGCGTGGCGAGTCGCCACAGACAATTATTTTTTCTTCTTTAGCTTCTCTAAAGCCTTATCTAATACACTATTTATCTGATCTTGTAATTGGTTATATTCGGTAGTACTAACAACTTCATAATGATATCCTGTGGCTTTTTTACCTTTTACTTTCTTGATATAGTAGCCTGTGATTAATTGTAGGTTATAGCGTTTTTGATTGCTTGGGTTGATTCGTAATGCTTTACGGATTTCTCTATTTGTGTATTGTTTCTTTTTATTGGTTTTTAGGTACTCTTTTAGGTTTTCAAGGTAATTTCTGCAGCTTCCTGTAAGTTCATCACTTTTGCGTAGTAATACTTCTTTGAGTAACATATTGGCATTTTCGATATCTTCTAAAGTGGTTTCGATATAGATTTCGCCTGTTTTCTTATCTACGTTCTGTTCTCTTTGGTATTGGTAATAAAAGGTGATTGCTTCTATAAATTGCAGGTAATGGTTGTTGGTTCTGCGAGGTTTAAATACAGCTAATGGTAGTGATAAGTATTTTGCATACGGATTGATGATCTTTATAGGTTTGAGTATTCGTTGTACATTTTGTAAAAACTCTTGCACCTCGGTTTCTTCGTAATGATTAATCTGTCCTGCTGATATGCCGCGTTGGTATTGCATTATTTTCTCGTCTTGTGCTGGACTTTCATCTAAGTAGAGTAAAAAGCTCCTGTTGGCGTTATCTTCATAAATATGTTCTTTTGTGGTACAACCTGCTACGCAAACAGGGCCTTCTACAACCAGATATTTGGTTTGGGTTTCTCCTTTATGATTTTTACTGGCAATGGTTTTTACGATCCTCTTTTTGGTTTGTAGTTCTCGTAATGGATAGAGTGCATTTTCTGCTCCGTCTAAATCTTCTATTAATATGACTTTGTGTTTTAATTCTTGTTTGCCGAAGTAGTAAAAGGCATTTTCTGATAATGTGGTAATACTTACCCGTTCTTCTTCTGGCATCAATTCTCCTACTGAAGATTGTAAATGTGTTTTTCCTGTTCCTGAACTTCCTAAACTAATTACGTGTAGCGGTTGTTGCCTTTTTCTGCTGGTAAAGATCAGATACATTAACAATCGGTTGGTTTCCTCTCCGATTACACCACTTTCACCAATGAGTTTATTAGTTTTTACTAATAAATTTTCTTCTTTTAAAAATAGCTCAGCTGTTTCTTTTTCTGCAATATTTAGTTGCTTAATCTTGGGTTTTAGATTTTCTTCTGACTCTTTAATGCGGCTTAGCCGATATTTTTCTAATTCTTCTGTGAGTTCTGATAAACTTGCTGCTATTACACTTGTACCTATTTCTAGTTTTTCTGCACATTTACGGATAAACTTTTCTAATTGTGTATCATTATATAAATCTAGATTATGACGTACTGGTGGTCTACTACTTTTTTGTAATTGTACTTTGACTGTGATACGCATTCGATCTAATCCTTCTAATCTAATACCACCTAAAACTGTGAATTCTAGGATTTCGTTTTCGTAAATGAGTTGATCGGTGTTATCGGTTTGTAATTGCATAAAAATCTTTTTTACCTACATATTTGTAGCAAAACTATAATATCTTAATGAATCAAACAAACAAAACTTAATTTTATACTACATATTTTGTTTCTATATTTGTGTTTTAGTATAAAATACTGCATTAAAACATACATTTATGACTTTTGGTGAACGTTTAGGATTGGTACGTAAAAGGAAAAAATTATCACAGGCTGATATAGGTAAGCTTATTAATATCAACGGAGATGCTTATGGAAGATATGAGCGTAACGAAGTAAAACCTACTATCGAGATGGCTACCAAAATTGCTAATGCATTAAAAGTATCTTTAGATTACCTAGTAGGAAGTACCGATTTAGAATTGGATACAGAACTACTAAAACGTATAGAACACGTTTCTAAACTATCACAAAAAGAAAAAGAGCATATCTATATTACTATAGATGCTCTTATACGTGACTTTAATGCTAAAAGAGCATATTCTTAAAACCCTATAAACCAAAAACAGCCACATTTGATAGGAAGTGTAATATAACCCTGTCTCAGGGTTAAGCCCCAGGAGGGCTCTGGGATCTAGCTCCCAGAGCCCTCCTGGGGCTTGGTCGCTAAATCAAGTGCCACTCGATCTTCAAATCTAATATATAATTGTTGAATAAT
>NZ_VTZU01000175.1 GCF_008370685.1 Aquimarina sp. RZ0
TCTTTGATAGCCTCCAAAGCAACCTTTGCCTTGAATGCAGAACTAAATTTTCTTCTCGATTTTTTCATATGTACAGCATTAAATTTACAATTTAAGTAGCTGTCTTAAAAATGGGGAGTATTATATTCTTATGTTGAATTATATTCTTTCGGATATGATCATAAAGAAAATCCCTGAATATATGCCCAAATAAGTCATAGCTATTTTTTTAAATATTCCCCGAATAATCTAATGGTGAACTGTTTATGCTTTAGTAGTATTGATCCCTAATAATAGCATTAATAAAGTCTTTTTACAGCAATGTTATTCTTTAAATATTCTTTTAAACAAATTATTATAGTTGGATTTGGTTTTTGTTGTATAAATGTTAAAATTAAAAAATTAACTAAATTATTGGTAACAAATGGGTTTGTCAAGACATTTAATAAAGTAGGTTAGTTTTGATGTATTAGTTATATGTATAGATCCAAATCTATGTTTACGAAAAATAAAAACCGTTTCTGTTTATAATAAAAACCATTCAATTAATAAATTTTAAACACAAAATAAATATGAAAAAAAATAAGTTTAACATTAGGAATCGCTTTAATGACTATTTCCTCTTTTGCCTTTGCAAATAAATCTGTAAGTTTAACAGAAAATTTTGAATATCCAAGTGACTGTTTAGTGCGTGTAGAGTCTTATGATAATGACGGAAATTATTTGTATTCGACATATTATTCCTGTGATGACTGGCCACAATAATAGATTCTAGCTATTTTTAAATTTTAATAATATTCAGAAACGGTTTATTTAGAACAAATATCTTATTATGAGATTTTACATATTTTTATTTTTTATAAGTGCTACCACGTTATTTGCTCAGCAGAACAATGGTTTTTTGGTTTATCATACTATCGTAAATAACTCTAATGGTACATCTTTTGCAAGCGAATACGAGCTTTATTTTGGATCCGAAGTATCATTGTATATAAAAAGGGGTAGTGCCAAAATGATTAAAGGGAAAAAAACCAAAGAAGAACTCCGGAATGGAACTGTAATAAGAAATGAAGTACAAATATTAAAACCCAAAAAAGAAAATTTTTATTTCTCTAATTTTAAAACTAAAGAACTTGTTTTTAGAGAGACAGTTGCACAAGAACTTTACACTATTAGAGATAGCGTAAATGAAATTTTATGGAAGTTAAAAAATGAGTTTAAAACCGTAGGAGATTATAAATGTCAAAAAGCTACTACTTCATATAGAGGTAGAAACTATGTGGCGTGGTTTACCTCTGATATCCCAGTATCTTACGGTCCTTGGAAATTGCAGGGTCTTCCGGGACTTATTTTGGAAGCATCTGATAGTAGAGGACAATATGAGTTTAAAGCTTCTAAAATGAATCTGGGCATCACTTCAGAATTTATGAAGACAAAACTAAAACTTCCTGATGATGTAAAAAAAACAAAAGAAATGCCAATATATATAGAGGCATTAAAAAATGAATCAGAAGATATTTTAGCAAGAGCAAGAGCTACTTTGCCTAAAGGTGCACGCATAGTAGAGGATGAGGATTGCGACGAATGCCCTAAAAGATATCACATGGCTAAAGAAATCTATAATTGATGATAAAAGAATATTCTAGTATATTATATTACCAAATATTTTTGATGTTAGGTAATTTTCCATATGCCCAATCCAGTATCATTGGTAAAGTAACAGATACATTATCTCATCCTATTGGCTCAGAAGATGTAATGATTACCTTAGAACGTGCCAGTACAGAAAAAAATACGCTTGTATTTGATGCAAGCAGAAGAAACCGTAGTCGTATATTTGATCATCAGTGCAAGGTATTTGAACTGACGATAAAAAATCTAACGCACTTTTGCAGAAATTTTTGGAAAGAAAAAACTTCGGGACACTGTAAACAAAACGCTTGAAAAGGTTTTTTTAGAAAATCAGCAAGCTCTAATTTAGTAAATATTATCGACGACCTTTGTGACTTTTTTTTGAAAAAAAAAATCGTATGTCGAGCTTGGTAAATTTTTGTGATCCATATTGTTTATTAAGCAATAAATAAATATAATTCTGTGTAAAATTCCCTAAATTTCCTAACATTGAAATACTTATATTTTAGTAACATTAGTTCTCGATATTATCCTTGATAAATTCCCTTATTATGCTAGAATACTTCACGTATTTTCTGTATAATTGGGATGGATAAAGTAGTATAATTTTACTATTATTTGTAGTTTGTTATATTTTTTAATACAACTAAGTAAACAGTTGATCTGTATCAAAATTGACTTGTTTTTAAACTTAGTAGTGTGAGAGTTATTATGTATAAGTACAGAACTAAGTTAAGAGCAATTAGATAGTTGCCAAAGAATAATATGAAGATAAAACAGTACAAAAAATCTATTTCTTATAAGGGATTATTTCCTGCAATTTGATATAATAAATGATTGTAATATAATAACCATTCAATTAATAGATTTAAATACAAATAAATATGAAAAAAATCGTTTTAACTTTACTGAAGTTTCGCACCCTTAGTTTAGGGTTGTTTCAGATTGTTTTCTTGGTATCAGGAAATTAAATTCTTCGATGTTTCCTATTATTTTAGAGACAGTTCGTTCTATATCGAGATTATCTACAATT